>DFVG01000013.1 GCA_002379985.1 Flavobacteriaceae bacterium UBA4166
AAAGACCGTTTGAGCTTTAAGGGATATCGCAGCGGTCACATGATGTATTTACGAAGAGCCGACTTGGAAAGTGCTAATAATGACCTTCGCGCGTTCATTAATAATACACAATCTAAAGGAAAATCGGCAAAATACTAGCGGTTTCGGATCATTTCTAAAAAACTGCTTCGGCGGTTTCTGGAAACAGGAATTTTATGCTCGCGAATGATGAGATAGCCTTCGTTGAGGTATTTATCAATATGATGCAGATTCACTAGATGTGATTTATGAACTAAGAAGAATTCTTGTTCGTCAAACATTTTAGCAAAATGACCGATGTTCTGAGAGCTTAAGATGGGTTTTCGATTGGTGAAATGCAATTGCGTATAGCCGTCTTTTCCTTCGCAATGTAGAATATCGCTTATCGCTAAGAATTCGAGTCCGTCTTGCGTAGGAACAACCACTTTCTTTTCCTGAAATTTGGTGATCTTAAGGTTTTCGATCAAGGCTTTGTTTTTTTGCAACGCGGTCTTTTCGGCTATGTTATTGCGTGCTTTTTGAACCGCAGCGATCAGGTCGTCATTGTCAATAGGTTTTACCAAATATCCAATGGCGCAATGCTTGATCGCTTCTACAGCGTATTGATCGAAGCCGGTAGCGAAGATAATTTCAAAACCGGGCTCTTCAATGTCGCGCAGTACATCGAATCCGCTCATTTCTGGCATGGCAACATCTAGAAAAACAAGATCGGGTTGGTGTTCTTCTAAGAGCTTCTTTGCCTGTGTAGGGTCTTGGGTACTACCCACCACGGTTACATCTTTACAAAACCGATTGAGTTTATGTTGAAGAATTGAAATCGATTTGGGTTCGTCGTCTATGAGAAATGCTTTGATCATGAGCGTATCGGTTGAATGGTTAGTGTGACGCGGGTACCTTTTATTTCGGAAACCGCGGTGAGGTCGGTCATACTGTATTGAATGTCCCATTTATTAGCCTCTTTTAAGAGTTGTAGCCGTTCTTGCAATACTTGTGAAGAATTAGAGCGGTGCGAACGCGTACTTTGTTTGTACAATCGTTTTGAAGCGTCCAGCCCAATTCCGTCATCTTGTACCATAATTTCAATTCCGTCTTGGTTGGGTAAGGCTGAAAAGATTATTTGTATCGTCCCAAGGCCTTTTTTGTGGAATACACCATGATTTACAGCATTTTCTACAAGCGGTTGTAATAGCATAGAGGGAAGAAAGGTTTCCTGCACATCTAAGCTTGTGTCGGTAGTGATGTGGTATACAAACTTGTCTTCAAATCGTAATTTTTCAATGTCTAGGTAATTTTGAAGTAAATCGATTTCTTCGGCCAAGGTGACTTCTTGTTTTCTGGAATATTCAAAATATTGTCGGATCAATTTCGAAAACGTGGAAAGATATTTTTCAGATTTATCCACATCGTTCTGCTGCACATAATATAGAATGGCATTGAGGCTGTTGTGCACGAAATGCGGATTGAGTTGCGCACGAAGCGCTTTCAGTTCGGTTTGATACATCCGCTTCTGATATTCCAGTTCTAAGGTTGCTTTCTCGTTGATGAGCTTATTTTTTTTGTTCAGAAATACTGCGAACAAGAAGATCAATGCCAAAATAATGGCAATTGCTATAAAGGTTAGCAAGAAGTAGGTATCTATTTTTTCTGTGGGCATAAAAGACCTTTTGAAATGAGGGCATATTGAAAGATGTTCAATATCATTATGGCAAATTGAAAATGAACTCTGTTGAACCCCGGAAACTCTAATAAGGCCATTAAGGGTAATATTCCAATGTAGTAAATAAGCAATCCGGTACAGATCCAAAAAGCTTGAATCTTGTAGAAATGAATAGATTCTTCGGCATTTAACAAACGATAGAAATAAGCAATCGTGAAGATTAGAACCAGCACCGCACCTGAATAGAGCGTAAGGTAAAGAAATTCCTTTAGCGGATGTACCGTGACCAAATTGTAGAGTGTAATGATCATGAAGCCGCTGGAAAACCACAACACGAATGTTTTCCGAAGTTGTGTGTAGAACCAATAGAAAAAGAATAAGAAACTTACCACCGTAAATAGGTTATACACGGGGAGGTTGCTGAGGTTGAAACCAATTCGCATGGTATTCGCGGTTGCTTCAATCAAAAGCACAAACCCTAAATAATAGGCAAAATGGCGTTGCAATCCTTCCCGATTGGCGCGATGGCGATATACCGCCGTGACAAACGCAAAGGATTGAACCCCATAAAGAATTATTTTCAGGAATAGAATCATGGATTACAGTTAATGTCGCCACCGTTATTCCCGATGTCTCCGTGATCTTTTAGAAGCTCTCCCATCACAAAAGTATCACCACCCGATTCATATGTTGGGGCGAAGAAAACGGTATTCACAATTTCTCCATTTGGGCCCGGCGTTCCTGCAAAATACACGCGGAAGCCCAGATTGGTATAGCTACTGTCTTTCGCTATTTCTTCAATTTTACAGAAATAATCCTGCATTTCTTTAAAGTCGAATGTAACATCGCCGGTATTCCCGGGATTGGCACTGAGGTATTGTTCGTGCATTTCTACTGCAATGGAACAGTCAATTAGTCCGGTAGGCTCTTCCGCATCATTACAACAACACGATTGAAGCATTAATAAGAAAATGAGGCATGCGCTAGTTAAGATGTAATTTTTCATAAAGTTGGTTTTTAGAGTGTTAAAGATAGAATTATTTATCAGCAGTTGGATTGCATCACCTTCTACACCAATTTGTTTCTTTACAACAACTCTTCCGTTTTAGGATACGTTTCGAAGAAAATAGAATCCCACCCAAGCCAGGGTGGGATTCTTTCTCAAATACCACTATTGTTTAATAAACTTCTTAGTAATGGTGGTCTCACCTATTTCTAGCGTTATAAAATATAATCCAGACGTAAGGTGTTCGATGTTCGCTTCCGTAAATGGAGCAGTCAATTGTTGAACGCGTTTTCCATTAACATCCATGATGGATGCAGCTTGAATGATAGCTCCGTTCTTGCTCGTAATATGAAGCGTTTCTTTCGCAGGGTTCGGATATAGCGTCACTTCTGAAGACGATACCGTATTTCCGGCCCGCATTGTATCAGCATTATCTTCCGAAGGAATCGCAGCTTTTCCACCTAATACACTTCCGTAAGTTCCCAACCAAGATCGGATCCAATCCTTCTGGGCTTGGGTAAGTCCTTCTTCAATACCTAGAGGCGCTTGATTGTTATAGATTACCTGATACGTAAACCCGTCATCGGTGCAATCTTCACAACAACTAGGAGTTGTCATTCCTACTAAATATAGGGTGTTCTGCTGGAAAGGGAACGGAATGAAATTCGTGGTCAGATCCCAAGGTGTTGCTCCTGATGTTGTAGGATTGAACAAACTATACCCCGTATTATTCCCCCATCCGTAAGGCTCAGAAAAATCGATTACAAACGATCCTCCACTAGCACTATCCAGTGTAATGACATACCAATACCAAGGCTCTCTACAAAGATCCGGGTCGTATGGAAGCACATCGTCTGAGGTACTAATAGTGTTGATAGAACCTGTTACTTGCTGTGGATTTCCTTGATGCTGAACGGTAATACTCAAGTTTGGATCTACCAATTCTTGTACTGAAATATCATCGATGGCGAGATCGTTACCGTCACCCAGTCCGTCTTCTGAAAGTCGAATTCTGATGGCCGTACGTCTATCGCCTTGAAAACAGAAACTTTCCATTTGCCAGTCACAAGGGTCTGAAGGATCTGTATTGATCGTCACAGTTTGAGAATATCCCGTGTTGGTTTCAATAATGAGTTCCGGAAGGATATCAAAGGTACACTGAGGAAGATTTTTGAAATTCGCACAGAAACGATATTCTTTTTCGGGATCCAACTGAAGACGTTGCCCCCAGATAAGACTACTAGTTCCGGCGGGTTGAGTGGTTCTTCCATTCACCAATAAAAACTGATCATTGTTTGGATAGGCAACAGGGTCTTCACAGAAGGAATGATCGGTCACGGCAGTGCCAAAGGCAGCAGCCGAATTGGTCACATTGTACTGCCCCGGTAATGTTGCGGCATTCTGTGTGTAGGAGCTGTTAAAGCCGGTGTTTCCGTATTCAAAATTACCGTTATCCACTAAATTGTCACTTTCATCACAGCAAAAAGCACCATCCGGTGTCGGCTCAGGTTCGCCTCCTACTGTAGCATCACAAACCTCGCTGATACAAATATTGTCAATACCCCAGCGTTCATCGCCACTGGCTACGTCTACACCAAAGGCGAGTGAACCCACATTAAGCATCAGCGCATCCCAGTCGGCTGCATTCCCCGTATTCACGGTCCATTGGCCATCGGCATTACTCGGTAAAACCCCTCCGCTGCTCAGCGCGATAGGGGCACAGATACGTACCCAACCTTGTGAGACATCAATGGGAGTAGTCAGTGTGAAGACCGCTGAAACGGTAGAACTTCCCGGATCGGGTCCGTTGTAAATTCGCAAGCTGTTATAGCCTGTGATCGTTCCGGTTTGAACGAAGAACACTCGTAGATCAAAACAAAAACAGCCCTCTTCTTGAGGCACCATAGTGAGCCAATTTCCGGAATAATCTACATCGTTAAAGGCAACGGTTCCACCGTTTCCGCAGGAACCATCATCCAAGAATAAATAGTAGTCACTAGCGCCCCCTTGGCTATTGACGTTTGAGTATTGTAAGGCATCAATGTTTTGAGCGCCCCAATTGTCGAGCATACCCGGTTGGTATACTCCGGTACAAGCATTCCCAACCGGTGTGGTAGAGGAAGGATTGCTAAAGTCTTCGCAAAACCCTTGCGAAAAACTTTGTGTTGAAACGAGGATGGTACAGCATAGCACCAACCATCGAAAGGTAGTAATTGAATTCATAATGAGAAATTTATGGTTAATACCACAAATATCTCATAACAAGATAGTTATGTAAATATGGAATTGATGATCAGTAGCTCCCAATGCACGAAATGCACTTCTGAATATACGATTGGTATGAATTGGATTCAGGGAAAACTAAAGCCTATGGATCATTTCTAGAAACTCGTTCCGTCTGCTACGTGAAACGGGAATTTTACGGTCATTGATCATGACGTATCCTTCATTGAGATACCTTTTAATAAAGTTCAAGTTGACCAGATGCGATTTATGAACTTGAAAAAAATCAGTTTTTTCGAGGGATTTTACAAAGTGACCAATATTTAAAGAACTTAATAATGAGGGGTTATCCTTGATATGAATTCGGGTATATCCATCGACGCCTTCACAATGAATAATGGAATTAATTTCTAAGAATTCTAGTCCTTCTTGAGTGGGAATCACAATTTTCCTATCCTGAAATCTTTTAACGCTTAGATTTTCTATGAGTTGTTGATTTTTTGCCAACGCATTCTTTTCTCTGATGTTTTCCGTTGCAATCTCTACAGCGGCGATCAATTCATCATTATCTATAGGTTTTACGAGATAACCGATCGCACAATGTTTGATAGCGTCTATGGCGTATTCGTCAAAGCCCGTAGCGAAAATGATCTCAAAATTTGGGGCATCAAACTGTTGTAGCACTTCGAAGCCATTGAGTTTGGGCATGGCAACATCTAGAAACACCAGATCAGGTACTAGCTTAGGAATTTCTAGTAGCGCATCGGTTGGTTTTTGAGTGCTTCCAACAATCGTAACGTGAGTACAGAGGCGTTTGATTTTATCTTCTAGGATGGCAAGCGCTTTCGGTTCGTCGTCTATGAGGTAGGCTGTGATATTCATGTTAAATAGCTAAGGTAATGATTACACGGGTACCCGTTTTTTGGGGATATTTGTTAAGGTCTTCTACGGAAAAATGTATGTTCCAGCGTTTCTCTTGTTGCAACAATGCAATACGCTCACTCAATACATGAGAGGAGTTTGAGGTTGGGTCTTTTCCAAAATTTACATTCAATTTTTTAGCTTCGTTAATACCGATGCCATCATCTTCAATAACAATAGTGAGCAGATGTTCGCTTTCTTTTTTAAAATTAAGCGTGACCGTTCCTTGCGTTTCTTTATGAAATATGCCGTGATTGATCGCATTTTCAACCAAGGGTTGTAACATCATGGAAGGGATCTTAATTTGATTAGTTTCTAAGGTAGGATCTACCGTAATGCGGTATTCCATTTTTTCCTCAAACCGCATTTTTTCAATATCAAGATAATTTTTCAGTAGCTCGATCTCTTCCGAAAGAGTGATAGATTGGGTGCGGGAATGCTCAAAAAACTGCCTAATTAACCTTGAAAATTGCGATAAATACTTTTCCGATAAGGCAACCTCATTCCGCTGTACGAAATACTGAATGGCATTCAACGAATTATGCACGAAATGCGGATTCATCTGGGAACGCAAAGCCTGAAGCTCTAAGCTTGAGATCTTTTGCTTTCTGGCGGATTTCAGCTGTTCGCGGCTTTTTATTTGTCTGTAGAAAAAATAACCGATTCCGATAAGAGAAAGAAATGTGATCAACACTAGAAGGAGACGAAACCATAGCGTTTGATACCATAAAGGTAAGATGGTAAGGGGAAGTCGACGGCTGGAAGTGTTCTTATGCTGATCGACAACCTGTATTTCAAGATTGTATGCTCCCGGAGCTAAATTTGCAAACGTAAGTTCTTGATTTTTTACTGATTGCCACGTTTGCTGTTCTGGAGATAAACGATAATAGTATTTAAGATTTGCTTGGTTCGTGTAGGTTAAGGTATTGAAGGCTATGGAGAGTGCTTCCGCATCTTTATACGGAAAGACAAGGCTGTCTGTATGTGTTTCAAAATAAAGCGAGGGTTCTTTGCCGTAGTTTCGGTTTTTCAAATTCAATTCAGAAAATCCAAGATCAGTAGCTACAAATAAAAGGCTGTCTCGCAGGGCGATGTCATTTATATTTCGATCTAGAATTCCGTCGGCTTGATAGTAGGAGTCCACGATCTCTGAGGATTGAATGTCAGCTTGAAGTTTAAGAACCTGAACACCGTTTTGAGTTGCCAGCCAAAGGTGATCATCCCGCTCGATAATTCGGTTTACTGATAGTCCCTTGGTTGCAGGTATAGGAATTATCGATTCCCCCTGAAGCACATGAACCCCAAACCCATCGGTTCCCAGCAAGAGCTTGTCTTTATAGGAGGTAGCGATCAAATAAGGAATAGGCCGATGCCGGTCTTGCTTCGGAAAAGGTACGAGGGTGTCCTCTTGAATAAGATGCAGTCCGTCACTAGCCAAAAGAAGAAGACGATCTTGGTAAGGCGTGATGGCAATTCCTCCATTGAAGGGGAAAAGAGGCTCAAAATACGAATCTCCAACCGTTCTTGCGAACACATGATCATGGGTAAGAAGATAGTGTGTATTTCTAGTTTCGTATAGATCGATAAGACCTAAGGGTTGTTCTCGTTTTGAACTTGGAAGCGCTCGCTCATCTTCAAATACGTCGCTACGAAGAAGCGTATTTTTTTTAGCCGAAGCATGCGAAGCCCCTAACACATAGGTGCCATAATATTCAGTCAATTTGATATCGTAAATATTCCCTTCAGCTTTTAATTTCGTTGGAAAAACTTTTTCTTGAAGCTTATAATACAGCGGTTCATTTCTAACACCAACATAGAGAGTGTCATTGGCGAGCCGCAACGCGTGTACTTTTTTATTCTCAAAGTGGTGTGACGTTGTTAAACTGATGGCAGGGATCATTTTGATTCCTTTGGACAAGCTTGTCATCCAAAGATTTCCATCGCTATCTTTTATTGCGCGATGATACGCACGAAGATCGTTATGAGTGATGGTTTCAACGGTTTCGAAAGCGTGATTAAAAATGATGAGTTGATTATCCACCTTCCATTGTATAGTGCGCTCATTGGCCCAGACGAATGGTCTTTGGCTGGTGTTATTTTTATGGGAAATAATACGATGCTTGGAATGTTCGAAATCAACTAACAACAAAACATCTTCAAGTTGTTGCCAGATCACGTTGTTGTAGACACCATAAGAAATCATATGAATGCTCAAAGAATCAAAGGAAGAAGTGGTCTCGATACGTTGTAATTTTTTTAGGACCGCATTCTTTAATTGGTAGATCTCAACATGTGATTGCTCATTATTCATGATGATACTATCATTTATATGAAGGGCCAACTTTGGTCTTTCACCAATTTTAGCGGGGGGCGTCCTCTTCCAAACACCTTGTTGTAAATCAAAGGTGCCCCCTCCATACAAGACCAAATTGTTATTTTCTATGCCAAAACTTCTCGGACTGATAGTCTTATTATTTTCTATCGGAAAACTGTAAACACTATCATTCGCTATAAAGCCTTGCCTATTGCTTTTAGAGACGTACCAAACATTGCCGTTAGGCGTCACTTCTAGTTTCCAAGTGTCATTGTTGGGAAGTCCGTCTTTTACGGTAAAAGTTTTGAAAGAGGTGCCATCATATTTTACAACTCCCTTGCTGGTAGCTATCCAAATGAACCCGGCACTATCTTGGACGATATCATAGACGGTATTTGAAGGCAGTCCATTAGCCGTAGAGAATTGATACTCCTGTTGCCCCAATAGTAACCAGGGAAGAAGGAGAAAAATTGCTAGTAGTCTGCCGTGCATTGGGGTAAATTAAGTTAAATCGAACAGGTTTGCAATCCATAGAAAGAATTGACCTGATTTTCAGGCCAATTTCTTCTGTGGTGACATTAACTAAAACATAGAGCTCTTCTCATTTTCAAGATTTGATCAATCGAATCGTTTTTGTGAGGTTGTTTGTGGCGATACGAACAAAGTAGATTCCGGAAGGTAATTCTTCAATATCGATTGTCGTATCCGAATTTTGGGATGTAATCATCAAACGACCGGTGATACTATAAATTTCTACTCGCTTTAACGGGTTCTCGCTAACAATCTCAACGTAATTTTCTGCCGGATTAGGATATAAATATATCTTCTGAGTGTCATTAATTTCTGAATGCTCTTCGATGGCAAATACAGACGTTCCTGTTCCTTCACAGCCACAATCTTGATTATAGAAATAAAACTCTTCGTCGCATAAATTGTAGCTAATGGCAATAGGGCAATTTGGGTTAATGAAAGGAACAATTCTCGTAATGAGCCAGTCACAAGCCAGCGGAGAGGAGGTGCCGGGGTCGTCGCTGAAACCAAAGGGATTATCCACTCCGGTAATATTCACATCCGGAAGCGTACCACTGGTGCTGTTCCCGTTGTTTTCATGAAAGTACATTCTACCACCACCGAAAGTCGGACTAGGTAATAACGGATCACTAATGAGCACATCCAAGTCGCCATCACAATCTGCATCATAAATTTCAGGCGTATGATAACTCCCGCTATCGTCCGGAAGAAATGGATTTACGATAGTACTACCATTGAATGTTTGCGCGCCGGTCAGCCCGAAATAGGGCGGTATCGTACTATTTAAATTCTCGAAATACGCTGTGCCGTCTAGGGTGCCACTCTGATTGCTGATTAGAATATCATGTAGTCCGTCATTGTTCAGATCACCCACGGCGATGAGATCAAGATTGCTAAATGCATATTGATCTGGTATGGTGAGTCCGGCATTGATGAAGGGAATTCCATTGGAAGGAAATCCGCCACTTCCGTTATTAATAAATAGCCAAATGCCAGCATTGCTCGTTGCCGTATCGATACCTGAAACTAAGATATCATTCCAACCATCACCGTTCCAGTCGATAAAGCGATAGCTATAGGCTTGAAAAGCTGGGCCAAAGGCTGAAGTGCCCGGCACGTTATAGATAGGCATCACTCCAGGACCTGCCGTATTTTCTAAAATGTGAAGTTCATCATTGTTCTTTGTGTACAAAATATCAATATCACCATCATTATCAACGTCTCCATATTCTTTATCCTTTCCGAAAAAAGAATTATTGTTCAATTCATTTTTAACTGCTGCGGAAATAATAGTGGGAGCTGCATTGGCGAAAGGGTCAAAATCTAAGCAACTCGATGGGGCGACCTCCCCAGAAATGAATGTGGGCAACCCCAAATGCCCTACTGCTCCTGCGGTAAGTGTAACAGCTGTTGCCACAAAATTTGAAGCACCGCCTACATCGGGATTGTTGATGGCGGCTAACGAATTCTCTCCATCTTTGGTGATCAATATTCGCGACGGAACTTCAGGAGTAAGTTGCATAGCTCCTACAGCATAGCGCCCTCCCTGATTTGGTATGGTCCCAATTTGTACCGGAGTTCCAATGGTAGGGGATAGTGACACCTGATAGATTCTTCCTGTTCCCGTTCCGTTGCTGTTGGCAAAATCAGTGTAATATAGAATATTGCCGTTCGGAGAGAATTCGACTCCATAGGGTCTTACCGGAGCATTTCCTACAAATTGCGGATTAGAAATTACTCCTGTGGCGGTATTAAAATCATAGAGATACACTTCGGCTGCTGTGCCATCAGTTCGTGCAATTTTTCCGCCACTGGGAGAATGTTTCATATAATATCCTGCAGACATGGTAGGGCCCACCGATTGTATCTGTGGCGTTGTGTTGACACCACAAGGAGTAATTTGATAGGTATAAAAGGTGTTCGTGTTCTTTTCTGTAGCTGTCACCCAGTAGTCTTGCCCATTACTGTGTTTAACCGCGCAAATGCGTTCTCCTGTGGGGCCGGGCAGATTTATATTTTTTAAACCTGCTGGAATTTGCCCAAAATCAACTCCGGGATCATATACCCCGTTACCATTATCATCCATATCTACAATACTGTAATTGATACCGTTCGTTCCGTTTACAAAATCTACGGAAAAGATAATGTATTGAGTGGTGCTCTGCGGAAGGGGTACAATGATGGCTGATGAGGTAGAGGAGGGGTTTCCTAACAGGCCACCCCCATTTGTCATCGGACTTCCAGACGGGTCATATACTGTGATCCCATCGGTGTAGAATAATAAGTCTCCCGCCGATGAGGCTATGGAAGCACAGCCTTCAAAAGTGTTGAGATTTCCGGAAATTGCTGTTGCTGTCCCGGAAGAAAAATCGAGTCCGGCATTATTGCCAAAAAACCAATAGTTTTTCTCTCCTTGTGCAAACGAGCTTGAGAGGCAAAAATAGAATACTATTACAATGAGATAGTTGCATTTCATAATTGAAATTATTTGGTTGTTATTCCAAATATCTCAATACTGTAAGAGGTATACTATACTCAATAAAACAACGTCTTCTCTGAAAGAAAGAACGGCATAGTTCAGTTAAAGAACGGAAAAGGATTAATCTTCCGGAAAAACAGTGGCTTCGTAAGCCCCGGCATCTGGTGGGGTTTGACGTGGAACTCCATTGAGGTCAAGCATCGGTGGGATGCCTGATGCACCAATGTTCTCGGCGCCGGAAGCCCCTATCTCAATATTAAAATTATTCAATTCAGTATTCTGAAATACAGGGTCTTCATTGAACACACAGCCGGGATAGAAGTCCGGATTGTTATAATTTTCATCTTCTGCGAATTCACCGGCAGGATCATCAAATTGAATAAGCGAATTGTTGAAGCTGAACACGAACGCTTCACTGGTATCTTCAATCAAGCCAATTTCTCGTTGCTCATTTCCGTAGATGATACAATTATTGAACGTAGCGTTTAGCGGTTCTGTTAGAAATTCGGTTTCACTCACTTGCAACACGTTATCTAACTGAACACTAGGAAACGACCTAAATCCGTTCGTCCAATAATTTGCAAAGGTACAGTGATTAAACTCATAGGTGCCCCCCAACGAACAGGCGAGAGATGATTGCCCGCTGTTATTGATCACCATATTTTCGCCATAGACATTTCCGGTTCGTGCCAACAACCCAACATTAGAACTATTGTAAATCTGCACATTCTCCAATCGTAGAGTTTCGTCTCCATCATTGCTATCCATCAGGATGCCTACGATACCATTTTTAATGGTGGTGTAGCGAAATTCATTGTTGGTACTTCCTGCTGTTAACCAAATGGTGCCCCATTGACCGGGTATCGTTGCGAAATCAGGCTCCAATCGGTCGCCTTCAAAGATCACTTCGTTCTCCAAAGCTTCAGGGTCGGTACTCGGTTCTCCATTCACTTTCATAGAACCGGTATTGGCTACCAAAATGCCGCTATCGCGGTGAAAGTGAATTCGCGCCCCTGCTTCTACAGTCAAGGTTTTTTCTGGAGGAACGGCCGCATAGCCGTAAATTACATAGGGTTTTTCGTTGGTAAAAGTGAGTTCGCTGTCGTCTAAAAAGAACCCTTCAATGAGAACATCATTACCGTCACCATCCATTCCTAAATTCAGTGTTTCAACCGTGCCATCTGCAAATTGTTCGGGAAAGAGGAATACCGCATCTTGCACCAAGGTTACTAATTCTACCTGTTGTGCGCCTCCGCCGCCTTCAAAGACCAACTGATCGGTATATAAAAATTGTGTGTTTCCACCGTTAGGAAGGTTATTGATGTCGAGCGTTGTTTCTATAAAGATGAAAATACTGTCCTTGGCCAAGATCTGTACGTCCTGAAATTCTTTTCCGGGAACTCCATCCACATTCAAACGATAGTTGGAAGCCTCCCCTTGGGAGAGTCGAACCGTAGGGACATTAATATCTTCATCGCTTCGGTTATAGACTTTAAGATTGTAGGTGCTAGAACCAATATTCGTGAAAACCGTATCTAAGAATACAGTATCGCGAGAGAATTCAAGATTTCCGCTGGATGCAACGGTTTCAAAATCATTCCGACAAGAACTCCAAAGGACCAAACAGGCCAATACCGCAAGGGTGTATAGGTATTTCATCAACCAATATTTTCAGTAAAAATATAACTTTTTAAATAGGTTCTTATTGTCTAGGCCTTAGAATTTCTTAGAGAACAATAACACAACGACAAGGTATTCAATCTATTTCTTCAGAATACGAACCTTGAAGAGCTTATCCCAATTTTTTCCGGTGAGATAGAGGATGTTTGGTTCGCCTTTGTACGCAATTCCATTTAAAACATTCAACGCGTCGTGTTGCGTGACCTCGTCTTTCAAACCTTTACAGTCAATCACCCCTTCTACAGCACCGGTTTCTGGGTTCACGATCGCAATGCCTTCGGCTTCATAAATGTTTGCGTAGATCTTACCGTCTACCCATTCCAATTCATTAACACTTTTAATACGCGCCTTATGGGTATACATTTCTATATAATCTTCTTCTTGTAAAGTGCTAGGGTTCAATCGCCAAATACGTTGGGTACCGTCGCTTTTATAAAGTACGTTTCCATCATTGCACAGTCCCCATCCTTCCTTGCTCTGCCCATAGGAAAAGGTCTGAATACGATCTAAGGTATTGACGTCATACACAAATCCGGTATTTTCTCGCCAAGTCAGTTGATAGATCTTATCGTTTAGGATGGTGAGGCCTTCGCCGAAGTAAGTATCTTTTAAGGTTACTTTCTGGAGAACTTCACCACTCTCGAAGTCGGTTTTTCGCAGGGAGGATTTTTCATATTGTCCCGTGCTTTCATAGAGCGTGTCTCCTTTAAATTCTAAGCCTTGCGTGTAGGCATTGATATCGTGAGGATATGCTGCTAATATTTCGTAGGTGTACAGGGTTGGTGGGGTATCTGATAGTAATAGGACCTGCTGACTTATTTCGTATTGTTCTCCTTCGGAATAAATGGTTGCGCTAAGTGTTCGGGAACCTAATCGTTGCTCTTGTAACGAAACGGTGGTAGCTTTTGTGGGTTCTCCGGTGGCGAGACGTTCTTCTTGAAGAAAATACACTACAGAATCGAGTTCTTTTCCTTTTTTATTCTGAAGCGAAACTTCCAACACATCTGAAGGGCGATACGCTTTCTTTTTATTTTCGATCGTTATGGAAAATAATTGATTTGGATCGTTGGTTTGGTTTCCACAACCTCCCACTAAAATTGCCAAAATCATGAAAATGATATAGTTGTATGAAGACGTCATCCCAGGGACATTTTTTGGCAAAGTACGAAAATAGAATCGTTCGAAAAAATCCTTGGAGAAGCTACAAAATGAGCGTATATTTGCAGTGGCAAGTCCTACACAACCAGCTCCTGTTGAATCCCCCAGGGCGGGAACGCAGCAAGGGTAGATGGTCGTAGCGGTGTGATGTAGGTAGCTTGCCATTTTTTGTTGGTGATAATTTGTAAATGTAACCGCAGACCCTCATCTTTGCGGCTGACGTGACCCACTATGGCAAGAGTACTATTTATCACCGGCGCTTCTTCAGGAATCGGGAAAGCAATTGCAACTTTCTTACACCAACAAGGTTACACGGTCTTCGGAACAAGTAGAACTCCCGATAAGCATCAAGCTTCCTTACCCTTTACCTTATTACCGCTAGATGTAACGCAGCCGGAAAGTATTAATGCTGCCGTTTCAGTAGTACTAAAAAAAGCTGGACGTATTGATGTATTAATCAATAACGCCGGAGTGGGAATTACCGGTCCGATAGAGGAAACTCCTTCCGAAGAAATTAAAAAAGCCTTTGAAACCAATTATTACGGTCCGTTGCACCTAATTAAAAAAGTTTTACCTGTGATGCGAGCGCAACAAGGAGGACATATCATCAACATCACTTCCATCGCCGGGTACATGGGGTTGCCCTATCGCGGTATCTATTCGGCAACAAAAGCGGCATTAGAGATTACGACGGAGGCGTATCGTATGGAAACCGAGCAGTTTGGTGTTAAGATGGTGAATGTTGCCCCTGGCGATTTTGCGACCAATATTGCGGCCGGCAGATATCACGCTCCGGTACTGGAAGATTCTCCTTACCGCGATGCGTATGGCCGTACGTTAGCGACCATGAACGAACATGTAGACAGTGGGGAAGATCCTTTGAGAATGGCTCGCGTGATACAGCAGATCATTGAGACAAAAGATCCGAAGATACATTATAAGGTTGGTGCGTTTCTTCAAAAGTTCTCGATCGCATTAAAACGTATTTTGCCGGACAAGGTATACCAGCGAATGCTGATGCGACATTACAAACTATAATGCCAGGTGTGTTATTAACAATACTTGTGCGAAAGTTTCATGAGAAAGGTTTTTCATAACCTCTTTCTTCCTTATTTTTGTAGCCTAAACATACATTTTAAGTGCTATGAAATTCTTCATTGATACCGCCAATTTAAAACAGATTCGTGATGCTCAAGACTTGGGCGTGTTAGACGGAGTAACTACCAATCCCTCTTTGATGGCTAAAGAAGGAATTACAGGTCGAAATAATATCCTCAAACATTATGTAGACATCTGCAATATTGTGGAAGGAGATGTTTCTGCGGAAGTAATTGCAACCGATTTTGACGGAATCATTAAAGAAGGGGAGGAGCTTGCCGAACTGCACGAACAGATTGTTGTAAAAGTACCGATGATCCGCGATGGTATCAAAGCGATTAAGTATTTTTCAGATCAAGGCATACGCACAAACTGTACGTTGGTCTTTTCAGCAGGGCAAGCTTTGCTGGCAGCAAAAGCAGGCGCTACCTACGTGTCTCCGTTTATCGGTAGGTTAGATGATATTTCTACAGACGGATTAAATCTTATCGCAGAAATCCGCTTGATCTATGATAACTACGGATTTGAAACTCAAATTTTAGCAGCTTCGGTTCGTCATACCATGCACGTATTAGAATGTGCGAAGATTGGTGCCGACGTCATGACCGGTCCATTGTCTTCAATTGATGGCTTGCTAAAGCATCCGTTGACCGACATCGGTCTAGAAAAATTCTTAGCTGATTATAAAAAAGGAAATTAAATAATTCAACTACTCGTTGATATATCCTAGGAGTTGGGTTTCTAATTCTGGGCGGAAAAGATTGGTGTGATGCTCCAAGATGATTCCATTCTCGTCTACGATCAATGACTTACTAATGGAACTTAATACTAGTGCCTGTTGCGCATTTTCGATGTCTTCAATCTGAAACTCTAATTGATCATTGTAGCCTAACGCACGTACAATACTGCGCCACTTTCTAAAATGTGTGTCTGTATTGATCCCAATAAATTGATACTCGGGATATTTCTCACGTAATTCAGCCGCCTTGGTGTGAATGTTCTGATAGTGTACGGAAGACTCTGTAGTCCAAAAGAACAACACGGAAGGTTTGGTTATAGCCGACCGTAAGTCTTTTAAAGTGTTGTCTACGGTTACCAATTTTACATTGGGAATGAGTTTCGAAGGCATCAAGTTCTCCACTGATTGTTTCAGGGAATTGATCTCTGCAATGTCTGCATTATCTTTATTTAATTTTTCAAAAAGGCTGTAAATTTCCTGCGTTTCTTCAGGATCTCCAGCGCGCAGCAAATAGCGACGTGTATTTGTTCTGGATAGACTGTTCTGCAATAACTGACTTTCCACCAAACTATCGATGATGCCCAATTTATACTTTGTGTGAGTATAAGAATAACGATCGTATGACTCCTCATTTTTGTACTTATCATAGGCGAGATTATCAAACAATCTATTTAGAAAGCGGAAATACGAGTAATAGTTCTTAAGAAGTTCGTTATTGTAGTCAATATTTTTGCGATGCTCGTAAAAGGATGCGGGAATCTCTTGTAAGTCGGTTCCACTCATTTTTTTAGAATGTCTTGCGATATAAAGCTCTTTTTTGGAAAGTTGGTCATACTTTATGTTGGCATCGATCACGTCGACAAAACTTTCTGACGACTCTTCTTTTTTCAAATATACATCAAAGAATTTTTTACGCTCTTCTGTCAAAGAATCTATCTTTTTTTCAAACGCCTCCGGAGAGAGGGAATAGAATTGCGGAAGGAGTTGGTTCTCTCGTTCGTTCTGTAAGAAGAAATCTATAAGCAGATTGTTCTTTCGAGCCCCTTCGCCGCTGTAAGAAAGTGATTCATCAAACTCGGTTGTGTTCACGCGAAGCAGTAAACTATCTCCGGGACTAAAATGCATGATCTGGTATTCCCCGTGGTGAAAGGTGTAGAGCCCTTCTTCAACGCTGTCAATATGATAACGAAAAAAATTGTTCTCGTCTAGGTGCATGGTGTCAATGATCTGGCGATCTTTCATCAACACTACATAGTCATATTTTGGGTTTACGATCTCACCCCCAATCCATGCATCGGTTGGTTCATCAGACGTATCACCACAAGATAGTAGGGAAAAAAAAGTTAGGAGAAGTAGTAAATCTTGCCTCATACACACTAATCAATCGTTCAACAAATGTAAGTTTCCGTAGGAGTTCAAGTTGTTAATTACTCGTTAAAACTAATTTAAAAAAGGAGTGGCTTCTTCATTCGGGGTTTATTAGCTATTTTTGCAAAAAATTTAAAGAGACATGTTAACAGTTTCCAACCTTTCTGTACAATTTGGTAAGCGTGTATTGTTTGATGAGGTCAATACACAGTTTGTTCAGGGTAATTGCTACGGAATCATCGGCGCGAATGGTGCCGGTAAATCTACATTTCTAAAGATCCTTTCCGGAAAACAAGAAGCTACTTCCGGAAGCGTGCATCTTGAGCCGGGAAAACGCATGTCTGTATTAGAACAAGATCACAATGCCTGTGATGAATTTGGGGTCTTAGAAACGGTGGTTCGCGGAAATAAAGAACTGTTTAGACTTAAAACAACTATCGATAAGTTATACGAAGATTATACTGATGAAAACGCAGAGAAGATCGGGGAGCTTCAGGTAGCTTTTGAAGAAATGAACGGTTGGAATGCCGATAGTGATGCGGCCGCCATGTTGTCGAACCTTGGGATCGAAGAAAGCCTCCATTACAGCCAGATGAGCGACCTCGACGGTAAACAGAAGGTTCGTGTCTTGTTGGCGCAAGCGCTCTTCGGAAATCCTGATGTGCTTATCATGGATGAGCCTACCAACGATTTGGACTACGAGACCATTTCTTGGTTAGAGACCTTTTTAGCGAATTATGATAATTGTGTGATCGTGGTCTCTCACGACCGTCACTTCTTAGATGCGGTATGCACGCATATTAGTGATATCGATTTCGGAAAGATCACCCACTACAGCGGAAACTATACCTTTTGGTACGAAAGTAGTCAGTTAGCAGCACGGCAGCGCGCACAGCAGAATAAGAAAGCAGAAGAAAAGAAAAAAGAACTTCAGGAATTCATTAGTCGTTTTAGCGCTAACGTGGCAAAGAGCAAACAAGCAACCTCACGTAAAAAGATGTTAGAGAAACTTAACGTCAATGAGATCAAACCCTCGAGTCGGCGTTATCCGGCCCTAATTTTTGATCGGGAGCGTGAAGCAGGAGATCAAATACTAAATATTGAAAAACTCTCTGCCTCTATTGAAGGAGAAACGTTGTTCCAAGGAGTAGATATTAATCTTGCTAAGGGAGACAAAGTGGTGATGTATTCTCGTGATTCTCGAGCAACCACTGCGTTTTATGAGATCATCAATGATAAGATGAAAGCCGACTCAGGAACCTATCAGTGGGGAGTGACCACCATCCAAAGTTATCTTCCGCTAGACAATAGCCATTATTTTGAGAGCGAAATGAACTTGGTAGATTGGTTGCGTCAATGGGCAAAAACGGAAGAAGAAAGAGAAGAAGTGTATCTAAGAGGTTTCTTAGGTAAGATGTTGTTTAGTGGAGAAGAAGCGTTGAAACAATGCAATGTGCTTTCCGGAGGAGAAAAAGTGCGCTGTATGGTGAGTAGAATGATGATGTTGCGCGCCAATGTGCTCATGCTGGACGAACCAACCAACCACTTGGATCTCGAAACCATTACATCTTTCAACAATGCACTGAAGAAGTTCAAAGGAACTATTTTATTGACGACCCACGATCATGAATTTGCACAGACGGTTGGAACGCGCGTTATTGAATTGACACCTAATGGTGCCATTGATCGCTATATGACCTTCGATGATTATATGAATGATCCAAAGGTAAAAGAGCTTCGTGATAAAATGTATACGGTGAACGCTTAGCGTTCTTCTTCGACCTCTTTTAAATAGGTGTCGATCACGTCTTGCGCTCTTACCAATTCATCTTTTCGAATAAAAACGCGCACTTGTCCCGGCACGCCGGTGGTAAATCCGCCTTGAATGCTGGATTCTAAATCATTGCGCTCAATAGGAACAATTCCTAATTCATTAAGTCGGGCGGCTAGTCCTTTGGCAATCATAGCCGGTCCGGTATAGATACGTACGGTGTGTTCTTCGTTCATAGCTTATGCATTATAGTATTTACTGTTCCAGATAGCGGTATTAAAGTTTTTCCCTTTTGCGAATCCGTAAAAAAGAACAATTCCTCCTACGGCTTTGAACATAAACAAGAACATAAGTACATATTCTTGCATTGCTGCCGTATGAGTAAATGCGCTCATGGGAGTGATCGCTGTTAAGAAAAGGCTTAAGACAAAAACCGTAAATACGAGGTTTTCAAAATTCTTGTAGGGCCACATTAACCATTTTCGAAGCGGATGGAGATCATTTCCCCACGTATGGATCAGATAAAAATAGTCGTTACCCATAGGGGCAAACAGTAAAGGATCGTCAGCATTTTCTAACTTTAACCGCTTTGCCGGAGCAATGATCTTAAAACCTGAAAGCGTATTGTTGTGATCACGTTCTAACCTTCTAATTTCACTAATAGCCTCTTCCGGGAATTCTCCTTTGAAGAATTGAGCATCTAAAAACCGAAGTCGATACGTTACACAGATCTTTTTAATATCAGAAAGATGATAAATCCTTTGCGGTACTAAAAGATCATAATCGAATGTGTTTTCATTGTTCGGTGCTCCTGATTGTAACGTTTCGATGATCGCAATTCGTTGCGTTTCATTTTGCTTCAATACTTCTTTTACTTCCTTCAGAAGTGCTTCTTCAGAAACTCTTTTATTTCGAGTTCTACGGAGACGATCTTCAATATTAGTTTTTGGCAACATAGCGTGCTTTTCCTTTAAAAGTAACAAGTTCAATCATAGAACGCAACATTTTAACGCTTTCTAGAGGTGTTAAAATAAAGCTAAATATAACGTAGCGAAAATCCAAAGCAATAGTGTTCTCGTTTATATAGTACATCAAAAAAACAACAATATGAAAAATACAAAACAATGGATGCTGGCATTAATCATTGCAATTGCAATGCCTTTTGGAATGACAGCACAAGACAAAATGATGAAAAAGGAAAATACTGTGATGGTGGGTGGAGCTCCCATGTATCCCAGTAAGAATATTGTAGAGAACGCGGTGAACTCTAAAGATCACACCACCTTGGTCGCTGCTGTGAAGGCAGCCGATCTGGTCAACACGCTTATGTCTGAAGGACCCTTTACCGTTTTTGCTCCTACGAATGCAGCTTTCGAAAAATTACCAAAAGGGACTGTGGAGACGCTTCTAAAACCTGAAAACAAAAAGAAATTACAGACGGTACTTACCTATCACGTAATTGCAGGTAATTATAGTGGTGCCGATATTATGGCCGCTATCAAAAAAGGAAATGGAAAAGCCACTTTTACAACCGTTAGCGGCGGAACACTTTCTGCCAAAATGGATCGAGGAAACCTCGTTCTGATGGATGAGAAAGGTGGTAAATCTATGGTGACTATCGCCGACGTCAATCAGTCAAACGGAGTAATTCATGTAGTAGATACCGTGGTGCTACCCAAATAATTTA
The DNA here is from genome assembly GCA_002379985.1 of Flavobacteriaceae bacterium UBA4166. Lineage (GTDB taxonomy): Bacteria > Bacteroidota > Bacteroidia > Flavobacteriales > Flavobacteriaceae > DFVG01. The sequence goes on from DFVG01000013.1 coordinate 20,651, forward strand.
ATTGCGGTTGGGGTTAATAGAAGGCGGCCTTTCGGGGCCGCTTTCCTTTTTTGGCCTACCGCAAACTCGCGTTAAAGTCGGTTTCAAATCGCTTCTGCAATTTTCCCATGATCTTATCGATTTGGTTGTCGGTCAACGTCTTTTTATCATCCTGTAGGGTAAAGCTCAGCGCATAACTTTTTTTGCCATTTGGCAGATTCTCGCCGGTATACACATCAAATAGAGAAACCTCTTTCAATAGTTTCTTTTCCGTTTGAAACGCTGCGTCTTGAAGCTCACTAAAGGCCACATTATCATCTAATAACAATGCAAAATCACGCTTTACTTGTGGGTACTTCGGAATCGCTTCCATCAAAATATTATCTGTGTTGAGTAACGACAGAATCGCATCCCAATTGAAATCTGCATATACCACTTGCTGATCAATATCAAACGTGCTAGCAACCTTATTGCGAACCACTCCTAGCGTTACAATGGCCTTTTTCTGATAGTTGAGCGTAATTCCTTCGGATAAAAGATCAGTCTTTGCCGCCTTTTCTGAAACCTTTGAAAGCCCCAACCGTTCTAAAACCATCATCACCACTCCTTTTAGATAGAAAAATCCGGTTGCTTCTGAAGCGACCGCCCAACTATCCGGAAACTTAGTGCCGGAAGCCAACAAGATGAGGTGCTTTTGCTCCTCCCGCGCCTCAGCATATTGGTGATACGTCTTTCCGAACTCGAAAAATTTGAGTTGTGTTTGTTTTCTATTGATATTGTAAGACAGCGTGGTCAACCCTCCAAATAGCATCGATTGACGCATGACCGCTAAATCTTGACTCAATGGATTGAGCATCCCAATTTGATGTGCTTCTTTGATACTTTCCGTAAGTGCTGTAAATCGGTTGGAGGTCAAGGAGTTGTTCAACATTTCATAATACCCCAAGCCGCTAAGCATATCTGCTACGCGGTTGCGAATTTGATAGTCTTGAACTTTTGGCTGTGTAGCAATAGAAGCGTTCAGCTTTGTGGTAAAATCAATGTTGTTATAGCCGTAAACACGAAGTACTTCTTCAATCACATCAGCCTCTCGCAAAACGTCATTCCTATAGGCAGGGATCGTCATTCCAATCCCCGTTTCGGTAACATTATTGATCTTAATTTCAAGGGATGTGAGAATACTTTTAATAGTTTCCTTCGGAATTTCCTGTCCAACCAGCTGTTTCACACTCTTAAAATTCAGCACAACCTGATGGTCTTCGATCTTCTTTGGATAAATATCTTCAATCTCGCTGGTAACTTCGCCTCCCGCTATTTCCATCATCATGATTGCGGCCACCATTAAGGCGTATTCTGTAATGTTTGGGTCAATACCGCGTTCAAATCGAAATGACGCATCTGTGTTCAAGCCATGGCGTTTTGCCGTCTTTCGAACACTCACCGGATCAAAATATGCACTTTCCAAAAATATGCTAGTCGTTTCTTTGGTAACACCACTATGCATTCCGCCGAAGACTCCTGCAATACACATCGGTTTTTCACCATCACAGATCATAAGATCTTCTTCATGCAGTTCGCGAGTTTCTCCATCTAAGGTCGTAAAAGGTGTCCCTTCAGGGAGTGTTTTTACAATCACTTTATTTCCGGAGATCTTTGCCGCATCAAAGGCATGTAGTGGTTGCCCAAGATCGTGTAACACATAATTGGTAATATCAACAATATTGTTAATGGGGGTTAACCCAATCGCTTTTAATCTATTTTGAAGCCACTGTGGGGAAGCCTCTACGTTCAGGTTACTCAGTGTAACTCCGCAATAACGTGGGGCGCGCTCTGTATCTTCAACGATCACATCCATGCGCAAGGTTCTGCTATCGATATGAAAACTACTGGTAGAAGGGGTAATGAGCTCCAAGGAAGTCCCTTCCTGTAAGAGTCCCGCCCGAAGATCGCGCGCTACGCCCCAATGGCTCATAGCATCAGCCCGGTTCGGTGTTAAGCCAATTTCAAATACCGTATCGTTTTCAATTTCATAAATTTCTGAAAGCAATGTTCCAACAGCTAAAGTGTCATCAAGAACCAAAATACCATCATGACTTTCTCCAAGGCCCAATTCATCTTCAGCACAGATCATTCCCATGCTCACCTCTCCTCGAATCTTGCCTTTTTTGATCTTCCAAGGTGCTCCTTTATCATCGTACAAGGTAGTTCCAACCGTAGCAACCGGAACCTTTTGTCCCTTCGCAACGTTGGGGGCGCCACATACAATTTGAACCGGATCGCCTTCGCCTAAATCTACTTTGGTAAGTTTGAGTCGGTCTGCATTGGGATGTTTCTCGCATTCCACTACGTGCCCAACCACCACACCTTCGAGTCCGCCGGGGACTGAAGTAAAGGGCGTTATGCCTTCAATTTCTAACCCTAAATTGGTTAAGAGGGCGGCAGTACGTTCTACATCCCAATCCGTATTTACAAATTGCTTTAGCCAGTTGTAAGAAATCTTCATAATCGGTTGTTAAGAGACCGCAAAGATACTATTTATCGTTTTTTTTAGACCTATATTTCATACTTTCGAACCTCGAGAATTATTTTGGCCCTTTATGAGAACTCTATTGCTGTTTTGCATTCCCCTGTTTTTTATTTCCTGTACTTCTGAAACGAATCGTCCCAAGCCTGGTAACTGGCGATTGACCTTCACGCTTTCTCCTCAGAAAGAACTTCCTGTGGAGATGAAATGGTCTGAAGAGGGCGTGATTTCAATGATGAATGCTTCGGAAGTGATCGAATGGACCGATATTGAATTTACGGAGGACAGCATTACGTTGTCACATCCGGTATTTGAAGGAGTTTTTAAAGGGGTGTATTCCGAAGAAAAAATTACGGGCAATTATATCAAACCAAGTCTCGATCGGGTGGTGCCTTTTACAATGAGTTACGGAAATTCAAATCGCTTTGAAACAACTACCGCGGCTGAGAATAATATAGCCGGTATTTGGGAAACTGTGTTTAGTCCAGAAAGTGAAGCCGACCGTTACCTTGCGAAAGGTATCTTTGAACAAAACGGTGATGCTGTTACGGGTACGTTTCGAACCTTGACAGGGGATTATCGATTTTTAGAAGGCGTTGTGGACGGAGATTCCTTACGACTCTCCACATTCGACGGGGCACATGTATTCCTTTTTGAAGCGAAAGTAACCGACACTACCTTAAATGGTACTTTTTACAGCGGCAATCATTGGGTTGAACCTTTTGTCGCCAAGCGGAATGACGGGTACGAACTACAAGCAGCCGATTCCCTTACTTTTTTGAAGCCTGGTTACGAATCTCTGGCGTTCGAATTTCCGAATACGGAAGGAGCGTTAGTTTCATTAGAAGATCCGAAGTTTCAAGACAAGGTGGTCATCGTACAGATCATGGGAACTTGGTGCCCTAATTGTTTGGACGAAACCGAATATTACGTGGAATATCTCCAAGAGAATGCGCATCCCGACTTAGAATTTATTGCCTTAGCCTTTGAATATACACCCACAGAAGCGAAAGCAATGGAGGCCATACAGCGGTTGAAGGAACGAAAAAAAGTTCCGTATCCCATTCTTTTGGCGCAATACGGAAGTAGCGACAAACAAGCCGCGAACGAGAAGCTGCCGATGCTAAATCACGTGTTATCGTATCCCACGACCATTTTCATTGATAGACAGGGAAAGGTTCGTAAGATTCACACTGGTTTCAATGGGAAGGCAACTAGAGAGGTCTACACCGAATTTACAAATGATTTTGAGCAGTATGTAGCTTCTTTATTAGAAGAGCAATAGATTATAGACTGCAATTTCCGTCTCTAATATCCTGTTCATCTGGATTGTAGGCGCAACCCGACACATCAAGTCTGGCGGTAGCACCAGAAACGATAAATAAGTTATTTAAACCGCAAAAATCTGAAAGTGCTATATTGTCCTCAAAATCAAGATCGATAGAGGAAGGTGCTGATGATAAGTTCGACAGTCCATCTACGTTAGTAATAAGGGGGAGGTTTTTGATACGAAAATTATTTCCATCAATTGTTGTTAATGAATTTAAACCATCAATATTTTCTAGCCTTGGCAGATTATCTAAAATAATTGCTTCAGTAATGTTGGAAATACCCTCTAATCCATCGAGATTTTGAAGTTCGGGTAGCTCCCGGATACCAAGGTAATTTACTTGAGTTACTCCTTCCAATCCATTAATGCTTTGAATAGAAAGATTGTAAACAATTGTAATTGAGTCCACACTACCTTGCACTGAAGACAAGCCGTTCAACGAAGTGAGATTGTGATTTTCCCAAATAGTAATCGCGTCCACTTCAAGTGATCCTCCCGATACACTGAGTCCTTCTAAGGTTTCTAAGGAATCATTATATTCTATGACAAGGCCTGATACAGTAGCTAAACTATCGAGACCGTCAAGGCTCGTTAGCGAATCATTGCGAAGAATGTGTATCACATCTGCTTCTTGTAGGGCAATAAGCCCCCCCAAAGTAAGCAAATTCGGGTTGTTTTCAATCGTTAATTCCCTGCCGACAGTCGTCAAGTTTTCCAATCCATTTAAATTAGTAATGGAGGAATTGTTTCTAATTTCGACATCAAAATTTACAGTGCGCAACTCAGGAATCTCAATAGTTTCCAGCAGCGGGTTTCCAAGTACAAGAAGCCTTTCAACGATTTCCACATGCTGCAAGGCGGAAATATCCTCTAGGATATCATTTTCGATAATATAAAGTTGGCCTATCTGCGAAGAGGTCAAATTCTCAAGGTATTGTAGGTCCCGTAGTTTTGTGTTTTCGACTATCGTAAGACCTTGGGTAAGAGAGGCAATATTTTCTAGGCCCAGCAACGTGGTTAATCGTGTGGTTCTATGGATGGCTAGCGAAGTACCAACAGACTCTATCGTATTCAACGGTGATAAGTCCACGATGGGGTCTGTCGTTGCCCCTTCATGTGCAACGGTGAGGCTCCCACTAATATTGATGTAACGCTCACGACCAAAAGCATCAATTTCACTTTGTGTCAGTAAGACAATATCACCGGAAAATGTGCCACCTGTCCCGCGTGCACTTAATGTTTCTAATGTTATTTCATTAGAATACTCAATCTCAGATCCGGTCTTGCGATACGCTTTGACATAATAGGTGGTTTCGGCCTCCAACATTGAAATAACTAAATGTAAGTCGCCAATGGTTTCTGCAGAAACCAAGGTTTCATTCGCCGTGGTTGGATTGGGAGTGGTAGCATATACCAACCCTATTTCAGATATGGAAGTATTTATATTGGTCATAGAAAATCGCGCCGTAGAACCGGTAACAAATGCTGGATCCGCAATAGTGTAGCCATCATCCGGGTCAGGCGGATTTGTGGTGTCATCATCGGTGCTATCTTGTTGTGTAGTGCTATCTTGTGGCGCAGGATCGTCTTTGCTACAACCTAATGTAATGACACAAAAGGCAGCAACAAACAATAGATTTTTAAACATACAAAAGGCTTTGGTGCGAATATAACTTTTTTTAGATAGTTAAGAAATATATTTCCATAACCCCTGATCTTTCCCAATTTCGCGAAGGGTAAGAAGTATATTTTGATGTTTTTCTTCGGAAAGTGTTGGATCCTGTTTTAGAAGTTGCTGCGCATAAGAACGTGCTAGTTTTAAAATGGGCCCATCTTTAGTAATATCCGCAATCTGAAGACTGAGCACCCCACTTTGCTGAGTCCCCATCAAATTTCCGGGACCGCGTAGCTTTAGATCGGTTTCGGCGATCTCAAAACCATCTGAAGTACCTACCATGGTTTCCAAGCGCGTCTTTGCATCTGCCGAAAGTTTATGCCCCGTCATCAAGATACAATAGCTTTGTTCGGCGCCGCGCCCCACACGACCTCGTAGTTGGTGCAATTGTGAGAGTCCGAAACGCTCTGCACTTTCAATTACCATCACCGAAGCATTTGGAACATTGACCCCTACTTCAATTACGGTGGTAGCGACCATAATGTTGGTTTCTCCCTTTACAAAACGCTCCATTTCATAATCTTTGTCGGCCGACTTCATCTTGCCATGCACAATGGAAACCTGATAATCAGGCATTGGGAATTCACGTACAATACTTTCATACCCATCCATCAGATCTTTGTAGTCCATGGTAGCACTTTCCTGAATCAGCGGATACACAATATACACCTGTCGCCCTTTTTGGATCTCTTCTTTCAAAAATCGAAAAACCTTCAACCGATTTGCATCATATCGATGCACCGTCTTAATATCTTTTCTTCCCGGAGGCATTTCATCAATCGTACTAATATCCAAATCTCCATATAAACTCATAGCCAATGTTCTGGGAATAGGAGTGGCCGTCATCACCAAAATATGCGGCGGACGATCATTTTTGCGCCATAATTTACTGCGCTGTGCAACCCCAAAGCGATGTTGTTCATCAATAATGGCCAATCCTAAATTATGAAACACCACAGGGTCTTCCAAAAGGGCGTGCGTTCCTACTAGCAGCTGTAAGGTGCCTTCTTCCAACATTGAAAACAGTTCTTTTCGTTCAGCGGTTTTTGTACTGCCGGTGAGTAGCGCAATTTCAATGTCCATCAGGGTACACCATTCTTGAAGTCCTTGATAATGTTGTATGGCTAATATTTCTGTTGGTGCCATCAAACAGGCTTGAAATCCATTGTCAAGGGCAATGAGCATCGACATAAATGCGACGATGGTTTTTCCGCTTCCTACATCTCCCTGCAATAGGCGATTCATTTGTGCAGTGCTTCCCAAATCATTTCTAATCTCTTTGATCACTCGCTTTTGAGCCTGGGTTAGTTGGAACGGCAAGTGCGTTTCAAAAAAAGTATTGAAGTAATCGCCTACCTGAGAAAAAGGGTGTCCCTTAAATTTCGATTTGTGGTAGGCATTTTTCTGAATTAACTGAAGTTGGATATAAAATAACTCCTCAAATTTTAAACGATATTGAGCTTTGGCCAAAGCATCATTATGCTGCGGAAAATGAACATTCACCACCGCCTCTTTTTTAGCCATCAGGCGAAGTTCCTTCCTCATGTTTTCGGGAAGGGTTTCTCTAAAATTGAGCTGCGTTTCCGAAAGTAATTGTGCGATCAACGACCTCATCACTTTGTTGGTAATGCCGCTATTGGTTAATTTTTCGGTGGAAGGGTAGAGGGGTTGCAAGGCAGATCGCCTTTTGTTTTTGTGGTCTTTCCATAGCTCCATATCAGGATGCGGCATGGAAAAGAGTCCGTTGAACCAATTCACGCGTCCAAAGACTACGTAGGGTTCGTTGATCTTTAAATTCTCACGAATCCATTTATGACCACGGAACCAAACGAGTTCCATTTTCCCCGTGTCATCCATAAACGTAGCCACTAGTCGCTTTCCTCGTTTTTGTGCCACAGTTTTCAGGTGAATGATTTTACCGATGACTTGTACATCGGCATTCGACTGCTGCAATTGTTTGATCTTGTGATAGGTCGTTCGGTCTAGATAGCGATTTGGAAAAAGATGAATGAGATCTTGAAAGGTATGAATTCCCAGTTCCTTCCGAAGCAGATCTCCGCGTTGCGGCCCAACACCTTTGAGGTATTCGATAGGGGTCTGAAGAAATCGCTGGCTCATAGAACGAATTTACTTATTTTGGCAGAACATTTGTTGTAGTCACCCTATGAAATACCTTCTTCTTTCCCTGATTTTATGTATTACGAGTACTTCTTGGTCGCAACTAGGAACGATGGATGTACTTTCCATCAAGGCAACTGTCGCCCCGGATGCCTCGACTGAAACCGTTTCAGGTGCGCTGGAGGTTCAATTTAAAATGTTGAAAGATGCTTCGGAAGTACACGTAGACGCCATTGCAATGCAGCTTTTGGAAGATCGCTCTGAAACGATAGCGATCACCGCTGAGGAAAAGACCATCACCTTCCGAAGTAATTTTAAAAAAGATGCTACCTATACCGCCTCTTTTTCCTATCGTGCTACCCCCAAACAAACGCTCTATTTTGTCGGAGATCAAATTTGGACACAAGGTCAAGGAAAATATACATCGCACTGGCTGCCCAGTGTGGATGAGATGAATGATAAGATCGAATTCGACCTGACGATACTCACTTCCAAAGGCAAGAAAGTTATGGCCAATGGCAAGCTGATCGGCACATCTCGAGAAGGACAACAGGTGGCATGGAGCTATGATATGGAAGCGCCTATGGCAAGTTATTTGGTGGCCTTTGTAATTGGTGATTTTGAAACGCAGACCCTTACTTCTGATAAAGGAGTTCCTATAGAACTGTACTATCGTCCACCCGATTCAAGCAAAGCAGCAGCAACGTATCGTCACACCAAAGAAATATTTGATTTTTTTGAAACAAAGATCGGAGTCGCCTATCCTTGGCAGAATTACAAGCAGGCGCCTGTTCGAGATTTTTTGTATGCCGGTATGGAAAACACCACGGCTACTGTTTTTTCGGAAGCGTTTGTGGTAGATGAAATTGGCTTTACCGATAGAAATTACGTCAACGTCAATGCGCACGAATTGGCACATCAATGGTTTGGAAACCTAGTGACAGAAACTTCCGGCACCCACCATTGGCTTCAGGAAGGGTTTGCTACCTATTACGCGCTTTTGGCAGAGAAAGAAATTTTTGGAGAAGATTATTACTATTGGAAGCTGTACAATTCTGCAGAACAGTTACAAGAATTAAGCGATCAGGGGAAAGGACAACGGCTCCTTGACCCGGGTGCGTCTTCACTTATTTTTTATGAAAAAGGTGCTTGGGCGTTACACATGCTGGAAGAACTTATAGGGACTCCGGCATTCGATCGTGCCGTACAATCGTATCTAACCAAACATGCCTACGGAAATGTAGAAACATCTGATTTTTTAGAAGCAGTGCGCGCACAAACTTCGTTAGATATTTCAAACTGGGAGAAAGATTGGTTGCAGCAAACGGCTTTCAAAGCAGAACAGGCCTACCAATCCCTTATGAAATCAAATTTTATGGAGTCGTATTTCGAGATCGCCGCGCTGCGTGCCGTTCCTTGGGAAGAAAAAAAGGCATTATTGGAAGGAGCACTTATCTTTCCGAACGACTTTATTGGACAAGAGGCGATTTATCAGTTGGCTTCGGAACCTATCGAAAAAACACTTCCGCTTTATAAGAAAGGATTTGCATCCAATAATGTTTTTGTCCGACAAGCCATTGCGAGTTCTTTGGAAACCATTCCGGCTGAATTGCAGGAAGCTTATGAAAGCTTGCTGAACGATGAGAGCTATGTGACGCAAGAAATTGCCCTGTACCAACTATGGGCACAATTTCCTCAAAAGCGTATCGACTATTTGGAAGCTATGAAGGGAGTGGAAGGGTTCCAAGACAAGAATATCCGGCAGCTTTGGTTAGCCCTCGCCCTTGCGACCCCAGAATACCAAGCGGAAAAGACGGAAGCTTACAAAGAGGAGTTACGTAATTATGCTTCAAAAACCCACAGTTTTGAGATCAGGCAAAAGGCCTTTCAATACATCAATGAATTGCAGTTATACAATGAAGCGGTGATTGAAAGTATTGTGAATGCATGTACGCATCCCAATTGGCGTTTTCGCTCGGAAGCACGAAATCTATTGGAAGAATTGTTGAAAAGTCCGGGGCTCAAAGATGCCTTACGTCAATCGTTACCAAAGTTTCCGAAAAAAGAACAAGACTATTTGCAACGCGTTCTAAAATAGTTCGGCGACTTCTTTTTTGATATACGCTAAGGCTTTTTGGGAGGGCGTTACTTCTTCCATAAAATTCCGAAGCAAATATTCCCTCAGCGCATCAGCATTATTATCTTTTTCGTGCATAGAACCCTGTCTGATGATATGAATGGTAGCATTCTTGGCGGCGTTGATGAGGTTCCAACATTCGGGCGTCACATAGATCTGTTGGGTTACATTGTGATCAAATTCTTGTTCGATATTTTGAATGAGCAGGGCTTCGTATTCATCGACGGCTTCAGAATAGGGTTTTACGCGAACCAACAATTTGTTGGGATCGATGCGTTCGAGCAGTAAGGTAAGTCGCTCGTACGCTTGCAAGCGTGTGGGTAAAATCTTGTTTTGCGCTTCTTTCTGAATAAGATAACGTCTTCGCCCCTCTTCGTTAGCCGTATGTCCTTTAAAAAAATAATAGGCAATGATTCCTACTACAACAGCAGGCAAGAGGTAAGCAACATAACTGAGGATTTGGGTAAGTTCTTCCATAGTGTATTTTAACGAGATTCTGATTGGGTTAGTATCGTACTTTATCGTTCTTCTTGAGATCTTTTACTTCTTTCTTAGCGTCTTTTTTGTTGTAATGTCCTCCTAAGTGTGGGCATTTTTGCAAAGCTTTCATAGATTCAAAGGGAACGGTTGTTTTTAAGTAGGAGAAGGATTGTGCAAGGGTCTTTACCAAGTTTCGGTCCCCAAGGCTCAATTCGGCATCATCCATCGTCATCTGGCATGGATGCTCATACCCACAGGCATGGGTCATTTCTAATAATTCTTTTCGGAAATTCTTAAAATAGAAATGAGCTCGAACCGACTTGTCCTGAATATTAATACCACGTTGCAACCATTTATTTTGAGTAGCAACGCCGCTGGGGCAGGTGTTATTGTGGCATAATTGCGCCTGAATACATCCGATTGAAAGCATGGCTTCTCGGGCCACATTGATCACGTCTACTCCCATAGAAAAGGCCATGGCAGCTTTCGCCGGAAATCCAAGTTTTCCACTTCCCACGAACACCACACGATCACAGATGTTATGATGCTTAAAGATTTTATACACCTCTGCAAAACCAAAGATCCAAGGAAGCGCTACATGATCGGCGAAGCTAGGAGGGGCTGCTCCGGTACCGCCTTCGCCACCATCGATCGAGATAAAATCAGGGCCGCGACCTGTTTCTGCCATACGTTTTGCTAGTTTTTTCCAGTCGTCTAATTTTCCAACAGCACTTTTAATGCCTACGGGAAGTCCGGTAGCTTCTGCAATGGCTTCCACAAAATCGATCAACCCTTCAATTCCTTCAAATGCAGAGTGTGTAGGCGGGGAGAGGACATCCTTCCCCAGTGGGACGTGTCTTATGGCTGCAATCTCAGGCGTAATTTTTGAGGCCGGGAGTACGCCGCCTTTACCGGGCTTTGCTCCTTGCGAGAGCTTTACCTCAATGGCACGGATCTGCGGATTCTTTTCTACTAACGCAATCATTCTTTCCATCGAAAAATTTCCGTTCTCGTCGCGCACGCCAAAATATCCAGTTCCGAAGTGAAAGACCACATCACTTCCGGTTTGATGGTAGGGGGAAAGTCCGCCTTCTCCCGTATTGTGGTAGGCGTGTGCTTTTTCGCACCCGCGATTCAATGATTCTATGGCCCGTGCCGATAAGGATCCGAAGCTCATGGCCGACACATTGATCACCGATGCAGGACGGTAGGGTTTTCTTCTGTTTCGGAAGGCGCCCATCACTTTCGCACAGGGAAGAAAATAAGGGTCTTTGTAATTGGGGTGCTTCTCATCTAATTTGAAGGGAAGCATGGCATTATTGATGAAGATATAATTGGGTTCATAGATGTCTCTATCGGTTCCGAAACCTTCGTAGTTGTTTTCATTTTTAGCGGAAGCATAGATCCAGCCACGTTCAATACGGTTAAAAGGAAGTTCTTCTCGGTTATTGGCTACAATATATTGCCGTAATTCTGGCCCAATACTCTCCAACATATAACGAATATGACCCACCACCGGAAAATTATGCAGGATGGTGTGTTTTCTGCTGAAAAAAATATCCTTGATGGCAATGACAGCTAGAATGATGAGCACCCAAGCCCACCATGGAATGGATCTTACTACATTGAAGAACGCTTCCATTAAGGCGTATTTAAATAATCCATGCTCAATTGAACAAATGCTTTCACTCCTAGAAGCATTCCTGCTTCATCAATGCGAAAATCGGGAGTATGATGGGGTGCTGGATTGTTATCTCCGGGGGCTTTTCCGCCCAAAAAGAAATACAACCCTGGAATTTCTTCAGCAAAGAATGAAAAATCTTCGGCACCTGTAATGGCTTTGATTTCGATCACCTTGTCTTCACCGGCAGCTTTCTTGAGCGAAGGAAGCATCTTTGAAGTAAGTTCTGGATCGTTATACGTTATTGGGTATCCTTTTTCAATGTCTATAGTTGCTTCTGCACGATATACTTTGGCTATGGCAGGAACCATTTCTTCCATCCGGCGGTTGATCATCTTTTGCATATCACGATCTAGCGTACGTAAGGTTCCAATAATTTGCGCTTCTTCCGGAATGATATTGCTTCGTACGCCACTTGAGAATTTCCCAATAGAAAGTACCGCGGCTTCTTGAGTTAAAGGCGATTCACGAGAGATGATCGTTTGCAAACCGTCAACAATCTTAACGCCAGCCATAATTGGGTCAACACCACCCCAAGGCATCGAACCATGCGTTTGTTTTCCTTTGATATTGATCTCAAAACTTTGCGATGCTGCCATAATACCGCCTGGTTTGTAGGCGATGGTTCCTATCGGTTGTTGTGCCCCGATATGGAGACCGAATATCGCATCCACATCTGGATTTTTTAAGACGTTTTCTTTTACCATAAGCTCGGCACCCCCTTCTTCTCCAGGAGGCGCTCCTTCTTCTGCAGGTTGAAAAATAAATTTGATCGTTCCGGCAAAGTCATTGTTCTTAGAAAGCACTTCTGCAACGCCCATCAAGATAGCGATATGGGTGTCGTGCCCACAGGCATGCATCACTCCGGTTTCAACGCCGCGAAAGGTGGTTTTTACTTCACTTTTAAAGGGAAGGTCTACCCGCTCGGTTACGGGAAGTGCATCGATATCGGCGCGAAGTGCTAATACTTTTCCGGGGCGATTCCCTTTTAAGATGCCAACCACGCCAGTTTTCGCGACTTCGGTTTGTACTTCCATTCCTAAAGAAGTAAGATGCTCTGCAATCTTTTTTGCGGTATTGAACTCTCTGTTGGAAAGCTCGGGATTCTCATGAAAATAGCGTCGCCATTCAATTACTTTGTCTTCAATATTGGCAATGTCCTGCGACAGTTGTGCCTGAGCAAGAAAGGGTAGTAGGAAGAAAATTAGTAAACTGTGGTAAAGGTGGTAGGGTCGTTTCATATTACTGTGCATTTAAATAATCGAGGGTAAGTTGCGTCATGGCTTTCACGCCCAGCAGCATTCCATTGTCGTCAATTTTGAAATCAGGTGTGTGATGCGGAAAGGCTTCCGTATTTCCGGGCGTCATTCCTCCTAGGAAAAAATAGAAGCCCGGAACTTCTTCTTGAAAGTATGAAAAATCTTCTCCTCCTGTAGAGGCTTTGGTAAGAACCACATTGTTTTTTCCGGCAACCGACTCCAATGAAGGGAGCATTTGGGTTGTTAGCTCTGGGTCGTTGTAGGTAACAACCGTGTTGTTTTGCCACTCCACGGTTGCCGTTCCGCCGTAGGCTTTAGCAATATCTCTGGCCATTTCCGTCATTCGTTTGATGATCATGTCGCGCATTTGTGGATTGAGCGTTCGTACGGTACCAATCATTTCGGCACTTTCAGGAATAATATTAAAACGAACTCCGGAAGTGATCTTTCCTACCGTAATTACAGCGGCTTCTTCCACCAAAGGGGATTCTCTACTAATAATACTTTGAAAGCCATCAATGATCTTTGCAGAAATATAAATTGGGTCGACTCCCGCCCAAGGTGCAGAACCGTGGGTTTGTTTTCCCTGTACATTCACAACAAAGCGTTCCACTGCGGCCATAGTACCGCCCGGCTTGTATTTGATAGTTCCCACAGGAGTACCTGAATTAATATGCAACCCAAAAATAGCATCCACATCCGGCTTTGTTAACACACCTTCCTTGATCATGAGTTTTGCGCCGCCCTCTTCGCCGGGTGGCGGACCTTCTTCTGCAGGTTGAAATATAAATTTAACCGTTCCTTTAATTTTGTCTTTGTGTTTTGAAAGTACCGAAGCCACTCCCATCAGTATCGCCGTGTGGGTGTCGTGTCCGCACGCATGCATCACTCCGGTTTCTTGTCCTAAGAAGGTAGTGGTTACCTCGCTTTTAAAGGGTAGGTCGTTGCGTTCGGTAACCGGAAGCGCATCAATATCGGCACGAAGTGCCACTACTTTTCCGGGCTGATTACCTTTCAGCAAGGCTACGACGCCCGTTTTGGCCACTCCGGTTTGAACGTCCAATCCTAAGGATTTGAGGTGCGCTGCAATGGTTTCCGCAGTTTTGAATTCCCTGTTGGAGAGTTCCGGATTTTCATGAAAATGATGCCGCCAATCGATGACATCGCCTTCAATGGCTTCTACATCTTTCAGAACAGAAGCATCCATTTGTGCCAATGTGATATGGGTTGCCATTCCGAAAAGGAAACAAATAAAAATAGGTCTAAATTTCATACAGCTAAGATTATAAAGGAATAAGGGCGTACCCTTTGTTTTGATACTGAATTAAAGCCGTCATGGACGAAAGTGCTACTTGTACTTCTTGATAGCGTCTCGCTTCTGAAATGTTCCTATGAGCAGCGGTTTGTCCGCAAAGAATGATGGGAATATTTTCTGCATGCAACGCTTCCAACAGCGGAAGGTTTGGATTGTTAACACCAAATTTTTCCTGATAAGCAGCATCATTTAGGAGTCCGTATGCGGCATTTCCATGGACCACCATGACAGGTAGCAATTGTTCTTTAGGTTTTCCCGCCTGCACATGCATGTTAAGAAATCTAGCGACTGTGGCGAGATACGGATTGATGGCTTCTGGATCTTCCGGAGCGCTTTTAATATCGAAAACCACGCGAAAGGGAGTTGTGGTATCTGTAGCAATATCGGGAACTGGAACAGCATAGGTGGCTCCAAAATCTTTAACCACCTTTCCTTGCATGCGTTCCGCTTGCGCAAAACCTGCTAGCGTGGAGCAACATAGAAGTAACAACAATAAATTTCGCATAGACGAGGTTTGGTAGGTTATAAAATGATGTCTAAAGATATTCAAATTTCGGCAATCCCAAAACCGGGAGACTGTTTATAAAATATGAGCCTTCTGTCGGGAATTTGTTTTGAATTTAATTATTTTCACACCGTTATTCTCTTCTGAAAAAATCAGCCTTGCAGGAATATCTTGATCAACTTAACGAAGCCCAGTTAGCGCCTACATTGCACGTAGACGGCCCCTTAATTGTAATTGCCGGTGCCGGTTCGGGAAAGACTCGTGTGCTTACATACCGAATTGCGTATTTGATGTCGAAAGGGGTTGACCCATTTAATATTTTAGCGTTGACCTTTACCAACAAAGCAGCGCGCGAAATGAAAAAGCGTATCGCACAGATCGTTGGGAACAGTGAAGCCAAAAACCTTTGGATGGGAACGTTTCACAGTGTATTTGCAAAGATCCTTCGGTTTGAAGGGGAGAAACTGGGGTATCCTTCCAATTTTACGATCTACGATACACAAGACAGTCAGAGTGTCATCAGAAGCATCATCAAAGAAATGCAACTGGATAAGGATATTTATAAATACAAGCAGGTCTTTTCGCGTATTTCCTCATACAAGAACAGTCTGATCACAGTAAAAGCCTATTTTCAAAATCCGGAGCTCATGGAGGCTGATGCCATGGCAAAATTACCGCGCTTGGGAGATATCTATAAGAACTATGTGGATCGATGTTTTAAGGCGGGCGCGATGGATTTTGATGATCTGTTGTTGAAAACAAACGAGTTACTTACCCGCTTTCCGGATGTGTTGGCGAAATACCAAAATCGCTTTAGGTATATTCTAGTGGATGAGTATCAAGATACCAATCACAGTCAGTATCTCATCGTTCGCGCGTTGTCAGATCGTTTTCAGAACATTTGTGTGGTGGGAGACGATGCGCAGAGTATCTATGCCTTCCGCGGAGCGAACATCAATAATATTCTGAATTTTCAGAAAGATTATGATCAAGTGAGTGTTTACCGACTCGAACAAAATTATCGTTCGACCAAAAATATTGTGAATGCGGCCAATAGCATCATTGAAAAAAATAAGACCCGACTCGAAAAAGTAGTTTGGACGGCCAACGAAGAAGGTCCAAAGATCAAGGTCAACCGTACCATGACCGATGGGGATGAAGGGCGATTTGTGGCGAGTTCTATCTTCGAAATTCAAATGAACGAGCAACGGCAACCCCATGATTTTGCTGTGCTCTATCGAACCAATGCCCAGTCACGTGCCATTGAAGATGCTTTGCGTAAAAAGGATATTCCGTATCGTATTTATGGCGGACTCAGTTTTTACCAGCGCAAAGAAATCAAAGATGTGCTGGCATATCTTCGTTTGATCTTGAATCCAAAGGACGAAGAAGCATTGAAACGTGTCATCAATTTTCCGGCGCGGGGTATCGGGCAAACAACGATGGACCGACTCATCGTCGCTGCTAATCATTATAACCGCTCAATTTTTGAGGTGATCAAAGCGCTGGATAAGATCAATCTGAAGATCAATAAAGGCACGCAAGCGAAGTTGGAGGATTTTGCCACTATGATCGAAAGTTTTCAAGTGCTGAACAGAGGTTATAATGCCTTTCAGATTGCAGAGCACGTTACTAAGAAGACCGGTCTGTTGCAAGAACTGAAAAAAGATGGCACCCCTGAAGGTATTGCACGTATCGAGAATATGGAGGAGTTATTAAACGGGATGCGTGATTTCGTGGAAGAACAAAAGGAACTCGCTGATGCTACAGGCAGTCTGGCAGAATTTTTAGAGGACGTAGCACTCGCCACAGACCTCGATAATGATAAAGGAGACACCAATCGCGTGGCCTTAATGACGGTGCATTTAGCCAAAGGGTTAGAGTTTCCCTACGTATATATAGTCGGGATGGAAGAAGAGTTGTTTCCAAGTGGCATGAGCATGAACACGCGAAGCGAACTGGAAGAAGAACGTCGCTTGTTCTATGTGGCACTCACACGAGCAGAGAATCAAGCCTTCTTAACATATACACAAAGCAGATACCGCTGGGGAAAATTAATTGACGCAGAACCCAGTCGGTTTATCGAAGAGATCGATGAAGGATATCTTGAATACCTTACACCCAAAACCGAACATCGTTTCAAACCATTAATAGACGCTGATATCTTTGGAGAAGTGGATAAAAGTAAGTTGCGAATGCGAAAACCAATTTCCGGAACACCTCCAAAAGGCCCCACAGAAGAGCAACGCCGCAAACTTCGGAAAATGAAACCGGTGAGCAGTGATACCGATAAAAATTTCAATCCGGCAGATCATAATCTAAACGTTGGCGTAATGGTAGAACACGTTCGCTTCGGAAAAGGAGAGATCAAGAAAATTGAAGGGGTAGGTGCCGATACCAAGGCCGAGATCCAATTTGAAAATGGAGGCCTGAAAAAATTACTCCTGCGCTTTGCGAAACTACAAGTACTTGATTAAGGTATAACGGGAAGGTAATTCGTAATAAAAGCACGAAGTTTTACCTGTAGGTCGATATAACTTTCCGGACTCCAGTCGTCTCCATGTCCGCCCTCATATATCGTATAACTATGATCTATCATCGCATCGCTCAAGGTCGTGTCTAGCCTATCTCCATTGGTAAGCGGTACCAGAGGATCGGCATCGCCATAGAACATAATCGTAGGAGAAGCTGAAGCAGAGACCTGATACACCGGACTCGTAGCTTGTGCAAGGTCGGTTCCGGCAGGATATTGAGTTTCATCTACAAGAAACTGAAGCAGTAGATCGAAATTCGGATCGTCCGCATAGAAAGGATCGGTGAAGTCGGTTGGTCCAACAATGTCGGCTACAAATTTTACTTGGTCGTCTTCATCATAAACATAATCGTACATCAAAGAGATATGCGCCCCTGCACTCGTTCCTAGGAGTCCGAATTCCGGTAAAATCAATAATTCTCCTCGCTGTGCCGTGAGTTGGTCGATCACACGATCGATATCCAAAAACTGATTCGGAAATGCCGGAACACCTGCACCGGGATTGGCCAAGACATAATTCATATTTACCACGGCATGGTCTGGGAAATCGGCTCTAATTTGCGCCAATATTTCGGCCATATCTGCCTTGTCTCCTTCTATCCAGCCACCTCCGTGCACGAGGATGATAACTTTGGTTTTGTCTTCGGAACGGTCTTCCGGAAGATAAATATCATACACCTGCTGCGGATTATCGCCATAGGATACATCCGTAAAAGAAGCAGCTGCT
Source organism: Flavobacteriaceae bacterium UBA4166 (assembly GCA_002379985.1). Classification (GTDB taxonomy): domain Bacteria; phylum Bacteroidota; class Bacteroidia; order Flavobacteriales; family Flavobacteriaceae; genus DFVG01. The sequence continues at coordinate 38,914 of DFVG01000013.1, forward strand.
ATGCTTGGATCATCATCGGAAGTGTCATCCGTTTGGGTGGTGTCGTCAGAGGGAGTGCTGTCGTCACTGGAAGAGCAACTTACTGTAAGTGATGCTACCAATAACAAGGCAAGAAGAGATAACCAAAGGTGTTTCATGATACTATTTTGATTGATAACGTGTAAAATTCAAATTTATGTTAAGGATTCGTTATTTAGAATGAAATTTTCAGAAAAACCGTGTATTTTCAATTATTATGATAAAAGAAGGAACTGAAGTTACATGGAAATGGGGCAATGGAAAGGCCCAAGGAAAAGTAGTTGAAACATTTACCAAAGAAGTGACTCGCACTATCGAAGGCAATGAAGTGACTCGCAAAGGAGAAGAAGGTAACAAGGCTCTACTCATTGAGCAAGATGATGGTGGAAAGGTATTAAAACTAGAGAGTGAAGTTTCACGAAAGTCAAACTAAGCATGGCGGAACTTATTAAGATTTACGAAGAGAACCCGAATCCTAAGGATGTCAAGCGTGTCGTGGATATCATTCGAGACGGCGGACTGGTTATTTACCCGAGTGATACGGTCTATGCGCTGGGTTGTGATATTACAAATAACAGAGCCTTAGAGCGTGTGGCGCAATTAAAAGGGGTGAAGTTGGAAAAAGCCAATTTTTCCTTTGTGTGTGAAGACTTGAGCAATCTTTCAGATTATGTGCGACAGATCAACACGCAAACCTTTAAAATCCTAAAAAGAGCCCTCCCGGGGCCCTATACCTTTATTCTTCCCGGAAATAATAACCTTCCTACGGTTTTTAAAAAGAAGAAAGAGGTAGGTATTCGTGTACCTGATAACACGATCACACGGGCCATTGTAAACGGACTCGGAAATCCCATTGTTTCTACTTCCATTAAAGATGAAGATGAAGTGATTGAATACACGACAGACCCTGAACTTATCTACGAGAAATGGCATAAACTGGTTGATGTCATCGTCGATGGAGGGTATGGCGGAAACATTCCCTCTACCGTCATTGATCTCACAGAAGAATCCCCTGTGCTTATAAGAGAAGGCAAGGGAAGTCTGGAGATTTAATATGACTTTTTGAAGCAGCGTTAAATCGGTGCTAAACCCTAGCTTTTTATAGGTTTCAGAAATTAAATATGGTACTTTAAGTGTACTAAAAATAAACGCTATGCCATATTTAAAAACAAGTTCGAAAGAGAACGATAAAAACATTCAGTTATACTATCAAGATTACGGTACGGGTCAACCTGTGGTGCTTATTCACGGTTGGCCTTTGAGCAATGCCATGTGGGAATATCAAAAACAGGCGATTGTAAACGCCGGATATCGATGTATTTCTTATGACCGTAGAGGTTTCGGAAAAAGTGACCAACCCTGGGATGGATACAATTATGATACCATGGCAGGCGATTTAAATGACCTTATAAACACCTTAGAACTTACGGATGTAATTCTTGTTGGTTTTTCCATGGGTGGAGGTGAATTGGGTCGTTATATAGGTCGCTTCGGAACCGAAAAAATTGCAAAGATGGTCTTTCTTTCCTCTATTGCTCCCTTTATGTTAAAGACCGATGACAATCCGGATGGGGTTCCATCGGAAACTTTTGAAGAGTTCAAGGGAGCGATTCAAAATGACCGACTGGGTTTCCTGAATGATTTCGGGGAGATCTTCGTGAATTATGATGACAACAAGGATAAGATTAGCAAACAACAATTGCATTATAATTGGACGATCGCTGCCGGAGCCTCACCAAAAGGAACGCTGGACTGTATTGATGCTTTCGGAAAAACCGATCTTCGCGATGACCTTAAGAAGATTGATGTGCCAACGCTTTTCATTCATGGTGATGAAGATAAAGTAGTACCTATAGATCCTACCGCAAAGCAGGGTCACGAAATTGTTTCGGGAAGTGAGTTACATGTGATCAAAGGAGCGCCACACGGTTGTACCTTTACGCATACAGACGAAGTGAATGAAACCTTACTCAATTTTTTGAAGAAATAAGTAGTTTAAAGAGCAAAAAAGCGCCGTTCAGAACGGCGCTTTTTTTGTTTATTATTGTAGCTGTTCTACATAAAAAAACCCGACGGTAAGTCGGGTTCTTTGTTTTAATATCATCAACGAGTTTCGTCTTAGTTGATAGCAGGATCTTTAAGCCCTTCCTCGATCATGTTGTAGAACTGATCCAATTTTGGAAGTACTACGATTCGAGTTCTTCGGTTTTTGGCTTTCCCGTCAGCATTATCGTTAGACGCCACCGGAACGTATTCTCCACGTCCACCGGCAGTCATTCTCGCTGGAGCAACACCAAAGTCATTTTGAAGGGTTCTCACTACGGCAGTCGCACGAAGCACACTTAAGTCCCAGTTATCCTTGATACAGCCAGTACTAATTGGCACCGTATCGGTGTGTCCTTCTACTAAGAATTCAAAATCAGGCTTGTTCTTTACCACGGCAGCAACTTTTCCTAGCACTTCTTTCGCACGAGAAGTAATTTGATAGCTTCCGCTGTTGAATAACAATTTATCACTGATATTTACATACACCACACCTTTTTCAACGCTAATCTCAATGTCTTCATCATCCATGCTTCCAACCGCACCTTTCAGACTTTGAACTAATGCTAGGTTTACAGAATCACGACGTGTTACAGCATCTTGTAGTTTACGTATAGTAAGATCTTTTTCTTTTAAGCTCTCCAAAGATTTTTCCAAATTGGCGGCCCCTTTTTTGGTAAGATCGGTAAAGTCTCCAATTTGTTTGATCAAATCGCCATTCGTAGCATTCAATGACGCTACCTGACTCTTTAGACTTTGGTTTTCGGCACGTAACCCAGAACGTTCTTCCAAGCAATCATTAAGTTTTACGGTGGCCGTATTCAACATATCTTGTGTTTCTTTTTGTTTGGCTTCAAGCTCTGCGTATTTCTTTTTTGAAACGCATGAAGTGAACATGAGTCCTGAGCAAGCTACCAGTATCAATAGTTTTTTCATCATATTATTTTTTGAAGTTGATAACCAAAATTAACAATTCCACAGCCATCCATAGAACTGTTAACAATACTTTAAGCAAAAATTAGTAGCCGCTGTTAAAGGTCTGTTTTTTCCGAATAAAATATCGCCAAACAACTGATTTACAGCGATAATAGGAGATGGAAGGCAATCGTTTGTTTCGCTTTTTCCAGAAGGTAGAAAATAACGAATAGAAGCTGAGGTGCGCCTTGATAACAGCTTTGAAATGAGAAGGTTTTCCTTGTAATAGAAACTGAACGCCTGCAATGGCGTCTAGGCACAACCGAATGAGCAGTAATAATAATACACTCTTTCCGGGGTGATTCTTTAACAGTACCAAAAGGCTATTTCTAAAATTGTAAAAGGTCTTGGTCGCATTCTGTGTTGAAAGTGTGGCGCCACCTACGTGGTAAATTCGACTCTCAGGTACATATCCCACCGTTCCGCCAAGCTGTTGTAACCGCCAACAAAGATCAATTTCCTCCTGATGTGCAAAAAGGTCTTCATCAAACCCCTGTGCTTCTTCAAATGCATTTCTGCGAACCGCAAGACAAGCGCCGCTTGCCCAAAAGATGGAGATAGGATCGTCGTATTGTCCGGTATCTTTTTCAATGGTATTGAAAACTCTTCCTCGGCAAAAGGGATATCCCAACTGGTCTAAAAAACCGCCCGCAGCACCGGCGTATTCAAAATGATCGCGTCGATTCGCATCTAAGATCTTCGGTTGTGCAGCAACTAAATTTTCGTTTTCCGAGAACGCTTTTCTAATAGGCAAAAGCCAGTTGTTGGTTACTTCCACATCACTATTCAGCAAAATAAAAAGATCTTCTTTGCATTTTTTGAGCGCTTCATTGTAGCCTCCCGCATATCCTTTATTAGACTTATTCCGAAGAATGACAATCTTAGGAAAATGTGTTTCAACGAAAGCGATCGAAGTATCCGTTGAGGCGTTATCCGCGAGATAGACGGTAGCTTCTTCAGAATATTGTACGACCGAAGGTAGAAACTTCTCGAGAAGCTCTTTTCCATTCCAATTCAGAATAACAACGGCAATCTGCAAACTGAAGAAATTTAAGGTTGAAGGAGCAAAAATACTATTCCTCTAGGCAATATCCGTGCGAAGTGTCTTTGTAATTTGATCTCTTAGTCGCGAAGAAACGTTTACTTCCTCTGCAAACTCGGGCCATCGCTGTACCGTTTCACAAATCTGATGGATAATTTGTTTTCCTTTTTTCATGCTGATAGAACGTGCGATATGTAAAAGATCGTCTTTTGTGATATGTTCGCGCTTTCCGTTAATGCTCAGCGCATGTTGGCTCACCCATATGCTGTCGGGTCGGTAGGCATGGCACACATCATAAGCGGGAGCAAGCTCCCATTGTGCATCTTGTTTCAACCGAAACGCAAAGTTTTTAGTATGATCATCGCAATTTCTAGCAATTACGTTGAAGGCCATGCGTCTAAAAAGTTGTTCGGCTTGTGGAAAGGGCAGTCCTAAACGGCGCATCGTCTGAAAAAGCTGTTCATAGCTATAACTGTGCATATCGTTAAAGTCGAAATGCTCCATCGCGCAGAAAGTTTGTACATGATGTTTAATACCGCCCGGTTCTCGGTCAAATCGCTTCGTTAAAAAATGGGCCCGATCGTTTTCTTCCAGTAGTCGCGACTCCATCATATTGATGCCGCATTGCGTTGCCATGAGATAATAGGCCATCTCAATCCGACCGTAGCCGGCACTTTCACCAAACTGTTCATCGCTCACTCCGTCGAGTTTGATCATCCAGTGGTCAAAACCTTTGGGAGTGTTTGTTTGCCCCGATCGTACTTGTCCTGTTTTTTCGTTGTAAGCAATAATGGCTTTAGGGCGGGCACCTCCGGCGGAAGTACCGATGCGAAGGATCTCTCGCATCGCCTGTTTTTCATCACTTTCCAGATCGGTTTCAAAACTTTCTTTGGAATGTAGTACACGATGGGCCATTTGTACCAAGCTGTCGATCTCTACCTGAAAGGTATTTTTCCGCGTAGCGAATTGAATCGGTTCAAACTCTAGTGCTCCCATGCCTCTTGTGCCGATAAAGCATAAAAGCTCTACCGGATTCAAGCTGTTTGCAGGCCTGCCGTTTTGCGCAAGCCAGGCATTAATGAGTTGGTTTCCGTATTTATCCGGTAATACATCGGCCAGCAGGCCGGGAAGCCCCTTATAGGTATCGAGTCCGCTGCCAGGTCGACTTCGCAGTTCCGGAAACGAGTATACCTTCCCTGAGGGTTGAAGCGGCATTTTGATGGGGGCCAGTTCTTGTCCTTTTGTTACGTAGCTTGGGTCGTATTCAAAATAGGCGAGTTGTTGGGAGGTATCCCAAGCTACAGCGCCTACTAGCGTGTCCCAAATGTTGACTAAGGCAGTTGTTATCATTACCAGTTGCTTGTAAGGTCTTTAGTATCTTCTGAAGTACCACTCGCGCGTTTGCGTTGCTGTTGCTCAAGCTTTGCCAGTTGTAACGGACTAACGACGGGTGTAGCTTCAAACACCTGAAGTACTTCTAAAAGTTGTAACGCACGCAAGATCTGTATAAAGGAAGTTAGCGTAATCCCGTCTCCATTTTCAATCTTGCTAAGTGTCCAACGATTGATCCCGGCGTCTTTAGCGATTGCTTCTTGCGATCTATTTTGTTTGAGCCGCTGCTGTTTCAAATAGGCACCTAGCTGTTCTAAAATTGCATGATCACTTAACAAAGACCATTTTTTGTTGGTATTTTCTAACATAACACAAATATTAAGCACATAATGTTTGTATTTATTGGCATAAAATTTTATTATAAATATATGAAATTGTCTATAAATACCAACGTAAATTATGTAAAATTTAAATAATGTTGGTAAATGTAGTCAATTTAATTAGTATCGATGCGGTTATCATGAAAGGCAGAGGGGAGTAATTTTGGTATGAACTTTACAAGGATAGGGAGTAATACGGTTCCGCCCGGAAGTAAGAAAATAGTAAGCGAAGGGATGGTCTTGCAGATATCTAATAGTTGTGCTCTCACTTTAGCTTTTTCCGCTTCGGAAAGATCTCGAACCGTTGACTGTCCAAGCAAACGAAGTAACTCTCCACTTTCTTCCAACTCTACTAAAAGTCGCTTTTTGTTCCGAAGAATTAAAAGTTTCACCGTGGAGGTTGCCTGTTTGTAGAATTGCTGAACCGGATGCGAATGATCATATAACTGAATTTGAGCCGCGTGTTCTTGAGCAAAGCGAAGTAGGAGGGCGGTGCTTTCTTCCACGTGTTCTTGCGATAACGCTAATCTTGTCGCCGCTTTTTCTAAAAACCGCTGTTCGGAAGCATCTAAGCGTCGGTCGTCCCACACAGCTAGCGTGCTAATTTCTAGCAAGAACAACCGTTCCCAGACACTATTCGATCCGAAAGGAATTGGTTCTCGATCCCATACATTTCCGGAAAATTCTGAAGATCCCGAAACCCATTCCAGTAAATTTCGGTCGTATTTATTCTTTTTCTTCTTCGAACTCAGTGCCCGGATAGCAAAACTAAGGATCCATGTTTCCAATTCTTTTTGGTACGTTATATATCGTTCGGGATATTTAAGATATTGCATATAGCAAAGGACATCTACAAAGAGAAAGGCGTGCGTAAGTAGTGACACCGATTTATTCCGAAGTAAAAAATTATGCTCTTGCAGTCGTTCTGATAGGATGCGCTCTATTGCCGTGGCTTTTTTCTTCGGAAATGAAAATCTTGGTAATAAGCTCTTTGAGTGTTTGTGGCCTTCTTGGTAAAACTCATGGATGGAGGCTAAGGCTCGCTCTATGGCTTCCCCCGGATGATTCTTGTGGTACACATATAATAGCGAGATACAAAGATTTAGCTTTGTACGCTCTTGTTGGGTCAGCTGAAGATTGCTAGCGGCAGCTTCAGAAATGGCATACGCGCTTGCGCCGTAGAGGAATCCCGCATTCCGTAAACTATGATAAAATGCGACTTCCGTTAGATCAAAAATCGGGTCGTTCCATGCGCCGATGCGGGCACACAACTTAGTAATCCAACCGGAAGCTGAAGGGTTCATTCTTATGATAAAGTTATACCAATTAACAAAAGATTAACTAGCAAGGGAAAACCTTCGCCATACTTTACACGTAAGTAAAACGAAAGCAAATAAAATTAATTAAAAAACTAAAAATGAAAAAAACAAAACTAATTGCCGCTATTGCCAGTTTGGGAATCGCAATCATCGCAGTAGTCTTTGTTGCTGCCGACCATATTGATGCACCGGCTGTTACAGGGCAAACGACAGATATTACCGACTTTTATGCATTTCAAGGTGAAAACCCTGATAACTTAGTGTTTGTAGCTAATGTTCAAGGATTATTGACACCGGGAGATGCTACTACAACAGCTTCTTTTGACGAGAATGTGTTACTTGAATTTAATATCGACAGCAATAATGATTTGGTGGAAGATATCGTAATTCAAGCGATTAAAAGAAATGATTCTATGTATTTCTTTGGACCTGTTGCACCCTCTTCAACCGGGTTGAACAGTGTAATTGAAACTTCTAGTGCCAATCAAGGTCAAGTAAAGATCTCTACGACTACCGACGTTCAAACCGGAACTAGTGGAGACATTCAGTACTTTGCAGGGCCACGAGAAGACCCATTCTTCTTTGATTTTGACCAGTACAATGCAGTGCTCGCGAATCCTATGGGTGATGGATTTAACGATCCAGGAACAGATACCTTTGCTGGTACTAACGTACTATCTGTAGTGGTGGAAGTTCCAAAGTCACTTTTAGGTGATGGAACTGCAGGAGTAAACCCGTTTGCGATGGATACCCCTATTTACAATGTATGGGTAGAATCAAAAAGAAAACAATAACCTAAGAAAAAGAAACTATTATGAAGATTTATAGAAATTTATTTTTAATGTTCGCTATGTGTGGTTCACTCTTGTTCATACAGTGTAGCGATGACGATGATAATGGAAATGTTATAGACCCGGTAGATGACACTATGGACGATACTATGGATGATGATGGAACCGGTGGTGGAATCGATTTCAGCGGAACGTTTGTTCAAGAAGATCAAATGGGACGCCCGGGGATTAACACCGTATTTGGTACCGATGGAATGAAAGATTCGTTCAATGTTACCGTACCTACAGAAATGCAAGCAGCATTTCAAATGAGCTTCCAAGATAAACTGGAAGGGTTAAATACAGCAGTAGGATCCACTTATACCACAAACGCTCTTGGATTAGATGCGGCAACATTTACTACCGTACTGTCTAATGACGTGTTGTGGGTAGCGCAAACAGGAGTGACCTCATACTTTAACGGTACAGAGGTGCTTACCGGTAGAACCTTAAGTGATGACGTAATCGACATTTCGCTACTATTAATTTTTGGAGGACCAGACGGTATGGATAACGATGGTGATCCTGCCGACGAGTCTTTATTGACACGAGATGGAGTTCCTTCTAACGATGTAGCATTTTCTACAAGCTTTCCTTATTTGGCGCAGCCATTTTAATAGCTAGTTTTTAATTATGTAAGAAAAAGAGAACAACACTGTTCTCTTTTTTTTGCTATCAATTGAATGTATTTTAGAACACTAAAAAAGTAAAAAATTATGAAGAAGTATTCGAAACTGTTATTTGGAATTGCCTGTTTGACTATGTCGCTACTCCTATTGCAAAGTTGTAAGCAAGAAAGTAACACAGCAATTGCGAAGGCCGAAGACTATAACCAATACCTTTCCACTCAAAATTTGCCTACACAGCACACCATTGATGAAGAATTACGCTTTTGGAACGATCGATTGGGAGCCGACTCTACCGAAATTGTTGCCATGAATAAATTAGCTGGGATCTATACCCAACGTTTCGGAATGACTGGTGATGCAGCCGATTTATACGCGGCAGAAACCTTAATGCAACACACCCTCGAAAAGGCTGCCAGAAGCAAAGAAGCGTATCTGCAGAGCCTCGCCAGAAATTATATTTCACAACATCGTTTCAAAGAAGCAAAAAAACTTTTAGATAGTGCCGCTACCTATCCCGATGGAACAAGAACGACCACGCTGATGATGTTCGATGTCAACATGGAACTGGGAAATTACGAGCAGGCCTATCAAAATCTTCAAGACGTTAAGAACAATAGTGATTTTGATTATTTAATCCGACTTTCAAAATGGAGCGATCACAAAGGCGATCTAGATGCCGCCATTCGTTATATGGAACAAGCAAAGCAGTTGGCTGAAAATTCAGATAACCGCGGATTAAAGATCTGGACCTATACCAATATTGCAGATTATTACGGTCACGCCGGAAGGTTACAGGATTCGTATGCGCACTATTTGAAAGCGCTACAGTTGCAGCCCGATAATGCATACGCGAAAAAAGGTGTGGCTTGGTTGGTGTATTCTTCGGAACGAAACCCATCTGAAGCGCATCGCATTCTTGATTCGGTATTACAATACCATCGTATTCCCGATTATTATTTATTGAAATCAGAGTTAGCTGCTTACGACGGTGACAGTGATGCCGCCGAAAGATATCAACAAGCGTTCCTAGATGCTGTAGAAAAAGGCAATTATGGAGCCATGTATAACACCTACCTCATTGAATCGTATCTTGAAACCAATCCTGATAAAGCATTGGCGTTAGCAAAAAAGGAAGTTGCTAATAGAGCCACTCCCGAAACGTATCAATTATTGGCTATGGCCGAATTGCAAAACGGAAATAAAGAACAAGCCTTACAAATCATCAATGATCATGTAGCAGGGAAGACGGAAGAGCCTATGGCGCTCTACTATAGCGCGAAGGTTTATAAAGCAAACGGACTCTCTGAAAAATGGAAGCCGCTGCAAGAAGAATTATTAACCGCGTCCTATGAGTTAGGACCGATGATGACTGCGGAAATAGAAAAAATGTAATTTTTTTTATTTTTTTGAAAACCGTACAAGAAGTTCTTTCGTATATAAGAATAAGTAAAAAAGCGTATTGTTTTAGCTTCTTAATGCTAGAATAAGTTTTTTGAGTTTTTTGTTAGTTAGAAAAGCGCCTCTGAGGAGAGGCGCTTTTCGTCTTTTAGAAGGTATGTGAATTGTTTTTAAGGAGTCGTAACAGGCCCTAAAATGTAGAGTTGTTCTAAAGTAGGTGTTTCACTTCCACCTTCAGGCTCTAAGGTGATCCCAATAGCTTCTGGAGTAGGGAACCCTTCGAATTTGTAGATACCCGCTTCGATCTCAATGCCAGACTCCATAACGCCCATACTCGTAGGGGTCAAAGGATCAACAATAAGTGACCAAGCCTGATATACTTTCCCGCGAGGCGGTGTTGGCAGCCCTTTGGTGTCAATATACGCTACATTTTCATCCTTATTATAGTATAGTTTTGCGAAGGCTTCAGGGGCAACTGCAGCATTTCCGGGTAAGGTAAACGCATTGTATTCTTTAGATCTAATGATGTCTAGCACATCGGTGGTTTGAGCCAACCGATCTTCAGTGGTTTGTAAGTCTTCTTTCAAGTCATCATTCTCTAAGGTGGTAATCTGAAGTTGTTCTTCCAGCGAATTGTTCTGATTCATTATATAGAACAATCCTATCAAGCACAAAATAGCTGCAGCCCAACCCGTCCAAGCTGCCCAATTGGTGCCTCGACGCGTGTCCATTCGGCGTACGCCGGAAATACTTGCAGTAATGGCGTTCCAAATATGCGAAGAAAGGGTAGGAGCTACGCTTTCTCCTAAACGAATTAAGGTTTGCTCAATTTCTTCTACTTCATGAGCCACCTCTTCATGTTCTTGAACAGCCGTATCTATTTCAGCCGCTTCATTTTCTGAAAGCGCACCGCATACATACAGTTCTAAATTTCCGGATTCTATTGTTTCTTTTACATTCATAGTTATGCTTCTCCTAAAATCATTGACCGAAGATCTTTAATACAATTCCGTGCACGAGTCTTTACCGTGCCAAGCGGAATTTTCAGGGCTTCAGCCGTATTCTTTTGGGTAAAACCTTTAAAATAAATAAAGTCGATAATCTTAATACACGCTGGTTTCAACGTGTCAACAAACTTACGGATGCCTATGGCGTCGGTTTTTCTGTTTAAATTATCACTACCCGACAATATATCTACGAAATTTGTGGTAGAAAGGTTTTTTTGAGTGTTCTTGTGAGATTTCGACCGTGTATGGTCAATGGCTGCGTTTCTGGCTATGTTTAATAACCACGTGAAAAAACGACCTTTCCCGACGGAATAAGAAGAGGCGTTTTCCCATACCTTCACAAAAACATCTTGTTGAATTTCCTCGGCAACTTTTTCTTCTTTTACAATGGTGTTGATCACTCCAAAGATGGCCAAGGAATACATATTATACAATTGAGCAAAGGCTTTCTGGTCGCCGTTCTTCATTGCTACAATGAGCGCATCGGGCTGTTTCATGAATTTATCTTGTTAGAAGTGTTCTAAAGTAGAAAAATAAATCTGCTAATAAAAATAAACTTCAATAGTCACTACAATCATTGACTAAAACTCATTTTTCATAGTGTTAAAAAATTCTATATAAATGTAAAATATTTGTTAAACGCTCTCATTTTTGATAGATTTACTCGCCTTTCGTGGCAGCCCAAATTTTTTTATTCATTTAAATAGTAAACAATGAAAAGAATTACCCTAGTGTTCTTGCTGTTGATGGGGAGTATCTTCGGTTTGAATGCCCAAGATGTATCACAGCAGATCACAAATCAACTACTTCCCTTTGTTGAGAACAATCAACTTAATCGAAGCGACCTGCAATGGCAGATAACGAGCGAGCATATCAGTACGGTTAGTGGAGTACATCACGTTTATTTTGTACAGACCTTGGGAGGTATTCCTATTCACGGAACTGCTTCCGGTATTCACATCGCTCCCAATGGGAAGGTGTTAGCTGCTGATACTAAATTTCTAGGAGAAGTTGCTAACAAACGTATTGGCAATAGTGAACCTATACTTTCTTCCCTTCAAGCGGTACAACGTGCTGCCGCACAATTAGGATACGGTACACCTAGTGACCTTACTGTGGTAGAAGCTGCAAGAGGCGTTGCACAAACTCAAAAATTGAGTGATGGTGGAATCTCACTAAGCGAAATTCCGGCAAGCTTGATCTACCAACAAAATGAAAAAGGCGAACTTATTCTATCTTGGGATATCGCCATTCAAGAGATTGCACGTGAGCATTGGTGGAATGTTCGTGTAGATGCCAGCACAGGAACAATCCTAGATCGAAACGACTGGATGGTAAGCTGTAATCTAGATCACGACCATGATCATAACACGACCGAGATCTTAGACTATAACGCAAACTTGTTTGACATTCCTAATTACGGAGCGGAAGCAGCAGCGGAGGCAGGTTGTAATAACTGTTACGAAGTATTGCCAATGCCTATTGAGAGTCCTTATTTTGGTGCTCGTGTAGCAACCGTAGACCCAGCGACTGCAAATGCATCTCCGTTTGGATGGCATGATACCGATGGTAACGCCGGTCCTGAATTTACCACGACACGTGGAAATAACGTAGATGCCTACGAAGCAGGTGATAACTTTGGATATCGCCCTGATGGAGGTGCGAACCTTGAATTTCAAGGCTATGCGTTCGATCAGACTTGGAGTACCGCCAATCAATATGAAGATGCTGCCATTGTAAACTTATTCTACTGGAATAATATTATTCACGATGTTTTATACGAATATGGATTTGACGAAGCTTCCGGAAACTTTCAAGAAAATAACTACGGAAACGGAGGAAGCGGAAGTGATTCCGTAAATGCCAATGCACAGATCTCTGTGTGGTGTAATGCTACCTTTGGAACTCCTCCTGATGGAAGTAATCCATCTATGAATATGTATATCTGCGGAAACGATAATAAAGACGGATGTTTCGATAACTTAGTAGTGGCGCACGAATTTGCACACGGGATTTCAAACCGACTAACAGGAGGTCCTGGAAATACAAGTTGTTTAGACAACGGTGAACAAATGGGTGAAGGATGGAGCGACTTTTACGGTGCAGTTCTTACCATTGAACCGGGAGATACTCGTACGGATGTTCGTGGTGTAGGAACCTATTTATTTGGTCAAGGACCTACCGGAAATGGTATTCGTTCTTTTCCGTATTCGACCGATTTTTCGGTGAATCCTTTTACGTATGACAGCATCAAATCAGAAGGTGCTCCTCACGGAGTAGGATCGGTGTGGTGTACCATGCTTTGGGAAATGACTTGGGATCTTATCGATGCCAATGGATTTGATGCCGATATTTATAACTTCACAGGCGATCCTTCACAAGATGCCGGTAACGTAATGGCTATGGCCCTTGTCACAGAAGGAATGAAGCTACAGCCTTGTAGCCCCGGTTTTGTAGATGGTAGAGATGCAATTTTAGCTGCAGATCAGGCGATCTACGGAGGAGCGAACGAATGTCTCATTTGGGATGCTTTTGCACGAAGAGGATTAGGTGTTAGTGCCGATCAAGGTTCTACATCTAGCAAGAATGATGGTACCGAAGCTTTCGATACGCCTTCCGGTGTAGCTACTTTTACAGCACCTGGAGATGTGTGTGCTAACGAAGCGGAATTAACAGGTTTAAGTGGCGGTAGTCCTTCAGGCGGTGTTTACAGCGGCCCTGGAGTTACAGATGATGGAAATGGAGCCACGTATAGTTTTGACCCTGCAGCGGCAGGTGTAGGAGTTCACACCATTACGTATGATGTGCCTGCAGGAGCTTGCTCTGTAGCCTCTTCAGATTCAGATACTATTGAAGTATTAGCAATTCCTCCAGGACCCACAACGACCGGAGTTTCTGATTTTTGTCCGGGTGAAGAAGTAACCGTTTCCGCGACACTAAACGATCCCGGTAATGTTATTCGTTGGTTCGATGCTGAGACCGGTGGAAACTTCCTTTTTGAAGGAACCGACTACACTTTCACTCCTACAGGAGACACTAGCGTGTATGCTTTGGAAACGGCTCCGGGACCTCTGAGTCAATTAGTGATTTCAGAAGTATCCCTTCAAACACCGGATCAATTGGAAATTCAAAATGTAGGCGTGGCTACCGATTACACGGGTTATGCTGTCGCCGTAAGTGATGAGCCGTATACGGATATCAACGTGGTAAATCCGGATGTGCAGTTACTTGGCGCCATGAATGGAGATGCAGTTGTAACGTGGAATGATGTTTCCGGAAATCCGGATTATTGGGGAAGTAACCTTTTCTGGAATGATGGCTCCGGTGGATGGATTATCATTATTGATGACAACGGAAACGTAGTTGATTCTCTATTCTGGAATTATTCTGCTGCTGAGATTTCTTCTTTCAATGTAACCATTAATGGCTTTACTGTAACTGCTGCCGATCTGGATTGGACAGGCGCAGGAGCTGCTTTCACAAGTACTTGTAACGATTCGTATCGCCGAAACGGAGATACCGATGCTGCAGCCGACTGGGCCGCGGGATGCCAAGCTTCTGATTATGGTGTGGCGAATGACGATATCAACTTAGGAACTCCGGGTTGTGCCGGTGAACGTACCGAAACTACCGTTTCTGAAGACACGGTGTTGCCAACGATTTCATGTCCTGGTGATGTGACCGTGACCGTAGATGAAGGAACTCAGTATACCGTTCCTGATTATGACGGAGATACTACCTTTAGTGATAACTGTGCTGCTACCTTATCGCAGGATCCTGCAGTAGGAACTCAGTTAGATCCCGGAGTATATACCGTAACCATGACCGCTACAGATGACAGTGGTAATGAAGCTTCTTGTACCTTCGAACTTACGGTAGATGAAGAATTTGGTGTAGAAGACCAACTTTTGAGCGACGGTATCCTTCTATATCCGAACCCGACCACCGGATCTGTAACATTAGAGAATAAGAGCGGTGTTGCATTAGTAAATGCGCTGGTAACAGATGTCAATGGAAGAATTATTGCTACCATAGACCTAAGCAATGCAGGTACAGAGCGATCCATCGCTATGGATGCCTATAGCGCAGGGATTTACTTTATCAAGATCCAGTCTACAAACGCAACGACGGTAAAACGCATTGTAAAGTTCTAATTTCACTTTGTGTTTCATAACTATAAAAGCCCTATGCTACGTAGCATAGGGCTTTTTAACTTTGGCAGGCTTTTTGTTCTACTATAGGTACTGTTAAGATGGCTTCACAATGAAACATAAAGTAAACACGAACGTGTCCCTAAAAAGAAACATTTACGGCCAATTCAATAAAAAGCCTCATTGCAATGGGGCTTTTTGTTTTTCTTCCAAAAAAAATTCAAATTAGAAACATAAAATTTTTGGGTGAACGAGTTTGAATGGAGATTGGGGCGATTAATTAAGAAAAAAAATTATTTTTGCAACGCCTCAAAAAAACTTACATGAAGAAAGATCTTTCTTTTTTGATTGCGCAATTTTTTCTTTTTGCTTTTTACTTTATAGATATTCCATTGGGGTTGGCTTTTGAGCTACCCGATTGGATAGAAATTGTTTTTCTTCTTGCACTTATATTAGGTTTTGTAGTGATCATCTTCGGAATTATCAACATGAATGATAGTTTATCACCTTTTCCGAAGCCAAAGAACAACGGATCCCTTATTTCTAATGGAATTTACCACTACGTGCGACATCCCATTTACATCGGCATTGTTATCGCTATGATTTCTTTTGGATGCTATATCCAATCTGTCTTTAAAATCAGTATCAGTTTGGTGCTTTTAGGAGTCTTCTATTTAAAAAGTGAACTGGAAGAAAAATACCTGCTTCACAAATTTGAAGAATACACACGCTATAAGGAAGATACGGGTCGGTTCTTCCCCAAAATTTCCTCTAAAAAATAACAAATCTCATTATAAATACTTCCTATCTCTTGCCTGTGAAAAGTGGTTTAATCTTCCTACTTTTGTAGTCAAATTTTAACCCATAGAACCATGTCTGAAACCGTCGAAAGAATTAAATGTTTGATAATTGGATCAGGACCGGCTGGATATACAGCCGCAATTTATGCTGCCAGAGCCGATTTAAAACCCGTAATGTATACTGGAATGGAGCCCGGAGGGCAATTGACTACTACCACAGAAGTAGATAATTTTCCGGGATATCCCGAAGGAGTTGATGGTCCGAAGATGATGATGGATCTGCAACAGCAAGCAGAGCGTTTCGGTACGCAAGTTCGCATGGGGATGGTGACCGAAGTTGAATTTAGTGATGAAATAGGAGGCATTCATAAGGTAACCGTTGATAACAGTACGCAATTGGAAGCAGAGACCGTGATTATTTCTACTGGGGCCACAGCGAAGTATCTCGGACTCCCAAGTGAGCAACGATTACGAGGTGGTGGTGTTTCTGCTTGTGCCGTATGTGACGGTTTTTTCTATAAAGGACAGGATGTCGCTATTGTTGGTGGGGGAGATACCGCTGCGGAAGAAGCTACGTACTTGGCCAATATTTGTAATAAAGTGACCATGTTGGTGCGCAAAGATTATATGAAAGCTTCCAAAGCGATGCAGCACCGTGTCACAGGAACTAAAAACATTGATCTTCGCTATAACACCGAAGTGGATGAAGTACTAGGAGAACAAGTAGTAGAAGGCTTACGAATGGTCAATAATGAGACCGGAGCCAAGGAGGATATTGAGATTACCGGACTTTTTATAGCCATCGGGCATAAGCCAAATACAGAAATTTTCAAGGGACAATTGGATATGGACGATACGGGATATCTGATCACGAAAGGAAAATCTACGAAAACAAACAAACCCGGTGTTTTTGCTAGTGGTGACGTGCAGGATAAAGAATACCGTCAAGCCGTAACAGCTGCGGGTACAGGATGCATGGCGGCCTTAGATGCAGAGCGCTATTTACAAACCATTGAGACGGAAGTAACGGTATAAGTTGCAATTGAAATAAATAAAAAAGCTACCTATTGAGGTAGCTTTTTTTATGGTGTATTGTGATGCGCATAGCTCAAGACTCGCTTTAATACCCAAGTTTTCTTTTGCTTCAACCATAAATGCGTAAATAATGCAGTGCTTCCGGCTTGTTCGGGTTGGTTTTCTCGTTTCTGAAAGAACCGATGTTCCCCTGTTTGAATGGCACCGTAAAGTTTTCCATTGTTGTATAAAGGAAATACTTGTAAACTACCTTCACGCAATTCTCTTCGATTCTTCACTTCGGAATTTCCACAGATATTATTTTTTACAGAAGCAAGAAAGCCCTCGCGGTTGTTGGTAACACCCGCTTGATCGTGGTAAAACTCCAGATCTTCGGCGACAAAGGTGTTATAGACCTCCGTTCGGCATTCATTAAAACCTATATCGAAGATCAAGCTGTCCATTTTTTTCAAGGTCTGAAATAAAGGGTCTGAGGTTGGAACTTGACTCCAAGCCCACGTGGTAATGCATAGAGTCACTAAAAGAATACTTTTTTTCATAAGATTGTTTGTAAAAAAACCTGAAGCCGGATCTGTAAGGCTTCAGGTTTTCGGTTGGTTGGTCAGTCGACAGCAAGGTTTACATTTTAGATACGTTTCCGGAGACACCATCACGAACAGAGACAGCTGTAGGATCTCCATAGTAGCGGATGTTTCCGCCGCTGGATGCTTCTCCTTTGATTTCATCCTGCACATTTACTACAATATTAGCGCCGCTGGAAGCTTCCGCATCACAGCGCAACACTTCTAATTGGCGTGCTTTGATATGACTTCCACTGGAAGCGTCTGCATTTAAAGATGCGGCTCTACCGGAAACCACAATGTCGGCTCCGCTGCTTGTTTCCGCCCATACATTCTCTGCACGAACTTCCGCTTCAAGATCGGCACCACTGCTACTTTTGAGTCGGATTTCATCCGCTTCCAAGAGCGAATTCACGATCACATCGGCACCACTTGAGGCTTCCACAGCTCCTAAAGAGGTATACGTAACATATACTTTCTTTGATTTAGAGCGACCAATATTCGAGTTGGTGGTAACGTGAAGCTTTCCATTGTTGATTTCGGTATCAATGATCTCCATCAGATTTTCATCGGCTTCCACAACAATTTTATTTTCTGTTCCCTTAGATAAGTAAACATCTAGACCGGCACTTCCGCGCACAATGGTAAAATCTGAGGTAACAGGTCGGTCTTCAGTGACAACGTTTCCGTTTCCATTGACTTGGCCCAGTTTGAGATCAAAATGGCAACTGCTAACGGTCAAGGCGAGCAGTGCTATTAAGGTGATTTGAATTGTTTTCATGATATATTATTTGATTAGTTGTTAATTTCAGTACTATCCACAATAATCGTTGTGGTATCGGGGGCAACTTCTATCGCTTCAGATTCGGAGGAAGTGTTGCGTTCAGAACGTCGTTGCCAATTGCCGTCTGAATCCTGATAATAGGCGCCATCGGCATCTCCATCATCATTAAAGTCACCCTCCCAGTCGTTTTCTGGAATATCCGGACAATCTACGCAAACAAGGTCTTCATCTTGTACAAGCAAATATTTTTCCTCCATTCCATTATCGAGAATGTCGTTATAATACGAATCGTTACGGTGGAAACTATAGGTGTTGTCATCAGCGTACAAAGTGGCTCCTTCTGGAAGGTATACGATGACGGTCACTTCTTGATCACGATATTTGTTTGCAAAATCTGTGGTAAAGAACCCATCGAGTTTCAGCATCCCATTCTGATAGTCGTAACTGTAGTCAATAGCTCCGGCCCGACTTTTCGCTTCAGAATAATCGCTTCCTTCTGCACGCTTTTCTACCACGAGCTTCGCGGTACTATCAGATGTGCTTCTCACGATCAATCGTACATCGTTAGAATAGATGATCTTTTGATCGTTCGCATCACGCTTGATCTCTAAACCGCCACTTCGGTAGACACGATATTCATAAAGGTCATTCGCTCTCATGGCGATATTTAAGGTGTCGCCATTACGAATAGGAAGGGTCTCTTCGGAAACATACTCTCCGTCGAATGCTGTTTCAGTTGCTTGACGTACCCCAAGGATTCCGAGTCCGATAAGGGATAGTACCCATATCAACAGTAGAATGATCTTGGCCGGTGTCCCGATTGATTTGATGTTGGTGATCAGTAATTTCAGTCCTACAATGAAAACCACAAAGAATGGAATTCCGATAGCAAAGAACAGCAATAATGCTACTAGCCAAATAGGGATGTTTGTAGTATCTACTAAAGAGATATAGTCTCCCAGTTCACCCATACCCCAGAACCCGGCAGACCCTAAGGTAAACATTCCTACGACCAAACCGATAAGGGTTGAAAGCGACACAATGATGAGAAAAACTCCGATGAATTTGACAAATATTTTAAAAATGACCAGAAGAATACTACCGAGTGTTTCGAAAAACCCGGAAGCTCCGCGTTTTACTTTTTTCCCGTATTTGTCATAGTCGACGTTTTTTACCCTATCGGCGACATTTTCATATCCTTCCTTGAACTTTTTTTCAATATTCGAAATATTGACGGCCTCTCCCGTCATGTGTAACTTTTCTGAGGTAGTTTCCGCAGGCGGAACCAAAATCCATAGGATGATGTAGATGATGATCGGAGATCCAAACCCAGCAAGGACTAAAATGATCCATATCAATCGGATCCAAATCGCATCGATTCCTAGATAATGTCCGAGTCCGGATGACACTCCAGAGATGAACTTATCATCAATATCGCGGTACAGTTTTTTACTACTGCTGTGCGTAGTTCTTTTGGAGTGCGGTGGCGCATCGTCAAAGATCTCTTCATCTACCTGATAGTCTTCAGGTTGTCCCATCACAGCGATCACCTCGTCCAGTTCTTTTAAGGTAACCACTTGCGTACTGCTTTCCAGTTTTTCACTGAAAAGCTCGGCAATACGAGCTTCAATGTCGCGCATGATCTCGTCGCTTCCGTGCGGATCGCTCAGCGATTTACGGATGGCGTCCAGATAGCGGGATAGCTTTCCAAAGGCATCTTCATCTATATGAAAGAAGGTGCCTGCCAAATTTATGTTTACTGTTTTGTTCATGGTTACTTTTTTTCGCTGGTTACTCTGTTCACTGCCTGTTGCAGGTCGCTCCAGGTAGTATTCAATTCGGTTAAAAACAAGGCTCCGGTTTCGGTGAGCTCATAATATTTTCGAGGAGGGCCGCTAGAGGACTCTTCCCATCGGTAGGCTAATAAGCCGGCATTCTTCAAACGAGTGAGTAGGGGATAAATGGTTCCCTCTACCACGAGCATTTTTGCGTCCTTTAAGGTTTCTAAGATATCGCTGGTATACGCCTCTCCATTTTTTAAGATGGAAAGGATACAGAATTCCAGAACCCCTTTACGCATTTGTGCTTTTGTGTTTTCGATTTTCATAAGGTTCTTTTTACTTTAAAACAGCAGGCTGTTCATAATTGATTATTTTTTGATTGATGAATGACTCCTGATAATGCTGACAGTGCGTTGCTTGCAGTTCGTCTTGATTAGTAGTAGATGATGAGTCTACAGACGTTCCGGAAAGCATGCTCATGACAAGGGCCATAAGAATGTTGATGAGTGTATTCATGACGATGAGGTTTTTTTCTGAATGGTTTCAGCGGAATTGATGAATGAGATACAAAATGGATATTGATACAGTTCGCCTTTGTTGGCTTTAACCGTTGCCGAAATAATAGCGTACAATTCGAATACAAATATTCCGAAGAGCAAAATGGCCACAATTCCGAAGAGTATAAAATACCCCGACAAATTGGTAATATCATTGTACCCTACGTGGTGTACATGATGGTCTAAGGTTTCTACTAGCGACACAAAGTCTACCGCAAAGAACACAAAGAAGGGAAGGCATAGCAACCCGATAGCCAATGTGTATAATAATATACTAAGCTGAAAATTGATGGCTTGCCGTCCGTGTTCGTGTACAAAAGGTTTGTCTTTATGAATGGTCCAAAGAATGAGCGGGGCGACAAAATTTCCCAACGGAAATAAGAATTTGCAAAATGTTGAAATGTGCATCAACGCTGCTACGTTCTTATCATTTTTTGAAGGCTGTTGTTCCATGATTGATTGTTTTCTTATGCAAATATATGTCTAAAGACAGGTATTATGTTACGCATAGTACCATATATTAACATATTTTTAACATTTTACAGTTAAGAAAGGATTCAATATCTTCGAGTAAAAATTGAGCTCATGTCTTTATCACCGCGTGCTATCAATACATTTCTGCTCTTAAAATTGCCGGCTGCATTTTTTTGTGGCGTTCGTGCGAAAGCGTTAACAAAAACCGAGTGTATTACCTCGGTTCGCTTACGATGGATTAATCAGAACCCTTTTAAATCAATGTTTTGGGCTGTTCAAGGCATGGCAGCAGAATTGAGTACCGGGGCGTTGGTCATGCAATGTATTCGGAATAGTGAAGCGCCTATTTCCATGTTAGTGGCAACGAACAAAGCTACGTTTTCCAAAAAGGCGAAAGGGCGAATTACTTTTACTTGTTCCGAAGGAGAAAAAATTCAGAAGGCCATTGATGCTGCAATTACCACAGGCGACGGTCAAACCTGTTGGATGCATTCCGAAGGAAAAGATGCAGAGGGGAACATCGTCTCGCAGTTTGCTTTTGAATGGACCGTGAAGGTGAAGTCGAAGTAACTGCTGTAACATTTCTGCTAAATTCCTACCAATAGTAGCAACCAAAAATTCATATCTATGCGCAACGCACACGAAATCGATTTTCAGATCCACGGAGAAGAAATGCAATATGTTTCTATTGAACTTGACCCGAATGAGGGTGTTATTGCCGAAGCCGGAAGTTTTATGATGATGGATAACGGTATCAAAATGGAAACCATCTTTGGTGACGGTTCCCAAAATGATAAAGGCTTTATGGGAAAGATCTTTGGTGCGGGAAAACGATTACTTACCGGAGAGAGCCTATTTATGACCGCCTTCTACAATGTGACCAATGCCAAACGAGAGGTTTCTTTTGCAGCGCCCTATCCGGGCAAGGTAATGCCTTTGGATCTTTCCATGATGGGGAATAAGTTTATCTGTCAAAAAGATGCCTTTCTTTGTGCCGCTAAAGGAGTTTCGATAGGGATTGAGTTCTCCAAGAAATTAGGACGCGGACTCTTTGGAGGGGAAGGGTTTATTATGCAAAAGCTGGAAGGCGACGGGCTGGCGTTTGTTCATTCTGGAGGAAATACTTCCGTAAAGCAACTGGCACCGGGCGAAAAGCTGAAAGTTGACACCGGCTGTATTGTGGGCTTCGACCATACGGTAGATTACGATATTGAATTCGTTGGGGGTATCAAAAATACGCTCTTTGGGGGTGAAGGATTGTTTTTTGCAACACTTACCGGGCCGGGAACGGTCTACATTCAATCCTTGCCATTCAGCAGATTAGCAAAGCGTGTTTGGGCTGCTGCACCCAGAGGTGGAGGAAAGGATAAAGGGGAAGGAAGTATTTTAGGTGGATTAGGAGATTTGCTCGATGGGGATAATCGTTTCTAAAGAGTTATTAACATCCGTATTTCACTCAATAATTTTTCTTATATTTAATCCGCTAACAAAAAAATCCTGCCTATACACTACAACTACGTAACCTATTTAATTCACTATTAACGATGGCTAGAGCAATGTATGACTACACGAAAGCTGTGCTAAAGAAAGTTAGTTTTGATGTTAATTTGTTCTGTAAAGAGTTGAAGAAGGCGATGACGCGTTTACTTCCTTACGAAATTGAGGAATTAAAGATTTGGGTAGATGCTCTTGTAAAACAGAACCCGCAACTCAATCAATGTTTAATTCTTTTAAAACCTTAAATAGAAACCCTCGATCTTCGAGGGTTTTTTATTTTGTTGGGCTAATGATCTCAACATCTTGAAAGGCGATTGCCCCTCGAACTACTCCTGCTATGACATCGTATAACGCATTGATGATTTGCATCTTCAATTCACTGCTGCTATAAATAACACTAACTTCTCGTGCGGGCTTTGGATCTGAAAAATGCCGTAGATTTTTTTGTAAGGCTTCGGAAAGATCTAAGGTGTGTAAATAGGGTAAAAGTGTCATTCCCAGCCCTTCATTGCTCAATTTTATCAAGGTTTCAAAACTACCGCTTTCCAACTGAAAGGTTTCTGAGGAGCTGAGTTGAGACGACTTACATAAATTCACAACTCCGTCGCGAAAGCAATGCCCATCTTCTAGCAACAAGATATCATCAATCTCCAAGTCGTCTGAAGTTATCTGCGACTTCTTAGCGAGTCGATGACTTGACGGAATGTATCCCACAAACGGTTCGTAATACAACACACGCTTTTTTACTTTTTCTTGGTAGAGCGGTGTAGCGGCAATAGCGGCATCCAAATGCCCCTCCAAGAGTTTGGCAATGATCTCGTCTGTTGTTAATTCTTCTATTTTCAGCTGTACTTTCGAATATTTATTTGCAAAGTTCTTAAGGAACATTGGTAGGAGGGTAGGCATGATCGTCGGGATGATCCCCAATTTAAACTCACCACCAATAAACCCTTTTTCTTGATCAACCACATCTTGCATACGTTCGGCTTCGTTCACAATATTTCGCGCCTGACTGACAATTTTAGCACCGATAGACGTCAATTCAATCGGTTTTTTACTTCGGTCAAAGATCTGAATATCCAATTCGTCTTCCAGCTTCTGAATTTGCATGCTAAGGGTAGGCTGTGTGACAAAGGTCTTTTCCGCAGCGCGTGTAAAATTTTGATACTCTGCTACTGCAAGGACATATTTCAATTGTGTAATGGTCATCACTCAAAAGTTTCCGTAAAGATACAATTAATCTAAAAAATCTATATTAAGAGAATTAAGTATTATAAGTTCTTATAATGAAAAAATGCTCAGCGAACACTGAGCATTTATTTATCGTAGTGACTAGACCTACATCCGAATCTCTAGACGCAGTGGTTCAGCTCCTACTTCAAATTTTGCGTCGCTCCACTGTGGTGGCCCCATACTCATAACATTATTAGAAACACCATAAGGCTCTGCGGGCATTCCGTTAGGTTCAAAATCCAAACGTTTGTTCAGGTTTTTATCGTGAAATAAGCTAACGGCATAAGTCCCCTCTGGAATATTCTTAAACGTAGCGGTTGCTTTTCCGTCGATAATTTCAGCTTCTATCCCTTTGATAGGCGGTGCTTTCATAAAGGTTGCTTCGTCGTACAAGCCAATAACAATATTTCCTTTATCGCTGTTAACAGGAACGGTTACGGTGATATCCGTTCCTGTCTGTGCTTGAATAAAAAGAGATGTAATCGTGAGACAAAGTGTGGCGATAATTGTTTTCATGATGCGTTGTTTTAAGTTTCTGAAGCAAAGATGCTATGGTTACATCATTTCAACGAATCATTTCTACTCAACTGTAAGATGGGGTTACTGAACTGTAAAGAACCGTTATAAAATGCCTCGCGCTTTGATTTCAAGGTATTTGTTGATGGTGTTAACAGTGAGGTCTTCCGGTGCGGTGAGTACCGTCTGTATTCCGCGTTGTTGCAATTCGCGGACCATCACTTTTTTGTCATGTTCAAATTGTTTTGCGATGGTTTGATCGACTACTTCGGGAAGTGTGGTTGCTTCGGTTTGGACCAATTGGCGTAATTCGGTGTTTTCAAAAAAGATAACCACTAGCACATGTTTTTTCGCAATGGCCTGAAGATAGGGGAGCTGGCGATGCAAAGCTGAAATATGTTCAAAATTGGTATACAACAACAGTAAGCTACGCTGTGTAACGCGTCTCTTGATCAAACTGCGAAGCATTCCGAAGTCACTATCAAGAAAACGAGTGTCAATGTTGTAAAGCGTTTCCAAAATAGTATTTAGATACGTTTTCTTGGCTTGGGCTTTGAGAAAATTTCCAAGCGTATTAGAAAAGTCGATAAGCCCTACCTTATCTCCTTTCTTAAAGGCAACATTGCTGAATGCGAGCGCACTATTGATGGCGTAATCTACCAGTTTTAATTCTTTGAAAGGCATTTTCATCACCCGACTGGTGTCTATGATCGAATAGATGGGTTGCATCTTTTCGTCTTGATACTGGTTGACCATGAGTCGGCCGTTTTTCGCTGTCGCCTTCCAATTCACGGTACGAACATCATCTCCGCGAACGTATTCCTTGATCTGTTCAAACTCCATGGTGTGGCCAATCCGTCGTATTTTTTTGAGTCCGAATTGCGCCAATCGATTATCGATGGCAAGAAAATCAAATTGTTTCATCTGTATGAACGACGGATAGACTTTCACCATTTGTTCATTATTAAAACTGTAGCGGCGGCGGATCAATCCCAGAACCGTACTCGCATAACAATTTAGTTTTCCGAAGCGATACTCTCCTCGATCAACAGGTCGTACTTGGTAGACCAAATCGTTTTTCTGTTTCGGGGCTATAGAGAGCGAACGGTAAAAGTCTCTCTTTTGAAATTGAATTGGCAACTCATCAACGATTGCCACATGGAGCCGAAATGCATATCGATTTTGGAGTTGTATGACCACATCATTGTGATCGCTATTAGAGAATTTTTCAGGTAAGAGACGTTGCCCCTCCAATCCCTTTCCTTGGTACAACATGACCATCTCGATCAATATTGTAAACCCCAGAAAAAGAACGATCACCCACGTAATTCCGTACAATTTTTCCCACCAAAAGGAGCACAAAAATAGCACGGCAACAACAGCCAACACGTAGAAAAACCGATGGCTGAGATAGAGCGATTTGAGTAGGTTCATCACTAGCGCGGTATTTCAATAGATTGAGCGATCATATCGATCACGGTTTCCGGCGTCATTCCTTCCATCTCTCGTTCCGGTGATAGGATCACACGGTGTCGAAGTACCGGCGTCATCATTTTCTTGACATCTTCCGGTGTTACGAAGTCTCTTCCTTGCATGGCTGCATAAGCTTTGGAAGCATTCATAATAGCCAAAGAAGCACGCGGAGATCCCCCTAAATATAAATGAGGGTGGTTTCTGGTTTTGTCGACAATTTGAGCGATATAGGAGAAAATCTTTTCTTCCAACTGAATTTCCTGTACCAATTTACGATACGTTAGCAGCGAATCTGGTGAAAGTACAGAAGCAATAGCGTCTTGTGGAACGGCTAACTTGCGATCGTGATGGGTTTTTAAGATGGTGACTTCTTGTTCTAAAGAAGGATAGGTCACTTTAATCTTGAATAGAAAACGGTCTAATTGCGCTTCCGGAAGCGCGTAGGTGCCTTCTTGCTCCACCGGGTTTTGGGTGGCTAGTACCATAAACGGATAGTCCATATCGTATTGTGTGCCATCCATCGTAATTTGACGTTCTTCCATTACTTCAAAGAGCGCTGCTTGTGTTTTGGCAGGCGCCCGGTTGATCTCATCAATGAGCACAACGTTTGAAAAAATGGGACCGTGTTTGAATTCAAATTCTGATGTCTTCATATTCAGAACAGAGGTTCCTAAGACATCACTTGGCATAAGATCCGGTGTAAACTGAATTCTGCTAAAATTGGTTTTGAGGGTTTTCGCAAAAAGTTTAGCGGTGATGGTTTTTGCAATCCCGGGAACGCCTTCAATAAGTACGTGCCCTCCGGCCAAAAGACTTACAATGAGCAGTTCTATGAATTCTTCTTGTCCAATTATTACTTTTTGGAGCTCTTGTTTGATCTGCTCTGCTCCATTTTTAAGGTCCTCTAACGGGATGCGGCTGTTAAACGCCAAGGATTCGTTTTGTTCTTCAGGATGTTCCATCGATCTTCGATTTAAATTCGGTAATGTGTTGGTATAAGTTCATAACATCTTCTTTAGAAAGGGTTGCTCTCTGTTGAAGCTGTTCTATTTCTGAAAATATTGTTTTGGTATCTTCCAATGTGTTATTGCTTCGGGCTGCAACGGCTTCCATAAAACGAGCATTTAGATGCTCTGTAGGGACCCGTAAATGCACTCGAATGTACTCAAAAAACAACGCAATTTGCTTTTCGGTGATCTTGCGGTATTCCTTTTTATTGAGATACATGCCTGCAATGGTACGTGTATATTCATAGGTTTTATTCTGTAACGGGGGCTGAATAGGAATGCTACGTTGTTTTCGTTTTCCTTCAAAAAGCACAAAAAGCAACATGCCAATGAGTACCGTGTAGTATGCCCATTTTAGGTGCTGATTGCTTAACAATAAATAGAGCGGAGAAATTTGGATGCGTTTTCCCGATTTGTAATATCCATCCCAAATGATAGGTCCGTCAGTAGGAAGGTAGGCCAATACGTTTTCGGTGTATCCAATATTTTCATCTTGAACCAAGAAGTAATTTGAAAATACTTCCGGTTGGTTATGAAGGTAGATCAGGCCATTTTCAAAGGGAACTTTCAAAAAATTGATATAATTATTTTGAAGCGCCAAGGTATCCTTATACACATCTACAATGCCTAGCACTGTATGTTCTAAGGTGTCAATTTCTTCGAAATAGCGCACGGCGACATCTCTATCTAAATAATAGGGAGCCTTCGTTTTGAGCTCCGGATGTACTAATTCTAGAAGAGGTTCGGTAGCTAACTTGTCGACGAGAACGGCTGAATTCATGTCAAGCTGAAGCGTATCCAGCATTCGAGCCGAGTAGCTGGTGGAGGCCATAAAGAGGGTATTTCCTTGAGAGACCCAATGTAGCATAGCATTCAATTCAGCCTCTTCAAATAAAATGTAATCATTCAGAAAAAAGAAGGTACCCGAGAGGCTATCTTGCTCTATGACCTCAAAAGGAGGACGTGTATTCACTTGCATTCTATCGCCCAATTTGTCTTCCATTAAATCGTAAAGAACCTTACTGCCTAACGGAATTTTATCATCTTGATGATAACTAGGGAACCAATTAAGCGGCTTAGGTTGATTGGCTTCCAAATATACCAAGGCGGCAATGGCCAGCATCAATCCCAATATTAATATTTTTTGAAGCTTAGTCATGATGGGATTGAATGTTCTTCTCGAGTTGCACAAAGGTGCTTTCCGCTTTGCGATAATCACTTTCTGTTACAGAAAAGTTTCCGTACCAAATATAATCGTATAGTTTGGTGACCCTTTGAAACCCTTGCTTCAGTTGTGTGGCGATCAATTCTTGAAGGTAATCTGCATTTGTTTTATCAAATTCATAGTCAATAAGTTCTCGTTCCGACAATTCCTTCAGAATAAATAAATAATAATACCGAACCGCACCACGATAATCTTTTTGTTCTAAGGCTTGGGCAATTAATTTTTTAATGTCTTTGGAACGAATAATTTCTTCCTCTTCGGTAAAAAATACCTCAGGCTTCTCTTTAGGGGTAAAAAATTTGGTACCCGGATTCAATTTGTAAAACAACCAAATAACAAAAATGACAATTCCTGCTATAATGAGGTATGGCAAGGCTCTCACCAAGACCGCCCAAAAACCACTTACCTCGCCGCCAAACAACCAACGTAGAAATTGATTCCACCACCGGCTAACCCAACGTTTAAAACGCGTCCACCAGTTATCTTCCGCGGTAATTTCAATATATTGATAGTCGGTGTCACCCTTATATCGTTCCAGCATGTCACGGTCTAAAGAAAGCGGTTGCAATCCCTCTGTGGAATCGTATTGAACAACAGGGGCTTTGTCAGGTTTTAGCGCAGTACTATCTTGCGCCCACAGGAAAGACCCTGTGAGGAAAATGTACATCCAAAACCAGCCTAGTTTATACATGATCGTTCGTTGTGTCTTGTCCAAGTTGTTCGATAGTCTCCATGGTTCCTGAGAAATTTTTCTTTTCATTCAAGTGGAAATAGACCAACACTGTACCAATAATAAGGATTGTTTGTAAGAGATAATTGGCGATCATTCCCAATGCACTAAGGGTCATGTATCCCCAATCGAACATGGACGTTGGGTCGGCACCAGAGACTTCTTGCGCCATCGTAAATCCTTTAATGAAGAAATAGATGTATTGAGGTACTTGAAATATAATGGCAATCATGTAATAGATTATAGCTAGTACCAGGAGGGTCGCAAAAGTTATCCACCATTCGTTCTTAATTAATTGAAAGCAATAACTAATACTATCGCTCACGTCTCGACGTTCAAAAACTAACACAGAAGCTGCACTGGCCAATACTACACCTACATAAACACCGGGAAAGAAACAAAATACAAACCCGACGCCAATGATGAGTCCCACTAACACATTCAACCCTAACAAGCTCCAAAAATTTTGTTTGACACCCGCTTTCACCGCCGGGATATCAACAACACCATTATTTTCAACGTAGGATCTTATGTAGTTTAAAATCGTTCCGTACAGCAATGCATAATATACAAGGGCAGCAATGATCAGTGTTCCAAAAGCCAATAGCACAGAAGCGCCAAGCGTGCCCGAATAAGCTGGATCAAACACTCCAATACTTCCCAGCGTGGTTTGCAAATAAAACACATATGCCAAGACCACTATGAGAAGCGCGGGACCTGCGATTCTTAGGATCAATGAAAATAGCGGTTTCCATTCCTGACGAATGAATTTAAAGGTATCGGTGAGAACATCACCAAGATCTCGTTGTTTTTTAAAGCGTATGGCTTCTTGCATGGTTTCTTTTTAGATAAATTGGATAGATGATATAATAGAAAACAATTAGGCTTAACGAGCCTCCAATAATCAATATGGCAAGCACATCGGGCATTTCTGTATGTCGTGTTACGAATCCTTCTAAAAATCCGGCGATGATAAAAAAAGGAATGGTACTTAACAATATTTTCAATCCGTTTTTCGCACCTCTCACAAAGGATTGTAATCGGGTATAGGTCTTCGGAAATAGAATACTATTACCCAACACCAACCCTGCCGTTCCGGCGATGATGATCACCGAAATCTCAATCGTTCCATGGATCCAAATAGTACGAGCCGATTCCCATAGCAAGCCCTGATCATAGAAAAAATATTGAAAACTTCCCAGCATGATCGCATTTCGCATAATAATATATAAGGTTCCCAGCCCCAGAATTAGTCCGTAGGCAAAGGCCAATAGGGCAACACGAATATTGTTGATGGTAATCCCTAAGAACATGTTCATTTCGTTCATATCCTTATATACGGCCATAGGGTCACCACGTTCAATATTATCTAAGGTCATATTTACATACCCATCGCCCAAGATCAGGCGTACAAAATCGCCATCCGTAGCACTAGAATAGGCACCCACCACAGCAAAGAGCATAAAAACGAGAAAGGTAATGAGTAACTGTTTGTGATATTGTGAAAATAATAAAGGAAACTCCTGCGTGTAAAAGGTGATAAACCTCCTTCTGGATTCTCGTTTTGTTTTGTAAATCTTTTGATGCGCTAAAATTGACAGTCCGTTGAGATACCGTAGGGTGTTGCTTTTTGGGTAGAAGGTTCGGGCGTAACTTAGGTGGTCTGTTACTTCAATATACAAGGCGCTTAATTCGTCAGGATCCATGGCAACATTATTCCGAAGAACATTTTCAAATCTTAACCATTTATCTTTATTTTGTTTCGCAAATGCCGCTTCACGCATGTAATCGCCCTTTTTTTTCAAAGAAACAGTATTCATGGATAATTTTCAAATAGAAACCGCTCAAAATGTAAACATCGTGCAAAACGTAGCGGGAGTAGGAGATCGTATTTTGGCGTATCTAATTGATTCCCTTATTATAGCGATCTACATTATCATAATTGCAGTCTCATTTAGTGCGATATCTTACGGCGATGATATGTTTTGGGTGTTTATCTTAGCCATCGGACTCCCAATTTTTCTGTACCATTTGTTGTTTGAAATGTTTTGGGACGGAAGAAGTCCCGGAAAGGCGGTCTTTAAACTTCGTGTGGTGATGCTTGACGGTTCGAAGCCGGCATTTTCTAATTATTTGTTGCGTTGGTTACTGCGAATGATCGATATATCGCTCACCAGTGGGGCCTTGGCATTGGTAACGATCTTGCTGAATGGCAAAGGACAGCGGCTAGGGGACGTTGCTGCAACCACCACGGTGATCAGTGAAAAGAAAACCGTTTCGTTTTCGCAGACCATTTTGATGGATATCCCTAGTGATTACGAACCCAAATATGCTCAAGTCACGATTTTTTCTGATCAAGAGATGGATACCATAAAAAGTGTGTTTCAAGAAGCGAAATACAACGGCAATCACAATGTGATTTTAAAGCTTTCTGAAAAAGTAGCGAAGCTCATGGAAATAACGTTCGAGGAACGTCCCATCGTATTTTTGGACAAAGTGATCAAAGACTATAATTACTATACGCAACAAATGTAAGGAATGGACCTGTTTTTAGTGATCGATATTTTAGGAACGATTTCTTTTGCTGTTTCAGGTGTGCTCACCGCCATGAAAAAGCGTTTGGACGCGTTTGGGATCCTTATCATTGCCTTCGTTACAGCCGTAGGAGGAGGAACGCTTCGTGATGTGTTGATCGATGCGAATATTGCATGGATGCGTAATTTGACGTATCTCTATGTGATCATCATTTCTTCGATTCTCGCTGTTATCTTCCGAAGAAAATTAACGTATGTAAGACGCTCCCTGTTCTTGTTTGATACGATTGGTATCGGACTCTACACAGTGGTGGGAATAGAGAAGGGGATTGCGGCTGGATTTCCGCCCATCATTTGTATCGCACTCGGGACATTATCAGCTTGTTTTGGAGGCGTCATTCGGGATATCTTGTGTAATGAGATTCCCATTATTTTTCGGAAGGAGATCTATGCGACTGCTTGTATCGTAGGCGGACTCACCTATTTCTTGCTGTTACAAACGCCCTTGTCGGTTAATTGGGTCGTTATTCTCTCGGGATCCATGGTGATCACCGTGCGCCTTTTGGCTGTGACGTTTAACGTTTCATTGCCTTCGGTCTACAGAGATAAAGCATCTTAATCAATAACCTTTGCCCTAATATAGACATTTCGCAAAGGCCAATCGCCATCATCATGAGGCAGGTTGGCGATCTTCTCGACCAACTCCATATTGCGAGTTACCCGCCCAAAAATGGTATAGTTACCATTGAGATGGCCGGTGGAACTTTGTGGCCCTAAAAAGATGAAGAACTCATAAGGCGCGGTTTGCTTGCCGGGATTCTCCCGATA
This sequence comes from Flavobacteriaceae bacterium UBA4166, assembly GCA_002379985.1. Classification (GTDB taxonomy): domain Bacteria; phylum Bacteroidota; class Bacteroidia; order Flavobacteriales; family Flavobacteriaceae; genus DFVG01. The sequence continues at coordinate 71,072 of DFVG01000013.1, forward strand.
CTCTTTGGCACCACTTACGGTTCCGTAGCGATGTACGCGATTATTATCTAATTCCGCAGGTAATAAATAGTCTCCTAATTTTCCACGTTTCTTTGGGGTTGAAATATTGTCACTATTGCCGCCTTGAATGATAAAATTTGGAACGATGCGATGGAAAAAGGTTTCATTGAAATAGCCCTGCTTCGTCAAATAAATAAAATTGGCGCGATGCAGCGGAGTATCTTCGAAGAGTTCAATATCCAAACTATCTTTAAATTCCCCATTAAAAGCTGTGATACGCACCTTGGTTTCAGGATTTTTCTTTCCGTAGCTCGTTAGGAAAGAAATGACGTTGTCATTGGTAATTTTCGGAAAAGCAGAGAGTGAGTCGGTTTCCTTTTTCGAATCAATCTCTTGTTTGGCTTCTTTTGAAACTGTTGTATCTTTGAGTGAAGAAGGAGTTGTGGCAACCCCTTCTTTTTGTTTTTGTTCTCCGCAAGCGGAACACAATAATGCGATGAGACTGAAGCACAAAAAGATTTTAAGATATGACATTTGAAGCATTTTCTGCAAAGATCGTAAAAGTTGCCCACATGAACTTGCCGGGAGAAGCAGCGCATGTAGAAATGGCGCCCATAGAACGAATTATTGCGTTAAAGCGTCAAGCAGAACGCCAGAAAACGGCCAGAAAAGCCGCTGTGATGGTCCTTTTTTACCCAGGGGACAATTCGGAAACCCACATGATCCTTATTCTACGAAGAACCTATAAAGGGGTGCATTCTAATCAAGTTGGCTTCCCCGGTGGAAAAGTGGAGCCGGAAGATAAGAACCTACAGGATACTGCCCTTAGAGAAACCGAAGAAGAAGTGGGCGTACCGGTAGCATCGATAGAGGTTGTCACTGCATTGACGAATATCTATATACCTCCAAGTGATTACGTAGTTCAACCCTTTTTAGGCTTTACGCGGAAACGCCCCAAATTTGTAGCACAGGAAAAAGAAGTAGCTGCCTTAATTGAAGTACCGTTACGAGAATTCTTAGCTCCGGAATCTTTAACAGAGCAAAAAATCACCACTTCTTACGCTTCCAACATTCAGGTTCCGGCGTTTGTATTGGGGGGTCATGTGGTTTGGGGAGCTACCGCTATGATGCTCAATGAGGTACGTGCTTTGCTATGCCAATTAGACTAATGGGTCTTAATTTTGTATCTTTGCACGTTTCTATTTTTGTATTAGAAACCGCCTACAAAATGTAGCTATGGGGCTTTTTAAGAAAAATCCGTTCGGACATATACTCTTTCTGAAAAAATGGCTTATCCGTATCATGGGAGCCTTAACACACCGTCGTTTCAAAGGGTTTAATCAATTGCAGATCGATGGAAGTGAGATTATCAAGAATCTTCCAGACACCAATGTGCTTTTTGTCTCTAACCACCAGACATATTTTGCCGATGTGGTTGCCATGTTTCATGTATTCAATGCAAGCCTGAGTGGTCGTGTAGACAGTATCAAGAACATTGGATATCTATGGAACCCTAAACTCAATTTATACTTTGTTGCGGCTAAAGAAACGATGCAGTCAGGATTGCTTCCAAAGATACTGGCCTATGCAGGTTCGGTGAGTATTGAACGCACTTGGAGAGCGCAAGGAAAAGAGGTGAATCGGCAAGTAAAAATGAGCGATGTAAGCAATATTAGTAAAGCGCTTGACGATGGGTGGGTGATTACCTTTCCGCAGGGAACCACCAAACCCTGGAAGCCCATCAGGCGTGGTACCGCTTTTATTATTAAGGAAAATAAACCGATCGTCGTTCCTATTGTGATTGATGGTTTTCGCCGTTCCTTTGATAAAAAAGGAATTCGGGTTCGAAAAAAAGGAATTCTTCAGAGTATGGAGATCAAAGAACCTCTGGATATTGATTATGAGAACGAATCGATTGACTCCATTGTAGAAAAAATTGAATTTGCCATTGAACAGCATCCCTCCTTCCTAAAAGTGATTCCGCAGGAAGAACTCGAAAAAGAAGAGGCGTTGAACAAAACCCGTCAGTGGCGCTATTAATCTACACCTCTATTTTCTTTAATTCTTTATAGTTTCGCTTCAGTCTTCGAAGCAAAATTCCGTACACCAATCGATAAAAAATGATCAGGAAGATGATCATTAGTGCCCCTACAACCAGCTGTGCCGTGAAGAACACGGTTGTAAAGCTTTCCGCTGGAATCGCCGCATACCCTCCGTTATACTTGGCAAACACCTCATAGAGCAGTTCTCGCTTTGTGTAGTAAACCAAATTGGTAAAGATCAGCAACAAAATGGCTGCGCCAATTTGGTAATAGACAAAATAACGAACGGTTTTTCGGGTCTTGAGGATACTCTTCATCAACTCCTTGATCGTGTCTGTCACTTGAATTGATCTGTAATTCTTGTAGAACAAATAGATAAACACCAAGGTCACAACGTACATGACGATACTGAAGATTAAGAGCGTTGTTTTCAAGCCCATTTCTTCATTGACCTCTTTGGTCGATTCCGGAACAAGGAACGACAAGGCGGTCCAGAGGACCAATTCAGCCACACTGATGTAAAAAATCCACTTCACCATCGAGGAGGATTTTTTCAACAACATCGGGTAAATATCCTTTGCAGAGAATTTAGGAAAATCCTGCTCCCGGCGCTGCCACTGATCTTTTAATACTTCCAACTCATCCATACGAGTTACGGATTTAATATTTTACGTAATTTCTCTTTGATTCGGTTCATCTTTACACGTGCATTCACCTCTGTGATTCCCAACGTTTGTGAGATTTCCCGATAATTTTTATCCTCCAGATACAGAAAAACCAAAGCCTTGTCAATATCATTCAGCGTTTTAACCGCCTGGTACATTAGTTTCAATTGTTCTTCGATCGTATCGTCATAAGGTTCCGATTGGATCTTAAAACTCACTCCTTCATAATCCTGCGTTCTAACCCGGCGCTTGCTCTTTCGATACAGCGTAATGGCTGTATTTAATGCGACTCGATACATCCACGTACTAAATTTAGAATCGCCTCTAAATTTTGGATACGCACGCCACAATTGTATAGTAATCTCCTGAAACAGATCATTATGCGATTCTTTGTCGTGCGTGTATAGCCGACAAATCTTATGGACAATGTTCTGATTCTCCTCTAACTGGGCGACAAAACGATGTTCAAGTTCTTCAGTCAATGGTTGTTCGTTAGCTGTATCATTAGTAGATATGGGTACAGGTTTGTTACATATTTCTTAAAAATAACATCTTTTTTATGGGATGCCTTACAGTTGTTGTACTTTTATAGTAGAAGTACACTACTATGAATATTCCTTCCTCAGAATTACCCCGAGTTGTGGTCATCGGTGGTGGTTTTGCCGGAATTGCTTTTATCAAGAAAATGATCAAAGCACCCGTTCAATTGGTGCTGTTCGACAAGCACAATTACCACACCTTTCAACCCTTATTATATCAAGTTTCTACCGCCGGTTTAGAACCCGATTCTATCGCCTATCCGCTTCGGAAGATCTTTCGGAAACACGACAATTTTCATTTTCGCTTGGCAAACGTCAACCATATTGACACCGAAATAAAACAAGTGGAGACCCCCATCGGAAGCTTAGCGTATGATTACCTCGTGATCGCTACGGGAACGCGTACCAATTTCTTCGGAAATGAAAACATCGAGAAGAACAGTATGGCCATGAAAACCGTGCCGCAAGCACTCAACATACGAAGTTTGATGCTGCAAAATATCGAGGAGGCCGATCAGTCTGATGATGCTGCAAAGCGAAAGCGATTGCTCAATTTTGTAATCGCGGGAGCAGGACCTACCGGTGTAGAATTGGCGGGCGCCTTGGCAGAGTTCCGAAAAGGGATTCTTGAAAACGATTATCCAGAATTGGACGAGGAAGAAATGGAAATTCACCTTTTAGAGGGGGATGACAGCGTATTGGCACATATGAGTGATACGTCTTCAGAGAAAGCGCAGCGCTTTTTAGAAAAAATGGGGGTGCAGATCCATTTAAATACCATGGTGAGTGACTACGATGGGTCAACTGTGACCACCAAAGACGGCACCCAATTTGAAACCGCCACTTTTATTTGGGCGGCAGGCGTTACCGGAGCTCCGGTAAAAGGAATTCCCGTGGCACAGCTCATGGAAAAATTAAATCGCTATAAAGTAGATCGCTTTAGTCGTATTCAGGGCTTAGAAAACATTTTTGCAGTAGGCGATATTGCCTTGATGGAAACCGAAGCATTCCCGAAAGGTCATCCGCAGGTGGCGCAACCCGCCATTCAGCAAGGAAAGCACTTGGCTAAAAATTTAAAACGTCTCTTAAAACAGCAAGACCTAGAGCCGTTTAGCTATTTCGATAAGGGAACTATGGCAACGATCGGTCGGAATAAAGCTGTGGTAGACTTCAAAAAGATGCGTTTTGGAGGCGCTTTTGCTTGGCTGCTCTGGATGTTTGTACACCTATGGTTCTTAGTAGGCTTTCGCAATCGCGTAATCACCTTTTTTAATTGGACCTACAATTATATCAATTATGATCGCGCCGCCCGATTGATCATTCGTCCGTTCAAGAATCGTTAGTCGATTTTCACCTTGATAGGCCCGCCATTAGAAACCCAGCCACCGCCAATTTCATCAAGATTCACGTCTAATTCGTCACTAGTATCAATACTGGTAACATTCACTTTTACTTCATCGTACGAATCAATGCTTTTTACATTCACGTTCATTTCATCATAGGTGTTGATATCTACAATACGAACATCCATAGTGTTATTTTCTGAAATAGGAACGAGCGCATATTATGTGGAAATACTAGGCGGGAGTTCGTTGCTTGAATGAGCTGGTGTGATCAGTGAATTGCCCTTAAATAAGAGCCCTACTAAGGCAAAAGCGATAATGGTTAATACCGTTTTGGTGTAAACATCAGTTTTCATATGGAAGTGGTTTTTAAGTTTCTATGCGGAAGAGGCTACAATTATAATGCCGATTTCTTAGGAATGTGTGTAAGTGACGAGTCCGATTTCTTCCGATTTCCCTCTCAGTTTTTCTTCTCCAAGTTTTACTTTTTGGACCCCCTTCGGAAGTTTGTAAGCCACATCAGCGAATTTTTCCGAAGCTAATATATCAACTCCTAATTCATTACACATCCCTTGAATGCGGGAGGTTGTATTCAATACATCTCCTGAAAAAGCGATCTCTCGTTTGATCTTTCCTATTTCTCCTACCATCACAGCTCCAAAGTGAAATCCCGCTTTGAATTCAGGATAGGCCTCATATTTTTTTAAATACCGCGCCTTGCGGTAAGCGATACTTTTTTTCATATTAAAAAAGCAACGCAAGGCATTACCGCTCTTCAATCCTTGTTTCATCTTCCAAGAGACCACAATTTCGTCGCCTACGTATTGATAGACCTCTCCATAAGACTGTACGATAGCAGGAGCTACGTCTCGAAAGAAATCCTTCAGAAAATGAAAATATTTTTCTTCACCTAGTTCCTCTGCAATTCCGGTGGCATTTTTAATATCGGCAAACATAAAGATACGCCGTTCGTTCTTCGGAAGAAAATACTTTCCCAAAAGATAATCAGGAAACACCCCGGGCCCATACTTTTCGTTAACCATCAGTACGATCAATGTACCAATTACAATAAATAACCAGATGATAAATTGTTTTAAAAAGAACCACGTTCCGAAGAAACTATAGACCTCTTGCCACACGCGAGCATGATAGAAGGGAATCCCCAAGTCTTCACTGTAGTAATACGCCGCCCCAATAGCACTTACGGCTAGCGCAGCCACCACATACGTACCCACGATGTAAAGTAGCGCCTTCCAAAAGGCATTCTTGCGCAGCCAGCGATCCATTAAATTTACCGTGACGATCCCACCAATAAGACCAGCGATGATGGCTACGATCATGTTTGCAATAAAGTTCTGCTCAAAATCATATGCCGAACTCAACACACCATTATCGATCAAGGTCAAATATTCATAGAAAAACAGCATGTTGGAAATCAACACCCAAGAAAGCAAAATGTAAATAGCACGCTTGGTATAGAACCAAAGCTGCCGTGTACTATATCGAATGAAATGTGGCTTCAATTAGCAATTTTTGTATTTATCATGCAGTCCTACACCCGATTTGATCATCGGAATGATCTTATCCAAACGTCGCTCTTTCGTCGCAGCCTGCTTGGCAGACGAAATGTGATCTGCATATTCGCGTTGTTTCCCGGGAGTCAATTTTTTAAACGCTGCGGTAAGCGCATCATCTTCTACTAAAGCCGACTTCAACTCGGGTGGCATGACGAGTTTTTTGTTGCGTACAGGGGTGTGTTCTTTACCGTCTTTTGAGTTTTGAATGGCTTCCTCGATATATTCTAACACCTTTTTTTCGGGTATGGGCGTTGCTTCCTCAAAGCGCCACTGCCGTAAGGCTTTGGTCACATCTTTTTGCGCATTTATTAAGTAATTATGAGAATCTTTCAAAAAAACACCTTGGTGAAACCATAGTGCGTAATGATTTTTAAAAGCTGCCATTCCAGCGATCAATTTTCCGTCGAGTGTATAGTTTGGAGCGCCCCATTTCACCTCTTCTTTGAGTTCGGTTTGTTGAAATATAGCGCGCAACGTAGCGAGTTCTTCGCTCCATCGTTCGTGTTTCGCGATGTAATTTGTTACTTTTTCAGAATCTGTCATGAGCATTCATTTATACCGAATGTACAGAATTCTTACTGAAATATTCAAAAAGAAACGCTAAGGAATAAGCGGATTGTTATTATTCTTTAATAAACGAGAGTGTTGCAGCGTCTGAAGCTGTTGCTACTTTTAAGAAATACATGCCGGGACGAAGGTGGTCCATATTCCATGTTTGACGCAGTGTTCCTAATTCGGGAAGGGCAAGTGTCTCCACACGCTTTCCTAAGATATCGTACACGGTTATTTCTTTCCATATCATGGTATCATTCCACTGCAATGTCAAATTGTTACGAACGGGGTTAGGCGCGATATTGAGCTGGTTTTTCAGCGGAATATCATTGACCCCTAAGAACTTATCATACAAGGTTTGTAGTGAATCGATCGGTTCTTCCCCAAAAGGCATTTCCTCAATATTGAGTCGGAGATACGGATCGGAAGCATCATCTGTTGGTCGGTACACTAACAAGTATGCTGATGTAGACGAAGTGCCGCGTGCCAAGCAACGGGAATCAGCTCCCGCAAAATTTGCCCCTTGCATGGCCGCCATGAGCTTGTCGGCCAAAGAACCGGTGGTCGTGTTAAAATTCGATTCCATATTATCGATCACCGTTTGGTTCAACAAAATATTTCCCTGAATACTATAGGTGGCTCCTTGTCGGTCTTCCTTATAATCATCGGCCATATTTCCTGTAAAACCTGCGGTTCGAGGATCTCCCGAAGTATCCAAATCGGCAATACCGTACTGTCGAAAAGCCGGATCGAAACCTTGTGAAGAACACGCATCGTTGTTGAGGAGGAAGTCAATAATTTCTGAAGGACTGGCACCATTCTCCATTTCGGCAATGGCATTATTGAGGTTCGTATTAGGAATACACACATACGCTTGTGAATTCACACCGCCACGCCCCGGGATGATCTTGGTAATGATGTCAATAATTCCCCCGAAATCTCCAGCGCCATCAACACAGGAAGCTCCGGCAGAGCCAATTTCACCGGTACTTGGATCTACGGCAATGATCGAGAACGTATCTTGCGAATGAAGCGTGTAAGAAATTGAAATAAAGCAAAGTAAGAGTAGGGCCTTGTAATTCATAGCGGGAATTTTTGTAAAGATAACAATTCATCGCAATTGGCAAAGAAAACAATTCAGTATCAAAATAGTACAGTTCAGAAAAGCATTTTTTTTATTGGTTTTGGTTTCTAGGAGTTTTGAGTATTGAAATCAAAAACTATGAAACGCACCATATTCTTTCCACTTTTGGGGTTATTACTAAGCCTTCCGGTATTTTCTCAGCAGAAGATATCCGGGGTTGTTACAGAACGTAATGGAACCCCCATTGAAGGGGCCAATGTCTATTTAGAAGGAACTTATGATGGTGCTTCAACGGCAACAGATGGCTCTTTTATTTTTCAAACGGAAGAAACAGGCGTGAAAACCCTGATCGTTTCCTATATCACATTTGAAACCTTGCGTTTTGAAGCTGGTGTTGCTGAAATGACCAACCTCAAATTACAACTTCGGGAAGACGTGAATACGTTGGATGCCGTTATGGTGTCTGCGGGTACCTTCGAAGCTGGCGACAATAGTAAGGTTTCAGTGCTAAACCCATTAGATGTCGTGACCACGGCAAGTGCCTTAGGAGATTTTGTAGGCGCCTTACAAACCCTTCCGGGAACAACGACTGTAGCTGAGGACGGACGACTTTTCGTTCGGGGCGGAAGTGCTGACGAAACGCAGATCTTTATTGATGGAATTCGCGTCTTTACACCCTACACGCCTACGACCAATAATATCCCGACGCGCGGACGTTATAGTCCGTTTCTCTTTGATGGAATCACGTTTTCTACCGGAGGATATTCTGCCGAATACGGTGAGGCATTGTCTTCAGTATTGCTTCTGAACACCATAGACGAACCCGATCAAGAAAAAACAGACATTAGCATTATGAGCGTGGGAGCCGGATTGGGAAACACGCAAAAGTGGGAACGCTCTTCGTTGAGTGTCAATGCTTCGTATATTAATCTCGCGCCCTATATTGCCCTACTACCCGATCGGAACGATTGGCAGCAACCCTATCAAGGGTTTTCGGGTGAAACGGTATTCCGACTGGAGACAAAGCAGGGATTGTTTAAAGCCTATGGCGCCTTCGATCATAGTGAATTTCAGCTCACGCAAGAAAGTATCGATGTGGTTGAAGGAGTGCCATTCGGACTCAATAATTCGAATTTCTACGCAAATACTTCTTGGAGTCAACGTCTTCCTAATAAATGGAAATTATGGCTCGGAGGAAGTTATACATATGCTCGAAATAAAGTGGGAATTTTCACTAATCAAGTTGCAAATGCTGAACATTCCGCGCATGCGAAAGCAAGTGTTGGAAAATCCTTGAACAATCGATGGAAATTTCAAATGGGAATAGAACAATTTCTCACAGAATTCTCAGAAACCTTTGCTTCAGAAGATGTTAATCTGTCCTATGGATTTTCCAACCCAGTCACGGCATCCTTTGTGGAAACCGATTATCGTTTTTCGAAACGATGGGCTGTGAATCTAGGCCTACGCGGAACTTATTACGGCAGATCTGATACTTGGAAATTAGCCCCTAGAGTCGCCACGGCCATCAAAATTGGAGACAAGGGGCAGGTGTCGGCTGCTTTTGGACAATTTTATCAACAACCCACACAGGAGGTATTAAAGTTTTCTTCGGAACTCGCACCAAGACAGGCAAACCACTACATTTTAAACTATCAATATGTGAAGAATAATCGTATTCTTCGAGCAGAGTTATTCCGAAAGACCTACGAAAACCTAGTAACTTATCCTGCGGAAGAGCCACAGCCCGGTTTGCCATACCGCAATGCCGGAAGCGGTTACGCACAAGGCTTTGACCTTTTTTGGCGGGACGAAACGTCGGTAAAAAATCTAGATTATTGGGTAAGTTATTCGTATTTGGACAGTGAACGTCGTTTCGAAAATTATCCCGTGGCGGCCCAGCCATCCTTTGCCAATACGCATAACCTTTCTGTAGTTGGAAAGTATTGGATCGATTCTTGGAAAAGTCAGTTAGGCGCAAGCTATCAATTTGCCAGCGGAAGGCCCTACACCAATCCCAATCAACCGGGTTGGTTACAGGAGCGAACCAAAGGATTTCACGGACTCAGTTTAAATTGGGCTTATTTGCTTTCTCCCCAAAAGATCCTTTATGTATCTGTAAACAACGTATTGGGTATTAAAAATATCAACGGCTACGAGTATGCCTCCACACCGAATGCACAAGGTATTTTTGATCGGAGAGCGCTTCGGCCGGCCGCAGATCAATTCTTTTTTGTTGGCTTCTTTTGGACCATTAGTGACGATGGCACCGATAATCAACTGGACAATTTATAATCACAGTTCAGGATTCAGAAGTTACAGTTCAGTCAAAAAGACTTGGTTCAGCTTCAAAATAAAGAGACATTTAACACAATCATTTTAAAAATAACATATCATGCTAGGAATTATCTTAAGAAAACTTGGAAGACACAACACCCTTAAAGCCGCACTACTATTGAGTACGTTGTTACTACTTTTAGGAGTGGGAATCTTGATACTAAACTAATTATTATGAAAATCCCGTATTTACTGATAGCATTATTCTTTTCATATACGTTATGGTCGCAATCTCCTTATCAAAAAGGAATGACCAAAGCATTTGAACTTTGGGAACAAGACGAAACCCTACAAGCTTCACAATTGTTTGAGCGTATCGCTGTAGCGGAAACGGACAATTGGTTACCTCCGTTCTACGCAGGTCAAATTTTAATTCTTGAAGCGTTTACGACGGACGATAAAACCGTGATGGTTGAAAGCTTGAAAAAAGCTGAAGATTTCATTCAAACCGCCCAACTTCGGAGTCGGAATAACCCTGAGATTATGGTCGCCGAAGCACAGTTATTGACCGCTTGGATTGTATATGATAGCGATCAATACGGAATGAAGAACTCTATGAAGATCACTGAGATCTACAAAAAAGCCATGGCGCTTGCCCCTGAAAACCCCAGAGTGGTTTTAGGGAACGCCGAATGGAACATTGGGAGCGCAAAATTCTTTAATAAAGACGTTACACCCTACTGTTCCGAAGTACAACGCGCCATCGATCTTTTTGCTACCTTTAAAGCCAAGGGTGAGTTTTATCCCAGTGGAGGGAAAGAACACGCCCTGCAAGTACTTGAAACCAACTGTGGAGGATAAATGAATATTGTAAAAGAAATGGGAAAGGCGTTCTTTGTGGGAACGCTCATTTTTATTGTATTGGGGGTCATTCAATATCTCAATGGCACTACAATTAGTAACGGATATGAGCTATTAGTGGCTTTTGCCGAAAACCAACTCTATGCACTTTCCATATACTTGACCAATGCATTCTATTTCACTTATCTTCTGAAACGCTATGAGAATGAGCTATACAAGTCCAAACACTTGCTTCGCGGCATTCTGGGTGCTTCCGTTATTTCTCTGGCAACGATCTTCGCACTGCGTCTGCTTGTTGAGGTGATGTTTTATGGGGAAGGGATTGAAGAATTCCTACAAGGAGAACGTGCTTCTTTCTATTATATCAGCTTTATCATCGCTCTTGTCGTCACCGGAATTTTTTACGGTGCATTCTATTACAGACACAAACAGGAAACCAAGGTAAAAGAACACAAAACGATCGCGAAAGCAGCTTCGGCACAATTTGATGCGTTGAAGAATCAGCTCGATCCACATTTTTTGTTCAACAGTTTGAATGTGCTTACCAGTTTGATCGAAGAAAACCCTAAAGCGGCCACTAAATTTACGACCTCACTTTCGAAGGTCTATCGCTATGTGTTAGAACAAAAAAATAAGGAATTAGTGACGGTAGCCGAAGAATTACAATTTGCACAATTGTACATGTCCTTGATCAAAATGCGCTTTGAAGATAGCATCGTATTTACCCTTCCCGAAACGATCTCTAATCCCGAAGCCAAAGTGGTGCCTTTATCGCTTCAATTGTTGTTGGAGAATGCCGTGAAACACAATCAGGTGACGCCCACAAAAAAGCTGCATATTTCGATCTACGAAAAAGACAATCAGCTTTATGTTCAGAATAACTATCAACCTAAAAAAGTAGTGCGAGAGAGTAGTGGTGTTGGATTGCAAAATATCAGGCAACGTTATTACCTGCTAACAGATCGCCCCGTTTTAATTTCAGAAGACACGTCTACTTTTCGGGTTGCGATTCCCCTTTTAAGTAAAGTAGCGACAAACATTCCCACACAAGAGGCTTACCTTTCTGGCAAACGGTATGAGCGGGCTAAGGAGCATGTCAAAAAGCTAAAAGGGTTTTATGGGCATTTGGCAATTTATATATTATTTATTCCTTTTTTTATTTGGCTGAACTATCGCTCGGGTACCAGTTTTCCCTGGGCGTTGTTTCCAATCGTAGGATGGGGTATGGGAGTGGCAGGACATGCGATTGAAACGTTTGAGTGGAATCCTTTCTTCGGAAAAGATTGGGAAGAGCGAAAAATCAAACAATTCATGGAAGAAGAAGACGATCCTTACAATTGAGCGGTGATAAAGCACAGTTCGGTAAGCTTTCTTTTGAAAGCCAAGGGGGGCTTCTTAGTTTTACCTTATAATTAAAATAAAACATCATGAAAACATACACTACAACGCAAGAATCCAAACACGAACGTGCCTTGAAACACGTGAAGGAATTACGTTCTTTTTACGGTCATTTGGGTATTTATTTATTCTTTGTGCCTGTATTTATTATTCTAAATGTGTTGGGAAGCGATTTCCCATGGGCTATCTTCCCTATCGTGGGTTGGGGCTTCGGTGTTCTCTCTCATGCTTCTGAAACGTTTGGATGGAATCCTTTTTTCAGTAAAGATTGGGAAGCACGAAAGATTCAGGAATTTATGAATGAAGATCAGGAATACTAGACTTAAACTGAAAACGTACTATTATGCAATCACATCAACCCAATAGAGAAGAACGATACCTCCGTGCTAAAGAACGCGTGACACATATCAAAAAATTCTACAGTAGCTTGCTGTTTTACATCATCTTCATTGCCTTTTTAGGCGCTTTAAATTATTATACCAATCAATGGCGCTATATGTGGTTTCTGTGGGCGGCCTTTGGTTGGGGTATCGGACTCTTTTTTCAAGCAGCCAAAGCCTTCCGTTGGAACCCTTTCCTAGGAAAGAACTGGGAAGAACGTAAAATGAAAGAATTTATGGACCAAGAAGAAAACAAAAATCAATGGATGTAATTATGAAAGCTTCCGAAGAAAAAAATACTACGACAACCTACGAACGCGCTCGAAAAAAAGTGGACGCCATCAAAGGCTTTCACAACCACCTAAAAGCGTTTGTGATCGTCAATATTGTTTTGATCGTAGTTAGAATGGAACTGGCGGATGTCCTTCGTGGTCGGGTAGAACTGGATGAGGCTTTTTCACATTGGCTCGATTGGAACACGTATTTCTCAACCGGACTTTGGGCCATTGCTTTATTGATTCACGGACTGTACGTATACCGCGACAGTTTTGGCTTCGTAAAACGTTGGGAAGCTCGTAAAGTGAAAGAGTTTATGGATAATAACGAAAATAACTAATCATGACAGCTGAACAAGACCAAAAATACCAACGCGCAAAAAAGCGTGTAGACGACATCAAGGGATTCTATACACATCTGTGCATTTATATTATCATCAATATCCTCTTACTCCTCCTGGCCATGGACGTGTTTGAAAATGGCTTTATCAATATTTCCATGCCTTCATGGGCCCATTTTACAACGCCGTTCTTTTGGGGTATCGGACTCTTGCTTCACGGAGTTTATGTCTTTGGTTTTAAAGGCTCGTTTCTGAAGAAATGGGAAGAACGTAAGATCAAAGAATATATGGAACGCGATTCTGAAGAAATCAATAAATATCACTAACCGATCAACTATCTATTTAACCCACTATCCACCTCACCCACTTATGAAAGCAGTCCTATCACTCTTATTATTTGCATTTTTCAGCAGTGGATTTTCACAATCCTTTGTGGTTACCAATACCACGGTTTTCGATGGAGAAAAAGTCATTGAAAATACTTCGGTTCTCGTTGAAAATGGTACGATCATAAAAATAGCAAACGACATACAAGTAAAAACGCAACAAATTGACGGCACCGGAAAATTCTTGATGCCTTCCCTTACCAATAGCCACGTACATGCATGGAGTGCACTAGCACTTAGCGAAGCGGCGCAAGCAGGCGTGCTTCACTTGTTGGATATGCACGGAATGGAACAGTATCAAGCAACCATGGCCCAACTAAACGATTCTACGCAATACGCCAATTATTTTTATGCAGGTGCTGCAGCAACGGCTCCTGAAGGGCATGGAACGCAGTTTGGGTTTGAAGTTCCAACACTTACTACACCCGAAGAAGCTCCTGGCTTTGTGAACGATCGGCTAGCCGCCGGGGCGCACTACCTTAAAATTATTGTAGAACCTTGGAAAAACACACTTTCCAACGAAACAGTGGCAGCACTTATTGACGCTGCTCATGAAAAAGAAATTCCCGCAGTGGTTCATATTTCTAAGGCGACGGATGCCTCTTATGTTTTATCTGAAAATGCAGACGGACTCGTACATATATGGTGGGATCAGCCCATGGCAGCCTCGCAATTGAAACAACTTGCTGAGGAGAAAGATTTTTTTATCATTCCAACCCTGCTTACCAGTGTCAAATTGTTAGGAAGTATTCGGAAGAATGCGACAGAGGAAATGAAGTTGCTCTCTGATGAAGCGATCTTTGCGGAAGTGAAGAAAGCCTACGATGCAGGCATACCGATCTTGGTAGGTACCGACCCTCCCAATGCACAGATCAACTACGGGACTGATCTCTATGAAGAAATGAAACTCATAGCGGAAGCTGGGGTTCCCGTATTGGATGTGTTAAAAGGTGCTACCTCCTTACCGGCAAAAGAGTTCCGCTTAGGTAAAACAGGTTCCATCCAACCCGGCTATCGGGCAGATCTGCTCCTCTTAGAAAAGAATCCTTTGGAGGATATCACGCATATAAACTCCATTGAAAAAATTTGGAAACACGGAAAGGAAGTGTCACTTTCGAATAACAATTAGCATTTATGAACGTATTGATCATTGAAGACGAAAAACCAGCGGCACGCCGACTCCAACGTATGCTGCAAGCGCTGAATGTAGAAGTCACCCAAATGCTCCACAGCGTAGAAGAGTCCATCGAGTGGTTCGCCAATAATCCGCATCCCGAATTGATCTTTTTAGACATTCAGTTGAGCGATGGTTTGTCTTTCGAGATCTTTGATGAGGTCTCTGTGAAGAGTGCCATCATCTTCACAACCGCCTACGATGAATACGCCTTACAAGCATTCAAATTGAACAGTGTCGATTACTTGTTGAAACCCATAGACGAAGACGAATTGGAAGCTGCCGTGGCAAAGTTCCGCGAACGTAAGCCTGATCCTAAACAGGTTCAGTTAAGCTTTGAGGACATAAAAAAACTATTGGTCAATCCCGTTGCACGCCCTTATAAAAAACGGTTTACTACCAAGATCGGGCAACATATAAAAATGATCGCCATCGATGAGATTGAATGTTTTTATTCTGAAAATAAAGGCACCTACGCACATACCGTCGACGGGCGTGATTATCTGCTGGATACCACACTGGAACAGTTGGATGATGGGGAACTTGCCCCAGAACAGTTCTTCCGAGTGAATCGAACTTTTATAGTTAGCATTCATGCCATTCGAGATATTGTTTCGTATACCAACAGCCGTCTTCAACTCAAGCTGCACGATTTTAAGGCACAAGACATTATCGTAGCACGTGAGCGCGTAAAGGATTTTAAACTTTGGATCGAGTAATTTTAACCTTTCTTCTTTAATAAACTCTAATTTAGGTTAAAATATTACAGTTTTTGGCTAATTGAGTGGTGTTCGCACCTTTCTTCTATTGTTATCTTTGTGCTTGATTCAAAGGTCGAATACGGAATTACTGAATTTGATGCTGACAAGAACGAGACCCCTTTCGAGTCAGATTGATGCTATGAAGAAATCGATTATCCCCTTAACCCTAGGAGGGTTATCCATAGGAACTACGGAGTTTGTGGTCATGGGCATTCTGCCTAATATGGCAAACTACTTTGGTATTACTGTTTCCCAAGCGGGACAATTTATTTCGCTCTACGCCTTGGGCGTTGTCATTGGTGCGCCCTTCATTGTATTGCTTTCCGGAAAAATGAAACCAAAGCGAATTCTTTTGTTTCTAATGATCGCTTTTACACTCTTTAACGCACTAAGTGTCTTTAGTCCAAGTGCTTCTTTTTTAAGCATTACTCGATTTTTTTCAGGCTTACCGCACGGAGCATTTTTTGGAGTAGGCTCTATCGTTGCCAGTAGGTTGGCTGCGGAAGGCAAAGAAGCAAAAAATATTTCTTTGATGTTCTTGGGACTAACCGTAGCAAATTTGGTGATGGTGCCGCTAGGAACGTATCTCGGGCAACAGTTTTCCTGGCAGGTGACGTTAGGGTTGGTGGCGCTCATCGGACTCATAACGTGCATATCGATTTACAGTTGGTTGCCTGATCTGCCCATCCGAAAGAAAATTTCTATCGGAGCAGAACTCTCCTTTTTTAAAACAAAAGAGGCCTGGCTGATTACTTTTATGACGGCTTTGGGAACGGGAGGCGGTTTTGCTTGGCTAAGTTATATTGCTCCATTAATGACCGAAAATGCCGGGGTTCAAGAATCTTTTATGATGTATATCATGATTCTAGTTGGACTGGGAATGGTGATCGGAAATCTCATCGGCGGGCGCTTGGCCGATCGCGTGGCTCCCGTTAAAGCCTGCATGATCATCTTTTTGATTATCGCCGCCAATCTCATGACGTTCTTTTTGTTTTCTGAAGTGAAATGGTTAGCACTACTTTTATGCTTTACTTGTGGAGCCAGCTTTTTAGCATTGGCTTCTCCTATTCAGCTTTTGATGTTGCGAACGGCAAAAGATGCTGAGATGATTAGCGCCGGAGTTACTCAAGCTTCCTTTAACATCGGAAACTCGCTGGGAGCATATTTAGGCGGACTCATACTCATGCTAGGTTACGGTTTTCAGTTTCCGTCCTTGGCCGGTTTCTTTCTGGCTCTAATCGGTTTTGCCCTAGCCTTTACCTTCTATCGCGTCGCTGATACATAAAAAAAGACGCCTCAAGGACGTCTTTTTTTATATTATTTGTTCGTTATTACTGTATAAT
>DFVG01000053.1:0-63929 GCA_002379985.1 Flavobacteriaceae bacterium UBA4166
AACCAACTGAGCTACGCGCCCCAATATGTCAATTTCGCCAACTTCTAAATTCTAACAACGTGTAGCGAAGTTGCCTGTCCGCCGTAGTGAACGGAGGAGGAAGCTACGCGCCCTTTCAGTTAGCGGATGCAAATATAAGGTAGTTTTTATTTCCAACAAACAAATACGTAAAAAATATCACACCATTTCAGCCACCGTAAAAGTACTCCCGCCAATGAAGATTAGGTCGGTGGTACGAGCAGTATCTTTTGCTGCTTCTAACGCTTTTGCAACCGACTCAAATACAGACCCGTGTAAGTCATATTTTAGGGCTGATGCCTGCAACTGTTCCGCCGGCAACCCTCTGGGCACATCCGGGGTTGCAAAATAGTAACGTGCCTTTTTTGGAAATAGTGGCAGAATTGATGTAAGGTCTTTATCATTGACCACCCCCATTACAATATGCAACTGCTCGTACGACTCTTCGGCAATTTGCTGTAACACGTACGATAGTCCCTCCTTATTATGCGCCGTATCACAAATGATCATGGGCGCTGTTCCCAAGACTTGCCACCTCCCTTGTAAACCGGTATTCACTAAGACATTTTCAAGGCCCAGCTGTACGTGCTTTTCAGAAATTTTCCATCCGTGATTCCTCAAGGATTGTACGCTTGCCAATACGGTTTTCAAATTCTTCTTTTGATAATTTCCTTTAAGTGGCAACTCGTAATTCGGCCAATCGGTATGTTCTGCAAACACAATTGGCGCTTGCTTTGCTTCTGCGATTTCCTGAAATACCGGTTCCGATTCTTCATGAATTTCGCCAATGATTACAGGAACTCCTTGCTTGATGATGCCAGCTTTCTCACGAGCAATGGCGGCAATCGAATTTCCCAAAAACTGTGTGTGATCTAAGCCAATATTGGTAATGACGGAAGCTTCCGGAACAATTACATTGGTACTGTCTAAGCGACCGCCCATGCCAACTTCCACGATGGCAATGTCTATGTTTTCTCTTCGGAAATAATCAAACGCCAAACCCACCGTCATTTCAAAAAATGATAAGGAGTGTTGTTCAAAAAAATCTTGATGTGTTTTTACAAAGTCTACTACCGCGTCTTCCAAGATCATCGCTCCGTTGATCTTAATACGTTCTCGAAAGTCTTTTAAATGTGGTGAGGTGTATAATCCTGTCTTAAAACCGGCCTCTTGTAAAATCGAGGAAAGCATATGACTTACGGAGCCTTTTCCATTGGTCCCGGCCACATGAACACTCTTAAAGCTGCGGTGAGGATGTTCCAAATGGTCCATCAGTGCGAGTGTATTCGACAAATCAGCTTTATAGGCTACCTGCCCCTGACGCTGGTACATGGGCAACTGCTTGAAAAGCCACGCGATGGTTTCAGAATAGTTATTCACAGTGTATTTAATGAGAAACCAATAATTTTTGGGTCGTGGTTCCTTCCGAAGAAACTATTTGTACATAATACATTCCTTCCGACAAAGAAGCTACTGAAAGTTCCACTCTTTTTTGCTGCGGAAAAGCTTGCTGCTCAATTAAAGTACCTGTTGCGTTGTATAATTTCCATACACCACTTCGGGGTGCCTCGAAGGAAATTACAGTGCTTTCCGAAGCAGGGTTCGGTGCTAGTACGGAGGAAGCTGTATCAATTTCTGAAATAGAAAAAATATCTGCACTTAAGTCTAATCGGTAGCTCGACCGACCGTAGGTGGCAATGTATAACTGATCGTTCGCTTCGTCAATGTGCATGTCATTAACCACCACCGATGGGATGTTCGCTCCCAACACCTGCCAATTGGCTCCTTCATCCTGACTCCCAAACACGCCTACATCCGTAGCGATGATCAAATTATCAAAGCGATCTTTTACAATATCATTCACGGGAATATCCGGCAAACCGGCCCCAATATTCGTCCACGTAGCGCCGGCATCGGTACTTTTATAGACATGGCCGTTGTTTTCTCCAAAGCGATAGCCAGAAAGGGTTACATATACCGTGTTGGCATCATCCCGATCGGCCAGCACCTTAGTGACCCAACGCTCTGGAAGTCCGGCCGAAATATCGGTCCAGGTTGTCCCTCCATCAGGTGTTGTAAACACGGTACCATCGTCGGCTCCTGTATAAATTCTGTTGCTTTCAAGCGTAGAAACATCAATGGTAGTTATCGTTCCGAAGGTCAGATTTCCTCCGCCCGGGCCGGCTGTGAGATCCGGACTAATAACAGTCCAATTGTTCGCCGCATTTGTACTTCGGTAGAGTCGATTGGTACCAAAGTACAAGGTCTGTGAATTATTGGGGTCAAAACAAATTGGCGTATCCCAGTTGTTTCGATCGGTACCGTCGATGCCATTCAAAACTAAATTAAAAGAAGCGCCATTATTCGTCGATTTCACGAGTCCGCCATACTGCGATAAAGCATAAATAATGTTGGTGTTCGTGGGGTCTACCAAAGGCTGAAAGCCGTCTCCTCCTGTAATGATATTCCAATCTCCCAACGAACCTGAAGTGGTTCGCATGGTACTATTATCTTGAGCACCCCCATATCGTTTATCACTGTTTTGAGCATCTACATGAAAGCGGTAAAATTGTGTAATAGGCAAGGTTTCGTCTTTTGTCCAACTTGCTCCCCCATTCAAGCTTTTATAGAATCCGCCATCATTCCCCAACAATACAATATTAGAATTTGTCGGGTGGAACGCTAACGCATGCTGATCTACATGTACTCCCGGGAAAGACGTATTCCAGTTATTCCCTCCATCGGTTGATTTTTCTACAACAAAATCTACGTTATACAGCACGTCTTCATCTGAAGGATCTACATAAATTCCACGAAACCACCAATGAAAACCTACACTGGTCAACTGACTCGAATTCACTTCCGTCCAGGAATCCCCCCCGTTGCTACTTCTATACACCCCCTCAATGCTTCCAGCTGCATTGGCGTAGCGCGCGTACAATACATCGGGATTCGATGGCGCGACCACGATACTAATCCGACCTTTATCAGTAGGCGCTGAAGGAAGCCCGTTATTCAATTCGGTCCATGAATCTCCTCCGTTTACAGATCGGTAGATTCCTGAAGTAGCACCGCCATATTGTCTGAACTCCGGTCGGCGTATGCGCTCCCAGGTTGCTGCGTATAGAATATCGCCATTAGTAGGGTGCATTGCCATATCGATCACTCCGGTCACATCACTAATGAATAACACCTGTTCCCAGGTGGTGCCACCGTCGGTAGTTCGGTAGACGCCACGATTGTCGTCATCCCGAAAAAGAGGCCCCATGGCGCCTACGAAGACGGTATTTCCATCGTTAGGATCCATTAAAATTTTACCCACGCTGCCAATATCTGGCAAGCCTTTAGGTTGCCACGTAAGGCCGCCATCAATGCTTTGATATACCCCGTCACCATCGTAGGCTAAAGAACCTCCTCCGGCATTGACTTCCCCGGTACCTACCCAAACAATGTCGTTATTCGCTTCGGAAATAGTGATGTCGCCAATAGACAGCATTTCCTGATCATCAAAAATGGGCGCCCAACTGCTTCCTCCATTCGTAGTTTTAAAGATGCCTCCGGAAGCCGCCCCAACATAATAGGTATCAGGGTTGTTGGAAACGATCTCAATATCGGTAATACGACCCCCAATGTTAGTAGGTCCTGTAAATTCCCACACGGCTGCGGAAGGCGCCTCGCTGTTGCGTTGTTTTTTCCAGGCAATGGCTTCCCGATACGCCGTGGTATTAAGTTGTCCCGATGGAAACGCCCGTTGCATAAACATCACGTCTGTAGGCGCTTTTTCTGATGGTTTTTCTGAAGGAATTGGTAGCTGTGTGTCTTGACAGCCGATAAATAGGATGGATAGTATCAGCAGAGCATAGTATTGAAGCTTCATGGTATCTTATTTTGGATAAAGATACTCAAAAATCAAAGGGTGGTTCTACTGCGAAAGTTTGAAATTATAGATGATCTTCCCGATCTGCTTGATGGGCGCGTTGTTATCGGAATTGAATTTTGTGGCGTACGCATTTTCTTCTGCCTTGTCTAACAAGCATTTAGAATTATTGGTAGTACCACGTACTCCTGCCTTTGCATCTATAACTCGACCGCTTTTATTAACCTCTATACTTACCACTACTTTTCCTGCTTCATTACATTCTTGAGGATCTCTTGGTTTGTTCAGTGCTTTTCGGCCACCCAGTAAATAATTTCCATCGCCGTCTAATCCCTTACCGGTACCATAATAACTTTTGGCATTAGGGTCGCCATTGGGGTCTCCTTTATCACCCCTAGTGTTGTCGTCGCCTTCGCTGCCTTGGGCCGTTCCGTTGTTTTTAGGTCCGTTGATCAAACTAGAAATGGCATCAGTAGTAGTCTTATCAGGTTTGGGTTCTACCTTTTTTGGAGGTTCCTTCTTAGGAGTTTCTTTAGGCGTTTCTACCGCTTCTACCTTTTTCTCTTCTTTTTTGATGACGGGTGCTTCCTCATTGTCTTGTGTCACAACCTCTTCTTTAATCTCACTTTTGGGTTGTGAAACAGGTGGTGGGGTTGTTTCCTGCGGTGCCGATTTGATAGGTTCATTCG
Source organism: Flavobacteriaceae bacterium UBA4166 (assembly GCA_002379985.1). GTDB lineage: Bacteria > Bacteroidota > Bacteroidia > Flavobacteriales > Flavobacteriaceae > DFVG01. Next base: position 4,585 of record DFVG01000053.1, read on the forward strand.
GCTGAATGTCTCCACTACCCGTGTCCATCGTACCAAAATTCACGGCAATCCCATCTTCGGGTGGTGGGTCTAAGTAGGTGAGCCCCACATAAAATAACAGCAGCAAAATAAGCACATGCAGTACCACGGTGATGGTCATGCTTTTCTTTTTATGTTGGGTGTCTAATAGTGCCATGTGTTGTTGAACTACAAATTTGATTCCAATGTTGTTACTGCGTTACGGATTGAGGCAACCTACCGTGTAGTGCCGAAAGTCTACCTCTGCCGGCAGGCAGGCCGGACCGCGCCGCAGGCGTGGGAACGCCCTAATTAGGACGCACCGCTAGAACGACCTTAAAATCGTTTTTATTAGCAATGTCCATCACAAAGACCGCATCTTCAATGGGCACGCCCTCTTCGGCTCTTAAAATGATGGTAGGTTCGTCTTGTCCCGCTAGTATACTTTTTAATTCTGATTCGATACTGTATTCACTTACCCGCTCTTTATTTACATAGTATGCTCCTGCGCTCGTAATACTCACCGAGGCCTTTTGCTGATTGGTTGATTTTCCTTTTGCCTTTGGAAGAATAAGATCTAGGGCATCTGGTGTGATCGCTGGAGAGGTCAAGAGGAAAAAGACCAACAACAGAAATACAATATCGGTCATAGAGCTCATGCTGAATTCGGGACTGATTTTATTTCGACCGCGTAAATTCATCTTAAGCCGGTTCGTTTAGTAAGTCGAGGAAATCTACTGCTGTGGCTTCCATTTGGTGTACCACTTTGTCGGTACGCACCACCAAGTGATTATATCCCATATAAGCAATAATCCCAACGATCAATCCGGCCACGGTCGTGGTCATTGCGGTGTAAATACCTTCCGCAAGGGCGCCCATTTCTGCTTGTCCGCTGCTTGTCGCCAACTGATGAAAGGCCAGTACCATCCCGATCACCGTTCCTAAGAAACCGATCATGGGTGCGGCTCCGGCAATGGTCGCCAAAACACTTACGTTCTTTTCGAGCTTATAGACCTCTAATCGACCCGCATTTTCGATAGCGGTGTTGATGTCTTCTAACGGACTCCCAATGCGCGATACTCCTTTTTCGGTAAGCCGAGCCACCGGACTATTTTGTTGTGCACACAGCACTTTCGCCGCCTGTACATTTCCGGAGGCAACGTTATCTTTAATTTGGTTCATGAAATTATTGTCCAGTTTGGAAGCTGCTTTGATCGCAAACAAGCGTTCAAAATAGATATACACGGCAATAAAAAGTAAGATAAACAATACACCAATAATGACTTGTGCGCCAAGGCCGCCGTTCATAATCAGTTCGATAACCGACAGTGTTTTTTCTTCCACAACAGGCTCAAGTTCTTGCCCGGTTGTTTCGGCACCGTCCTGAAAAAAGAGGGTAAGCATAGGTTCCTTTAAGTTTTAATGGATAACGATAATCGTGTCTATAAATTGTTTGGGCTTAGAAAAGATATTCTACCGCTAAGAAGACAGCGGCACCGGCCAAGAAGCCAATGAATGCCAACCATGCTACTTTACGCAGATACCAGATAAAGTCGATTCGCTCCATTCCCATGGCAGCTACACCCGCAGCAGAACCAATGATGAGCATACTTCCACCAGTTCCGGCAGAATACGCGATGAAATGCCATAAGGGAGAATCCATAGGCGCATCGTACATCCCCATCGATGCCGCAACCAGCGGAACATTATCAATGATAGCAGATAACACACCCAATAAGAGTACCACCACATCCTGACTTGGAATGGCTTTCTGTAATACTTCCGCTAAATATCGAAGCGTTCCTACTTCTTCCCCATTGACGACTCCGTATACCAGACTTTCGAGCCCGGCGACAGCCATCAAAATTCCCAAGAAGAAAAGAATACTGGAAATTTCAATACGCGACAACGCTTTATGCGCCGAGTAGAGATGACGGCGTTCTTCGGAAAAATCTTCTTCCGGATGAATGTATTCGGATACGAGCCAGACAACTCCCAGTGCCAACATCATTCCCATATAGGGAGGCAAGTGCGTTACCGTTTTAAAGATCGGCACCGAAACGATCATTCCTAACCCCAAGAACAGCATGGTTCTACTACTGAGTAAGCGTTCTGCCTCCAGATCTTCTGTAGTATCAACGGAGATCTCTCCTTTAAAAGGCTTCAACATACCCGCGATAAAGAACGGTAATAAGAAACATGCAATAGATGGTAACACAACGTATTCTATGAGTCCGAGTGCACTCACACGATCTGCGATCCACAACATCGTGGTGGTGACGTCTCCAATGGGCGACCATGCTCCACCTGCATTGGCGGCAATCACAACCATTGCCGCATACCAAAGTCGGTCTTCTCGCTTCTGAATGAGCTTTCGCAGCAAGGTCACTAATACGATAGTAGCCGTTAGGTTATCAATAATCGCGGAAAGTATAAAGGCCAAAATACCGATGATCCACAACAACTTACGCTTACTTCTCGTTTTCACGGCGCCTTTCAGCACTTCAAAACCACGGTGAAGATCAATGATTTCCACAATGGTCATCGCACCGATCAAAAAGATGAGAATCTCTGCCGTCTTTCCTAAATGGTGCAAAAGCGTTCCATTGAAGCCTTCTTCGGCAGCTTCTCCACCCGACAAGAAATTAAAAGCTTGTTCTTCGGTATTAATGACATCGAACCAACCTTCATGGAATCCAACAGCTAAAAGTGCCCAAATAAGGGCAGCCATAATAAGGGCCGGTACAGTTTTGTCAAGTTTTAAGGGGTGTTCGAGGGTAATAGAGAGATAACCTATTACGAATATCAAAATAATAATGGACTCCATATATGGTTGTAATTAGTGAGGTTCTAAATTAATTGTTTCAAGGCAATTTCGAAAGCGGTCTTGCTAATATTTGTCTTGGTGCTGTTATTGTCAAATGTATTTTGAATGGCATTGCGAATAGTCATGGAAGTATCGTTGAAGATCGCTTCATCAGTCATTTGCACCTTTCGCTCCATAAAATAGGCGAAAACGCGAGCCATCCCGCAATTGCTAATAAAGTCTGGGATCAAACTCACTTGATTATCGGTAAATTCCATGATGGGGCCGAAAAAGATCTCGGTATCCGCAAAAGGCACATTTGCCCCGCAGCTTATGACTTCCAAGCCCGTATCTATCAACGTGGCGATCTGCTCTTTGGTAATTAATCGGGACGCGGCACAGGGTGCAAAGATTTCAGCTTCGAGACTCCAAATCTTTTCGTTCATCTCTTCAAACGAGAGCATATTTTCAGCTTGAAGTGTATTGCGTTCTTTTTTCAGGAATAAGGCTTTTATTTCTTCAAATTCCAATCCATCTTCATCAATAATTCCGCCTACCCGATCAATGATCCCCACAATCCGTGCTCCTGATTGCGCCAAATAATAGGCAGCTGAAGCTCCAACATTTCCAAATCCTTGTACGATGGCACGTTTTCCTTTGATATCGCCTCCGTAAATTTCGTAATAATGCCGTACTGCTTCGGCCACCCCGTATCCGGTGATCATGTCGGCTACTGTATATTTTCTAGAAGCGTCGGGAGAGTAAGTTTCATTTTCCAATACCTTGATCACCCCCTGCCGTAATTGACCGATACGATTGATCTTATCGGCTTCCGTTGGAGTAAAATGACCATTGAACACCCCTTCTTGCGGGTGCCATACACCGCTCTCTTCAGTAATTGGAATCACTTCATGGATTTCATCTACATTCAGATCACCGCCTGTTCCGTAGTATGCTTTCAACAAAGGTGAGACCGCTCTATACCAGCGCTCTAACACTCCTTTTTTTCGAGGATCGCTTGGATCAAAGTTGATTCCTGATTTCGCCCCACCTATCGGCGGTCCCGACACGGTAAACTTCACCTCCATGGTCTTTGCCAAGGAGAGCACTTCGTTCTGGTCTAAACCAGGACGCATGCGTGTTCCACCTCCCGCAGCTCCTCCGCGAAGCGAATTAATTACGGTCCAGCCTTCTGCTTCGGTTTCTGGATCATTCCAATGGAATACGATTTCAGGATCTTTCTCTTCGTACTTTTTAAGTAGTTCTTTCATGCAAAGATTGCTTCGATAGGGAGTTTTAAAAGTAAGAATTACAAATATAGAAAAGTTGTGAAGCCTTTAGGTTATTTTACCATTATTTTAGGGTTTATAAATACGCCCGCTACTATGGTCATGCGAGGCACCCGTGACACTCGACAAACAGTTCACCTCATCGCGCAATCGAAGTACCCCCAACAACCCAAACACCAAAGCTTCCTTATATTCAACAAGTTGCGTATTAGGAAGCTGAAACGTTGCATGGGTATGGGCTTGTAACCGCTCCATCAAAAAGGTGTTGTAAGCACCGCCTCCGGTTACCAACACATGAGAATCTGACGCAAACTGAATTGCAAGTTGCATAGCGATATGTTCCACGAAGGTTCTTAGGATATTTTCTGGGGTTTCTTCGGAAATGTTTAAAAGCGGAAAAATTTTCTGATTGACCCATTCCAACCCAAGGGATTTCGGAGGGGGTTGCCGATAGAATTCTAATGCATTCAATTGCTGAAGCAATGCTTCATTGATCCTTCCGGAAGCCGCGATAGCACCCGAAGCATCGTAGGGGTGGCCTAGTTTTTCAGCATAGTAATTCATCACAATATTTACCGGACCGATATCATAGGCGATCCGTTTTCCGTTTTGTTCGGAAGAACAATTCGCAAAACCACCTAAATTCAAACAGGAATCATATTCCGAAAACAGCAAACGATCTCCCACGGGAACCAACGGCGCTCCTTGTCCGCCCAACGTCACATCCTGCACCCGAAAATCACAAACTACCGTCGTGTTTAATAAAGTTGATAGTTCTTTGAGGTTTCCAATTTGCAAGGTGACACCCTTATCGGGTTCATGCAGTATGGTATGTCCGTGACTACATACCGCATCCAATTGTTGTATCGAATTTTCCGGAATATGTTCTTGAATCGTTTGCGCCAAGAATCGCGTGTATTCAATATTAAGTTGTTGTAGTCGCCCTTTTGAAAAATGAACCGCTTCTTGCAGTATCCGCTTCCAACGGTTGTCATACGCAATGGTCTGGGTGTGTTCAAATTGATAGGTCCAATGGTTTGTTCCAGTCGGATTAGGAGGTGAAAGCGTCACCAAAGCAAGATCGATACCATCTAAGGACGTCCCACTCATCACTCCCAATACCTGATACTTGTTCTGTTTCATTTCTGTAAAAATAGCGTGATTCATTGAAAAATTCTAGTCAAAGAGGTATCTTTGCCGCGCAACGAAAACGATTTAGAAAAAAGTACTGACGCAATGGATTTTAATCTTTCCGAAGAACACCTGATGATACGCGATGCGGCGCGTGATTTTGCTAAGACCGAACTCCTTCCCGGAGTGATCGAACGAGACACCAACCAAACCTTTCCGACCGAACAAGTTAAAAAAATGGCGGAATTGGGTTTTTTAGGAATGATGGTCGACCCAAAATATGGCGGCGGCGGTATGGATACGGTTTCGTATGTATTGGCTATGGAAGAACTGAGCAAGATCGATGCTTCTGCTTCTGTGATCGTTTCTGTAAACAACTCCTTGGTTTGTTGGGGCCTAGAAACTTATGGTTCCGAAGAACAAAAACAAAAATATCTCACCAAACTTGCCAGTGGCGAATCTATCGGCGCGTTCTGTTTAAGTGAGCCGGAAGCCGGAAGTGACGCCACCTCACAACGCACCACTGCGATTGATAAAGGGGATCACTACCTTCTTAATGGAACGAAGAACTGGATCACCAACGGCGGTAGTGCCGATTATTATTTAGTGATCGCCCAAACCGATCGTGACAAAGGTCACCGCGGGATCAATGCGTTTATCGTAGAAAAATCGTGGGACGGTTTTGAAGTGGGTCCTAAAGAAGACAAACTTGGAATTCGCGGAAGCGACACCCACACCTTGAACTTCAATGATGTAAAAGTTCCTAAGGAAAACCGTATTGGTGAAGACGGTTTTGGATTCAAATTTGCCATGAAAACCTTAAGTGGCGGACGTATTGGGATTGCGGCACAAGCGTTGGGTATCGCGGCCGGAGCTTACGATCTTGCGAGAGAATATTCTAAGATCAGAAAGGCCTTTGGTACCGAGATCTGCAACCACCAAGCGATTGCTTTTAAATTAGCAGACATGCACGTGAATATTGAGGCTGCCCGTCATTTGGTAATGAAGGCCGCTTGGGACAAAGACCAAGGGAATAATTATGACATGAGTGGTGCCATCGCAAAATTACAAGCCAGTAAAGTCGCTATGGAAACAACGGTAGAAGCCGTACAGGTTCATGGTGGAAACGGATATGTGAAGGAATATCATGTGGAACGCCTTATGCGCGACGCGAAGATCACCCAGATCTACGAAGGCACCAGCGAAATACAAAAGATAGTGATTTCCAGAGGTTTGTTGCGTGACTAACCCTGAAATCATCATCAAAAAAAGCCCGCCCTCTCGGCGGGCTTTTTTATGGCTGCTATCCTGCTCTTGTAACAATTAGTCAAGGCTACGACTAATAGATCGGGAGCTTTCGAAAAATCCACGCCTAATTTTGGAAAGCGTGTTTCTCAAACTCGTTTTTTTTACCGAAATTACATCACTATTATTTTCAACGAACATTCTTAAACAACCATTACCATGTCTGATGATTTTGATCTTTTAGAAACTGATTCCGCTTCCAAACAAGAAAAAGTAGATGTCAATTGGGGAAAAGCCGTTGACCAGATGAAATCGAAACTTGCTCAGGAAGACGATCCGGAAGTACGCCAAAAAATCTTAAATGCCACGTTAGACGACGTGGTACACATGGCAGAAAAGGACCGTGCCACTTTACTTGATGCTATAAAAGACCTAACCGATTACCAAGATGAAGTAGGTATCATCTTTGAAAAATTTTCTACACTAAACGCTAATGAGCAAAAAGTAATTGACAACGCGCAAAAAGATCTGGAGCGTGCACGGTTGGCGTTAGAAGATGCTGAAAACGTTAAAGACAATTGGTGGAACAACCTTTGGGGGCGCAAAGCGCGTATCAGAAAGCGTGAAGAAGAGTTAAAAGCTGCGGAAAAAGCACGTGAAGCCGCTGACCTGAAAGCGAAGCAAATGTTCCAAGAACGCATTGAAAATGCTGATGTGCAGACCTTATTGAGTGAGCTTTCCTATAAAAGCCAAGCGGCTGTGACACGTCTAAAAAATCGCGAAGTAGAGATCAAAGAGGTTGAAGAGAAATTACAAGAAGCGATCGTAGAAGCGAGTAAAAATCACACCAAAGCGTTAGAGAAAAAGAAAGAAACCGAAGAAAAGCTGGAAGCGCAATACGCGTTGCTGAAGCAAGCCCGACAAGAATTAGAGTCGATCAGCGATAAACAATCTACCGAATATTCCGAAGCGATTGGAAAGATCACCGAGATCGAACAAAAAGTAGAAGAACTGGAAGGACTTAAAAATGCCTATACCACCTTGGCAGCCAGTAAAGACAGTTTTGTTCACAAGCACAACCTAACTATCAAAGTACTTACCAGTCTTCGCAGCAATTTACAAACGCACCGTGCGAAATTAAAGAGTGATACCGACGAACGCTTAAAGTATTATGATGGATATGTCGTCGCTCTTAAAGCGAGAACCGATCAAGAATTCGCCGCGATCTTAGAACACTTGGGAGTAAAAACCGATGAACATATTGGCTCCACCCTTGCTGCGATGCACAGCGCGAGTGCCAAAGCGCGTCAGGAGATGATGGACAATATTCCGGTGCACGAAAAGGTAATGCAGGGCGTGTACAGCAGCTATGCAGAATCGTTGCAAGAAATTCGGGAGAAGGACGCAGAAATTCAAAAGGATTTTGCTGCGCGCTACGGCATTGATATGAAGGAGATCTTTGAGGAATACTATGCTTCCGGTAAAGAAACACCAACGAAAGAAACACCAGAGGCACCAGACCCTGCTCCTTCACAAGATGATGATTTGTTAAGCTAACGGTCATCATTCCGAAGAAACACAACCAAAATCACTGTAAGGAAAGGCATGGGGATTAATCAAATCGTAACACCCTTAGACAGTGCTGTCTTAGAAACCAAAGAACAGTACAAGGTCTATTTTAAGATCGTTACCCACGCGTTTGAGGAAATGCTTCAAGCGATGGATCGCGAGAAGATCTGCCATGCCATTGAATTGTCTTTTTTACAGCAATATTGCGATCTCATTACCTATTCGTTAGAAGCCTTCCGAGTAAAGTATTTATACGATGAAGATGAAAAAATGAAGATCGACCTTACGGAATCGGGATTGCCTAATTATTTGGAATTTCGCTATCTGTACAACGATCTTGAACTTCGGAAGGAACACATTGCCAAACTTCCGAGTAAGGAGAAACTGCAACAAGAGTTTTTAGAGCAGTTGCTGAAGTACAAAGAACCCATTCCGAAGCGAAAATTACAGCAAGCCGCGTCTATCGTGTATTACAATTCGGTGCAACGCAATTATATCTTCCGAAAGTTTGTGCAAGGAAAGATCGTTCGCATTGAAAATAGCGATACCCCTTACGTTGTAAGTTGGGCTTTTTATGATGTAACCCACAACAGGCCGTTTGTATGCTTTATGTATTTCGACCTACACAAAACCACCGTAGGGGAATATACGGAAACGATCTATGAAGCAATTGAGCAGGTTGCTGATAGAAACATGAGCATCGAAATGATGGCTTATGGTATTGATAAGAAATTGCCGAAGTTACATCCTAAGCAAGTGAAGAAGATCGATTTGGGACCGCTTCACAACGTTTTTGCTAAAGATGAACTCACATTAACGCATGTGCTGCTGGAAGCGATCGTAAAGAAAACCGTGGACCTGCATGCCTTTGCCATGAGTTTGGAAATTGAGACCTGTGTAAGTACCGATAGCGTTTCTGAAGGGAGTATTTTCAGCAAACAAGAATTACAAGTTTGGGAAACGCAACGAACCAAAACCTATGTCTTTTGTCCGCATCGCGTCATGCAATTATATTACGACAAAATTCCGGAAACCATGAACCGTCTGACGGTTCCCCCTATAGAAATTGAGACCCTAGTACCTTAATATGCAACATAACAGTACCTTTCCTATAAAGAATGTCGAATTGAAAAACCTGCGAGACGAAGCTACTTCGTATCTCAAAGGGATTCAATGGGACCAAAGTTATAAAGCCAAAAGCAAGGAGAAAGACAAGCAAGACGATTCTATTTTGCTGTATCTCTCTAAAGCTACCGGAAAAGCTACGAATGAGATCACTTCGGTCTCCAAAACGGTATTGTCGCTCAAAAAGAAATTATTACCGGACAGCGTTGCGATACCCTTACAACTGAACAAAGCACTCTATACGCTACAAGAGGGTATTACCCTTGGTTTATGGCTACGCGACAGTTATTCGGACGCTTCCGGATTCTCCACCTTGAACGAACGTAAAGAGGCCTTGGATGCTTCGGGCAGACGCGAATTCGACTCAAAACAACATACGGCTACCGCTTTTATGCTCTTCGGAATGGCCTACTACATACAGTATCAACTCCGTGACGTAGCTTCAGACGATCTTACTGTACTTAAGAATAAATTTGCCGGTATTCCCGAAATCTCACTCGTATCACCTATTAAAGGGATCAGCTGTGTCTTGTTCTATTACGACAAATACCTGTCGCATCCCGAAATGGTTCGATCCGATCAGGATGTTACAGATTTGACAGCAGTCTTCTTTGAAGCGGTTGTTTCTGAAATACAACAACGCATCGGTTCGTTGGAATATACAGAGACGATTACCGACCGTACCTATAAGTTAGAAGACAGTGAATTTGCGGTTTCCGGTTGGGAAAATGTCTTGGAAGGAACGGCTAAAAGTGTTGAATTCAATAAAATTCAGTTTGAAGAGATCGTGGGGAACCGCGACGCAAAACATTTTGCACGCAGATTGACCGAACGTTTGTTGAGCTATGATTTTCAAGCGAAAAAGAATCCGTTTCAGGAACTGGGTGGATTTATGCCGGTATTTATGGGCTACGGAATTCCGGGAACCGGAAAGAGTATGCTGATTGCCGCTATTGCCACCCGACTCAAAGAGCACTGCGATCAATTGGAAATTCCGTTTTTGTTTCATCCTATGCCCGATACGCTCATCTCCACATTTCAGGGAGGTTCCGCAGAAAAAATGGTGCAATGGATGAAACCGCTACAAGATCCTACAAAATTGATCTTTGCGCCTATCGATGACGCCGAGAACAACCTACAAGAACGTACCGCACAAGGGGTTTCAGCCGGAGTAAAAGAAGTAATTGGTGTGTTTTTACGATACACAGAAGGTGCCTACGCGGTGAACTATGGGAACAGTTCCGTAGGGCTTTTTACCAACCTTCCCGAAATGCTCGATAAAGCCGTGATCTCGCGAGTGCAAGGCAGATTTAAAATAGACGGTGCGCGAACCCTTCCTGATTTTGTGGATCAGGATTATTTATGGTGGAAAAAAATTGAAAAGACCTTGCCCGGTTTTGTCAATATGAACAATCCAAAAGACTACGACTATTTGAGCGATCAAGGACTCGCCAAAAATATGGGGGAAATCCTCTCACGGGTTGAAAAACCAACCGAAGAACGCGTGTTGGAAATTTATGATACAGTGGCTGGAAAGCATCAAGATAGTGATCACATGTTCTATGCAGCCTTGTATCAAGCCATTCAAAAAGCGTTTCCGTTCTTCTCTTCACGGGATGTCCGAAATATTCAAAGTGCCGTTTCCTTACGATTGACCGATTTTGATCTTCCGAAGGAATGGTTTGAAGACCCTAGCTTGTATTTTAAGAAACCCTACGAGACTAAATTCAACATGCTTCAGGAATTGATGAAAGCAAATATGAAGGGATTGAGTTTTTCAGATATTCGAAAGCAAGAAGTAGTGCGTTATTTGGACAATGTAGCGACCATTGCCGACACCGACTTCAAACGAAAAGTAGACCAGCGCGTTCATGACTTACGGGTTCAGATGGAGGCGCGTGACCAATTTGAAAAAGATACGCTATGATAGACGAACTCAAATCAGCCGGATTGTTTGGTGCGGGCTTGGTTCCAGTTTCGGGATCGTTAGCGCGTCGCTATAATGGCTGTTTGGAGTTACTGGGAATTGCCCCTACAGTACTGGAGCGTTTTCACGTAGACGGACTAGGATGGAGTCCGGAGATCGCCGAAGAGAAAAACGCAAGGCATTACCTCAACCCAAGTGAAGCAAATACACATGCCATCATTGTTTCGCCTCAGCAGGAAGACAAGCCGGTATATTATCCTTTTCACAGCTTCGATGAAAATGTGATGACGGCCGTTTTTGCAGCCTACCGACGTGAGATACGGGACATTACGAAAGATTCGGCCTTATGTCTCGATATCGATCAGTTTATGGATTCTTATTTTGAACCCTTAGACCTGTTGCGATATCAAAAGGTGGAAGTACGGTTTCAGCTGTTACATAACCTTCAGAAAAAACAAGAAGAACAAGCACAGCTGGTGCGTCAATTTCAGGAAGGAAATCATTTTATAGACACCCAACTGCATCAGGCTCTGCTACATTCTGCTAAAACCTACGGAGACCTGCGCCATCGAAAACTGGAACTTGAACCGTTGCACTTGCAAGTGCGCTCTTTCTATACCAAAGCCTTTGGCGGCGTGTTTTTGTTGCGCGATTTTATTACAGACATCATGGTGTTTGAATCTGAAGAGACCTTTAAAAAAGCAATTAAAGATACGGCGCATGACGTGACCTTGTTCCATATTGACCATGCCGAGCTCACCACCACGATGGTGAATCATGTCATTGCGCAATTCGACATTAAAAAGGCTGCTAAAACAGAGCGTTACGAGCGTATTAAAAAGCATTTATTTGTGCAAAAGCTCACCGAATGGAACCATCCGCTAGATGAGATTTTAGACAGTCCGTTTATCTTCAAGCGCTATCTCAATGAATTGGATGAAGTGACGCAAAAAGAACTGTTGAGTGTGGAACGCTACAACCAACGAAAGATCGTAGAACGCGACCTCAATATTAATGAGGTGGTGGCGCCCATTTATTCTAAAGCGCTTCTGGAACCCCATTCTTCTTTAGAAGAAGACCATATCGATCTGATTTGGACACTGCTTACCAAAAGAACGCCTATTGACCCGCTACACCTCTATTGGTATGACAAGGAAACCTTTTATCAACAATTTCCAAAGTGGCCCGAAAGTTATCGCAAATGGGTCATAAAAAGTGTTCTTAACCCACGTAAACCAAAAGCATCATGACACTAGAGATCATCATTTTCACCTTGGCTATTTTATTCGGAATCGTTATATATTGGCGCGAGTCGAAGAGCAATCGGATCTATCGATTTTTCAACAAGTTGATGCATTCTGAAGCCTTACAAATGAAACCTGAAAGCCGAAAAGGATTCGTCCACAAACAACCCTTCTTAATGCGATTGGTGTGGATCACCTTAGTGTTCGTTATCGCTGGAGCCATTATCAGTTTTGCAACTCCCATACATGTATTTATTCAATACTTTGTTTCGGCCATCGTAGGAACGCTGATCGGAACCTATATCGCTTCCTTATTCTTTTTTACTTCGGAAGGATTGAAAGCTGAGAACATCAAGAAGAACATGAAAGAGGCATACAATAAGGGGCGTGATTTTGTAGAAGATATTACCGAAGACGAATTGGAAGAAGAACCTTCAGCCACAAAAGAGTCTGCTAAAACCGAAGCAGATACAAAACCCAGTGCTCGGGAACGTTTGAAGAACAAAGGAATGATTAAATAAAATGACATCACGATGAAAGCGTATTGGAAAAAAGGCCCCAAACAAAAACGGATTGTAGTGATCAGTGCGATCATTCTAATCGCCCTTCTCTTCTTTTTACGAGATGATTACCAGCCTGCCTTGCTCTTTCTACGGAAGTACCTTTTTGTCATTTTAGTAGGCGCTTTGTTTCTTATCCTAACGCTGCGCCAATTCCGGAACGCTCCAAACGCCGGAAAACGCTTGCTCATCCTCTTAGGTATTGCAGCATTTTTTGTCACCGGATGGTTCTTTGGTTGGAAGCTAGACCTCTATCAATACATGCAGACCTATAATGTTTTTACGAACTTAAACAAGGTCGAAATTCATGAATTACCACTTACCCAGAACGAACGCATCCAACCCTTCAACAACATTGTGACCATGGCGTACGAGTCGGTTGGAGAAACGCAGGAAGTTACCCTACCACAATTGGTTCGTGTGGATAGCACCAACCAATGGACCATGGCCGTTCAGCCTTCAAAAGAATATATGTGGCAACGCATAAACGACAATACCGAAGAAGTTTTTGTCGTAGAAAGCACTTCTCCATTTCCGCGCTTCGCGGGGGAAAACCGAGTCCCTATTACTTTTAGTATTGGGGAATCCATGGCGTTCAGCAGAAATACCTATAATGCTGTCGTGCAGCGTTTCAATCTATTACAATTATTTACCCTAGAACCCAGTGATGTGTTCTACATGAAAAATGATGAAGGGCGCTGGGTACAAGTCGTCAGTTTAATTCGGTGGAAAGGATTTTTCTTCCCGTATCCTACCTACGGCGGAGTCATGATCATAGAACCGGGAGAACACGATGTGTCTGACTACCTAGAACGAATTACCATAGGAAAAGGAACCTATATCCCGGCTTCAGAAATTCAAGAACATCCCTTCTTAACGCGACAAAATACCTTAGCTGAAGAAGTCTCTCGTTTGCAAGCCCAATCCCTTCAGTTTTTAGGAGGCTTTACCGATCCATTACCGTGGAATATGGAGACAGCGGTAAAAATTCCCGATCTGGAAGACGATGAGAATTGGCAGCCTTTTGTCACCGATTTCAATTTTGATGATATGGAGGTGGATGCGTATAGCGGACTCTATCATTGGTTCGGTTTAGAACCTATTGGCGAGGAGCGCACCAGTTTATCATTTAGTGTGATGATTCCTGCCGATGGCACCGATCAATTATTCTACTACAATCATGCGGCCAAAAAAGAAGGTATGGCTGGAGTCTCGGCGATGCCGTTGAAGGTCATTGAATCTCGAAAAGAATACGATTGGACGGTCAATCGACCCGTGGAATTCCGTCCGTTTATCAAGGATATTGCCGGAAGAAAACGACTCTTTGTCCTTTCCACAGTGGCAGCAAAACGAGAAGACAGCAAGAAGTTTGACGGTGCCGCAACGCCTGACCTGGCTCTGGTGGATGCACAATACCGGGATGTGGTATGGATTGACGCCAAGCATCCATCTCGATGGACGGAAGAGATCTTAAACCAGTTAGGGGAAACCTGGAAAGCTTCAGAGAACTTAAAAGATTCAGACGTATGGCCTGAGCGGCTTGATGCTGACCTCATCCAAGAACGTACGCTGGATTCTTTGATCACGGATACCCTTTCGGAAGGTCACAACGTACCGCCTTCCATTCCGAAGCAATAAAACTAGAGAAGGAAATTCCAAACGAGTCCGAATCGCAATACCGGATCGCGGTACGGATAGCCCGGCGCGGAAAAATAATCATTTGAATTCGAGAATATCGCACTAAAGTTCTCGTATTGAAAGTAAATACGCGTTTGCCGTATCTTTCCGTTAAAGAAAAGTCCGACTAACGGAAAACCGCCTAATTCCTGATCGTTTTGAACGTAGAATTCAGCCAACACCGGATCATAGGCGTTCATGTTGTAAGAAGTAAAATATTTAAAATTGACTCCAGCCTGCAAGAACAATGCTTTCTTGAACCATTCGTCCGTATAGTATAGGGAGTTTCGTGTGACCAATTGCGGCACATTTAACACGGTTTCACCGCTCAATACTTGCTGGAAAAGAACGGTGTTCATCAAGGCGAACTTTCCGTAGCGAAACTCACGTTCAGCTTTTACTTTTAGGTAATCTACACGCTCGCCGAACTGTTGGGGCGTGGGGGTAGAATCTTGTGGTTGAATGGCAAAAAAGGTATAATCGTCGATCCCGGTATAGGTAACCGTGGCTTTCAATAATTTTTTGGAATCTAGTTTAAATTGTAATTCTTGTGTCTTTACATTATTGAAATTGGTCTGCCAATTATAATTCACATAATCGCTCTGAAACAACAAGAAGTTAAAATTAGGAGCGACCGAATGAATACTTGCCGATGCTTCTACACTATTATTTTCGTTAAACGCGAAAGAAGCTGCACCGCTTAGGAAATTGGCATCAAAATCCCCTGAAATATTGATCATTCCCTTTCCGGAAAGTTGAAACCCGCGATACTGTTTTTTGTACGTAGCACCTGCCTGTACCAGGTTTCCTTTGAGTCGGTTTGGAATGCGCCCATCCGCTAATTGAATTACGGTATTATACCCATAGTTGTAATCGGTATATTGAATGAAGGCGCTCATATCGCCCAGTAAGGAGTTTTCCCAGCGCGCATAGCCTCTTGCCTTAAAGTCCTCTAGCTTGGTAGTTTTGCGAAGCCCTTCGGTTTTGTACGAAGGTCCAAAAGGCTCATACGGGGAGTTTTGGCGGTATTCATAAAACTTATCTTCATAGACAGCACTCATTCCGGCGGTAACTAAGTTGTATCCGGTCGAGTCGCGTTTCGCAATAAGATCGTATTCTTGCTCTCCATAGAAACGGAGTCCTTCGAGTTTGTTCTCACCATCTTCGAAATTCACGTCCAAACGACCTCTATCTTCAAATTCAGGATCATCGGTTTGAAAGAGCATAATAGAATTTGGAGTTAAGCCGCCATTTTCCCGATTTAATATATCTTGGGCTGCGAGGTGCCCCCTAAAACGATAGCGCTTATTCTTACTCGCATAGTTAGTGGTGAACCTAAAATTTCCGGTACTGGTCAATATATGTTGGTACTTTCCGAGGGAACGCACCCCTTTGTATGCGATAGAAAAGTTGAATTGCTCGCTCGTATTTACCGTAAAGAACGCATCTAATTGTTGTCCCTGTTCGAAAGCTGTTTTAAAGTATAGCTCCGTCAAGGGGGTAGGAACGTGATAGTAATTTATGTCTTCAGTTCTTAAATAATTGAAATGATGTGATTGCGCCACAAACAGCGGCATCATATTGTTCTCATTAAAATTATACGCCAAAGAATTGTAGGTTTGGCCAACATTTGAAAACGGCAGCAATTCGAAGTGATCGCGCCTCAAATAATTGAATTTATAATCTTTTTGAATCGATAAGGTCGTATCCAGATGTGTAGTATCCCTTTCAAAAGAGATGATCTTATAGAGATCGATGGGGGCTCGTTTTACATCTCCAACGTTTCTACCTTCTGAAAGGTCATTCTCAAGGGTTTGACCGGTAGGCACTTCGGTCTGTTGATTTTGAAGTTCCCCTATCTGGGCATACAGCGTACCCATAGAAAATAACAACATAGAAATGAAACCAATTCCTCTCATTAACTTAAATACAGTTTGCCGCAAAGGTAGTCTTTTGCCCCGAATTGCCATCTAAGGATAACGCCAGCACCTTAGATTTCTTTTATCGCAATAAAAAAGGTAATTTTAGGGGAATGTTAGCACCTTTTCTTTCTTCGGAACGCCTAGAGTGCGGCACAGATGAAGCCGGAAGAGGCTGTCTGGCCGGCCCTGTTACCGCTGCCGCTGTGATCCTTCCAAAAAACTTTTCTCATCCTTGGATGACAGATTCGAAACAACTTTCCGAAAAAAAACGCGAAGAATTAAAACATATCATTGAAGCGGAAGCAGTGAGTTACGCAGTGGAACACGTAATGATGAATGAGATTGATGAATTGAATATTCTCTGGGCCTCGGTCACTGGAATGACTCGCGCCATTCAAAAATTAAAACCTAAACCGGAGTTCATTGCTGTAGACGGAAATCGTTTTACACCCTTTGATGACATCCCCTACCAATGTATTGTGAAAGGAGATGGTAAATACCTGCATATTGCGGCTGCCTCGATCTTGGCAAAAACATACCGTGATGCCTTTATGAAACGAATTCATGAGGAGCATCCGGAATATCAATGGGATAGCAATAAGGGCTATCCAACAAAAGCGCACCGAGAAGCCTTGAAAGAATTTGGCGTTACTCCCTATCATCGAAAAAGCTTTCAATTACTTCCGAAGCAATTATCCTTACCACTATAATGCTGTTAACAACCGGTCGATAACCTATGCGCCATGTTGTACTATGACGTGTGATTCCTGTTTATTTTTGTAAGAATGAAACGCTGCTTTAGAGTTATATTAGGATTGATTGTTTGCTGTTACGTCGTGGCTTGCCAGTTCAATGGAGCGACACAGCAACCCATCTATGAATACCTTCCTAAGGATGCTGACCTTATATTTGAAGTATCCGATTTTGAACTATTTAAAAGCGATTGGCAACAAAATTCCTTGCTGTCGAATTTCTCGACGTATCCGTTGAATCAGTTCTTGACAACTCAAGGCTCGCTCCTAGAACAACTGAATCCGGATTCAAAAAGTTATTTAGCTTTAAAAGAGCAAGACAGTGTCGCTCAATTTTTCTTTGTCACTCGTAATGACAGTACGTTGGTCGTCTTAGACAGTGTACCCAATCGCATGGTAGAACAGCGCACTCAGGCGTCCCATACATTTCAAAAAATCACCATTGAAGATCAAATAACTTATATAGCTGTGATTGACAGTGTTTTTTTAGCCACTTCTTCTTCAGAGTGGTTACTACAACAACTTTCTTCGGAAACAAGATGGGAATCTTCTATTGAAAAACTCTTTCGCTTGAAAGAGGCTTCAGAAGTAGCCATCATCTACAACAAGCCGTTGCAGCGGATTTCAGACAGCACTCAAAAGCGGTTAGGCGGACCCGGAGTTTGGGATGTTAATGTATTATCCGGAGGTCTTGAAACCAGCGGCGTAATTGCGGTAACCGATTCATTACGACCGTTGCTAAAAATATTTGATCAGCAACAACCCCAGACGAACCTATTACCAGAGATCCTGCCTAATACAGCCCTAAAAGCGATTTCTGCCACCTACACTGATGGAAATCTTCTGTTGGAACAGTTATCGAAACAAACCTCGGATTCGATAGCACTTCAAGACCCGGAAGGAACGCTTGGTGCGACAAACGAGATTGGCAGCATGACACTTCCATCAGGAAACGCTTGGGCATTTCGAGGCATCGACGCGGCCCGAATGATGGAAGTTTGGATACCCTTTCTCAATGAGGCAGATACCTTTAGAGACCTACAATTATACAGTGTTGTTCGCACTCCCGAAGTGTTTCAGCCCTTACAAGAGATCATGGGAAGCCTAACGCCAACAGTAGCGTTTGAGCAAGAGGGTTTTATTGTTTTTGCGGAAAATGAGCAAGTGGCCGAAGCCATCATAATTGCAGCGCAAACTAACAATATCCTTAACAAAACTTCGTACTATAAAACACATATGGAAGTTATGGCCGGCAATGCCTCCCTTGTATATTATCATTGGGAGGAGCATGTTTCCAATAGCGTCAGTCATTTTTTCTTCCGAAGCAAAGCAAATAATACAACGCCTTTAAGTTCGTATCCGTTTAGTATGCTTCAATTTATTCATGAAGGAAGTTTTGCACACGCCAATTTTGCCTGTCTTCCTACCGGAACTTCACAACAACCTCCGGGGCAGGTGTCACAGCGTTTTAGTAAGACCCTCGACCGCGAATTGCTCACTCCACCGCAGTTTTTCACTAACCATCGCACCAAAGGCAAAGATGTGATCGTTCAGGATGTTCAAAACAATATTCACCTATTGAATGCAACCGGCAAGGTGCTTTGGAGCAAGTCATTAAAAGAACCTCTTGTTGGCACCTTCCACGAAATCGATCTGCTGCGCAACGGAAAGAAACAATTAGCATTCACCACTAAAAATGCACTACATGTTTGGGACCGAAACGGAAACCCTGTGGCTCCATTTCCGGTGCAATTCAACGATGACATTACGCAACCGCTTGCAGTCTTCGATTATGATAATAATCGAAAATATCGCTTTGCGATCGTACAGGGGGAGGAGATCCTTCTATATGATTCAAATGCGAAGGTGGTAAGCGGATTTACCTTCCGAAAGGCAAAAAGTACCATTGCCTTACCGGCACAGCACATTAGGATGGGAAACAAAGATTATGTGTTGATCGCTACTACGAACGGCACCTTGCACATTCTCAGCAGAACCGGAAAGACACGAGTGCCTGTGCGTGAGAAATTCTCGTTTTCTGAACTTCCCATTACCGGTGAAAATGGACAGTTTGTTGTGTGGGGAGCAGATGATACGCTCTCAAAGATCTCAGCTGCAGGCAGCGTACAATCCTCAAAGGAAACCGTAGCAGCAGGCTATTCGCGCCAAGCAGAACGAACCACCGTAGTCACCTTAGATGATAATTTGCTCCGCATCAACCAGCAATTAATCGAGTTACCGTTTGGCGTGTACACCACGCCTACCCTTTTGCAAACCCGTAATGGCGTATACGTTACGGTGACTGAAACCCAAGAGAACAATGTTTATTTGTACAACGAAGAAGGAGTCTTACAACGTGGATTCCCGGTGTATGGAAGTGGGCGGTTTGATGTCTCCATGGAGCAAGGGAGATTATTACTTGTAGGACAAGGGGATGAAAAGACCATCGTTCGCTACGATATCAAGTAGCGGTAGTTACTTCAGAAAGGGGGAGCGATGCCATTTCAGCTTCAAATAATTTCGCAAAGTGATGTATCAACCGATTTTTCACCGCTTGCTCGTCTACATTTTCTTGACCTAGTTCTACGTGCATGGATGTTACTGCTTTTCCGCGAATTCCACAGGGAATCATATGATCGAAATAGCCCAGATCGGCATTTACATTCAATGCAAAACCATGCATAGTCACCCATCGGCTGGCGCGTACCCCCATGGCACAAATCTTTCGCGCAAAGGGAGTGCCTACATCTAACCAAACGCCGGTTTCCCCTTTGGATCGTTCTGCCTTGATGCCGTAATCTGCCAGGGTAAGGATCACCATTTCCTCCAACAATCGTAAATATTTATGAATGTCTGTAAAGAAGTTCTCGAGGTCTAAAATAGGATAGCCCACAATTTGTCCCGGCCCGTGATACGTGATATCGCCACCGCGGTTAATCTTATAAAAAGTAGCACCGATAGCTTCTAATTGGTCTTCAGAAATCAACAAATTAGACATATCCCCGCTTTTCCCAAGGGTATATACATGCGGATGCTCTACAAATAAGAAATGATTATCCGTGGCGACCGAAGTATCTTCTCTGCGATTCCGGATCTTCGTATCGAGAATCTCTTGAAACAAGTTCTCTTGAAGGTTCCAAGTTTCTTTGAAATCTTTGTTTCCTAAATCGGTAAGGCTTACCTCTTTATTCATAACTTTCTATTGTTCGAGAACGACTTCGAGATCCAGCACGTTCGGATCGGTCATATAATCTATAAACTTTCGCGTTACCTGAACAGTCTTACGGTCTAAGGAATACATCGCATCCTCAGCAGAACTTTCTTTGATTGGTTTCGGAAAGGTATATTTCAAGGTATAAGAAATATCTTCCATAAAAGCCTTGGCAGATTGCAAACTATCGATCTGCTTTTTATGGGCTGCTTTGTCTTTAATAAACGCATCTCTTTTAAAAATACCATTTTTAAAAGCGTAGGTAACTCCTACAATTTCAGGCTCCTCTTCTTTTTCTTCGGAAGCATCTTCGGTCATATTTGTACCCGACTTAGGGACCAATCCTTCCGCCTGGCTGAAGCCGTTCATCAAATTATCTGCTTCGCTTACGGAAGCAAAGTCTACAAAAACATCAAGGATCATCGTGCCTTTTTCGGGATCGGTTACCAAATGCGCGCTGTACTTTTCCATTTTCTTGAGTCGCGCTTGTTGCTTGGCAGGTAATTTGGCAATACTGTCCTTTTTCTCTTCAAAGATCGCTTTAAAGGGAATAATAGTGTCTTGCTTGGTCAAGGTAGAATCTTTTTGAAACTCTTGCGTAAACGCCATCATTTCGCTGAGATCCATGCTTACCGACATCCTTCCGGAACCGTCTTCATTGAGCACCATGGTTTCGGTAAACTGGCAGCTTACCAAAGTAACGGCAAGCATCGCGAGGAACATGATTTTTTTTATCATGGGGTGATTATTTTGGGTTATTTAAAATGATCAGAGCGGCGATCACACCGGGAATCCAACCACAAATGGTTAAAATTAAGACAATTAAGATCGATCCACAACCTTTATCGATCACCGCCAAGGGCGGAAACAAAATGGATAGCAACACCCTCCAAATACTCATAACCACAAAATTACGATTAATAATCAAGCTATGGGTCGAAGAAAATTAGAATTGTTACAGGCGTTGTACGACCGCTTGTTTGTTAGTATCTTGGTCTCGATGAAACGCTTCGTATTTTCTCTGCTACTGGTGTGCGTTGGCTTGTGGACTCCCTCAAGTAGCGCACAATATCTCTTTGAAGGGAAAGTAGGTCCTGCTTTTCAGGAGGGAACCGTTTATTTGTCGCTAGTGGAAGATTATCGGAAGCTTTCCGGAGTATATCACGAGCAGATCATCGCAAAAACAACACCCGATGAAGAAGGATACTTCCTCTTTGCGGGAGATAACCTGCCTTCAGAAAATAAAATATACAGAATTCATGCCGATACTTGCGAGGATACCGATCAAAACCTAGCCCACATAACCGGCCATTGCCCCAATAGCGAAGAAGTACTTTTTATTGCGAATAACACCACCGCGCTCGAGCTACCTTTTGGGTTTGAACAGGAGATGTTTTGTAAGATCGTAACCCGCGATCGAAGTGCCGGCACCTTTCTAAAGATCGATTCCTTAAAAAATGACATGCGCTATGCGTTTATGGAGTACCGAAGCGAAGCCAATCGAAAGGTCAATACGCAAAAATGGTTTCACATTTTACAAGAATATGGTGCACAATTAAAAGAACCGTTAGCCGAATTATACATCTACTCTTTTTTAAGTGACCGAAAAAGTGTGCTGCACTCGTATTATCTTACCGACCTCAACAACAATACCTATTATGACCAACTCCTGGATCGATTAAAAGCGGACTATCCTGAAGCGCCCTACACCAAACAATACGAAGCCGAATTACGTAGCGATCGCTTTTTAATTTCGGAAACAGTACACGACAACAAGCTTCCGTGGTGGGTCTATTTTCTAGGCGTGGTATGCCTCGTTTCAATACTGGGTAATCTGTATTTCTTCCGAAGTCAAAAAAAGCAAGCCTACACACAGCAAGAATTGCGACAGCGTCTTTCAGAACAAGAAGAAAAAGTACTACAACTCATCTTGCACAATAAAACGAACAAAGAGATCGCTACCGAAATCTTTGTAAGCGTAAGTACTGTTAAAACACACATTAACAATCTTTACAGAAAGCTTGACGTAACGAGCAGAGAAGAAGTAAAAGAGCGGTTCCAAACGTAAATCAAACGGGGGTCTAGCCCTCAATTCAACCCTATAACGCTTTCCTTTTTCGGTAAACCCGCTCACTTTTGAAGGACACTTCTAAAACCTTCAAATATGTCAGTTTCCACTATGATCACCCAACTTTGTTTTCTTATTTGCGTTTCCGTTTCGGCACAACATTTTAACCAACGCATCACCGCAGCGGATGCTTCCGAAAAATTGCTCGGCCCCATCAATAAGGAGGCCTTGTCCTCAACACCATTTTCAGCATGGTTTGTTTCCGAAGAAGCCACCTATGCACCCGATGATAACATTGTTTCATCCCTGCAACCCAATCTTTCCGAATACACCATTACCGCCTTTATGGGTACTTGGTGTGGAGATAGCAAACGCGAAGTTCCTCGATTCTACAAAATATTAGAAGCAGCGGAGTTTCCGCTCGACCGCTTACAAATGATCGCATTGGACAATGAGCGAGAGGCGTACAAACAATCACCGGGCGGGGAGGAAGAAGGGATAGGCATTCATCGCGTTCCTACGTTTATTATCTACAAAGATCATCACGAAGTAGGCAGAATTGTGGAACATCCAAAAACCTCTCTAGAAGCCGATCTGCTTGCCATCATTTCTTCGGAACCTTATGAACCTAATTATCCGGAAGTAACATTTTTAATGGAGCAATTAAAGAAACAGGGCATTCAGAGTTTAATTTCAAATAGCGAGAAGCTCGTCCCAAAACTTGCTTCTTTAACCGAAGATATACGCGGACTTCTAACGTATTCCAGTGTGTTATTATACTCTGAAGAACACGAGGCGGCTCTTGCTGTAGCAACACTCGCTACAAAAGTCTTTCCGAAGCAATACTACGCCTACGTCAATTTGGGGAATAAACTACAATATGTAGGAAAGAAAAACGATAGCATTAAAGCCTATGAAAAAGCGCTGGAACTGCGTCCTGACGATGAAAGTTTACAGGAAACCATCGCTTCATTAAAAAATAATTCCGCTCATTAGGCCTGTCATTTTTTAGAAACTTTTGGGAGTAAAACGCTCGAAATAGGCTAATTTTGTGCCTTTAAATGACAACCCATGCAACTTTCTGAACAAGAACAAGTACGTAGAGAAAAACGCAAACAACTACAGCAAAAAGGCATTAATCCCTATCCGGCAGATTTGTTTCCTGTAGACACCCTGACCTCGGAGGCCAAATTGAATTTCGAAGAAGGAAAAAAGGTGATCATGGCGGGTCGATTAATGTCTCGACGTATTCAAGGGAAAGCCTCTTTTGCAGAGTTACAAGATTCAGAAGGGCGTATACAAGTATATTTCAATCGGGACGAGATTTGCCCGGGAGACGACAAAGAAAAATACAACGACGTCTATAAAAAGTTGCTCGATATAGGTGATTTTATTGGGATTGAAGGCACATTGTTCATGACACAAGTGGGTGAAAAGACTGTGATGGTCGAAGATTTCACCTTACTGTCAAAAGCCTTGCGTCCCCTACCCTTGCCTAAAGTTGACAGCGAAGGGAAGGAACACGACGCCTTTAATGACCCCGAATTGCGATACCGACAACGCTATGCCGACTTGGTCGTCAACCAACATGTGAAAGACGTGTTTTTGAAGCGAACGAAACTCTTTAATGCCATGCGCACGTTCTTCAACGAACGCGGGTATTTTGAGGTAGAAACTCCCGTCTTGCAACCGCTTCCGGGAGGTGCTGCGGCACGCCCATTCGTAACGCATCATAATAGTTTGGACATTCCGCTATACATGCGTATTGCCAATGAATTGTATCTAAAACGATTGATCGTTGGAGGATTCGACGGTGTTTATGAGTTCAGCAAAAATTTCCGAAACGAGGGAATGGATCGTACGCACAATCCGGAATTCACAGCCATGGAGATCTATGTTGCCTACAAAGATTACAACTGGATGATGGATTTCTGCGAGCAATTGTTAGAATATTGCGCAACGCAGGTAAATGGTACTTCGGAAGTTACTTTTGGGAAACATACGGTCGATTTCAAAGCTCCATACCCCCGAGTAACCATGGCTGATGCCATTAAAGAACACACCGGCTTTGATATTCTTGGAAAAACCGAAGCCGAAATTCGTCAGGCGGCCTTAGAGATGGACATCGAAGTAGATGACAGTATGGGCAAAGGAAAGCTGATCGATGAGATCTTTGGCGAAAAATGTGAGCCGCATTTTATTCAACCAACTTTTATAACAGACTACCCGAAAGAGATGAGTCCGTTATGCAAGGAGCACCGCGACAACCCAGAGCTTACCGAGCGTTTTGAATTGATGGTCTGCGGAAAAGAGATTGCCAATGCCTATAGTGAGTTGAACGACCCAGTGGATCAGCGAGAACGCTTTGAAGCACAGTTGAAGTTGGCCGATCGCGGTGATGACGAAGCAACGCAATTTATTGACTATGACTTTTTGCGTGCTTTGGAATACGGAATGCCTCCTACCAGCGGTATGGGGATTGGGATGGACCGACTCGTAATGTTCTTAACCAACAATGCATCCATTCAGGAAGTGTTGTTCTTCCCGCAAATGAAACCGGAGCGCCGGGTTCAGGTGGATCTCAATGACGAAGAGAAACTAGTATTTGAACTGCTGAAAAAAGCAGAACGTATTCCGCTAGGAGAACTTAAAGAGCAAAGCGAACTAAGCAATAAAAAGTGGGACAAATCCATCAAAACATTGACCAAACACAAATTGGCAAAGGTGGAGAAAACTGAGGATGGGCTTTTTGTAGAGTTACAATAAAAAAAGCCGCGGATGCGGCTTTTTTCTTATGGAGTTTGAGACGCCTTTTGCCGATCTAAGAAATGAATATCGCGTGTATTTTTTTGTACAGCTACGGCCGAAAATAAGCTTAAAATAAACGTAATTCCGTAAAATCCTTTTTCGCTTAATTCTAAATCAGCGTTCCAGAGTCCGATGATCAATAATAAAATCGAAACAATGGTGGTAAACCAACTGATTCCGTAATACACTTCAGTCACCGGAATCCCTTCCAGCTTATCTCGAACACTCTTCTGGACTGATACGACCGAGAAAAGGCCGAACATTAGAATAGTAAAATAATAGCCCTTTTCATTCAACCACATGCTCGAATTCCAGAGTCCCACACAGAAAGAGATCATTCCAATAAATAAGGCCGTCCAAGAAGCAGAAATAAAAGCTGGGGTTGGTCTGCAATTAAAAGGAGTCTGTTCCTTCAAATTATTTTTTGCTCTATTAGCAGTTTTGTCTTCAATAGTTTTCATATCAAATAATGTTATGATTCGAAAACAAAGATGATAGAAAGGTGTTTTCAAGACAACCCAATTTTTATACCTATCTTACGATTCAATAAGTATTTTTCAAACAATAATCTTAATTAAAAGTACTTTTATCTACATAATCTAACGATTCAATGGACGAATTAATTGACATCATAGCTTTTCTTAGCGAACGAGAGCGGCAGCGTTTTATTCAATTTCAACAAACGCGAAATCAGCGAGGCGACACCAAGAATACAGAACTTTTTCGGCTGCTTTGCAAGAAGTCCTACGCCAATCTGGATACAATAATTTATGGGAAACCAGCTAAAAACAGCTTGTATGCATTGACCAAGCGATTAAAAGATAGCCTGATAGAATTTGTTGCGATCCGGAACTTTGAAGAAGAAAGCAGTGAAGAAATGTATATTCTTCGAGGCTTGTTAGCGGCTCGTGTCTTTTTTGAACAACGACTATTTTCCTTGGCAATTAAAACACTTCGGAAGGCCGAGAAAGAGGCAGCAACGTTGGATGCCTATGCGTTGCTTTGTGAAATCTACCATACCAAAGTGCAATATTTAAATCACTACCCTTTTGAAACCTATAACAATACCATCACTACGTACCGCAAGTACGTGTTGGCACTTCAGCAAGAACATCAGATCAACATGCTATGTGCCCAAGTAGCGATGGTTTCTGAAGAGCATGATGTGGCTCCTTTCGCATGGCTTCAGAAGGAAAGACAGTTGAAGTTTGACGAAACAATTACCTATAAAGGCTATTTTTTGATGCTAAAACAAGTGTATCGTGTGGGAGAAAAAAACCGACAATTTAATGAAGCGCATCATTGGATCACCACCTTTTTTTCCGCAGTAAACCGCAAGAAAGAATCAATTACAAAACATCGGTATTATTACAGTAGAATTTTGCTTTTGGTAGCCATTTCCCATTTTCGAAATAAGACATTTGAAACCTCCTTAAGCTTGCTTTCACAATTGGAGGAAGTATTAAAAACCATGTTGTTGCCTGGCAGCCAAAACCTGAGACAACAACTTCAACAGTACCGAGCACTCAATTATCTCTACAGTGGCGCCATAGAGAAATCTGTGGCGGTCCTTTCTGAAATTGATAAGAGTACCCCCGAAGCTATGTTAATTCGGGTATTGGTATTTTTTCAGCAGGAGCAATTTGAAAAGGCTTACCGAGAATTGCTTCAGCTAAATCGCCCGCGCACTTACTATTTGAAGATATTTGGAAGCGCTTGGGTACTTCAGAAAGAACTCATGGAAATTTTATTACTTATGGAAAAAGACTTACTGGACCCGTTAGCTTCACGACTTAAAAGTTTCCGAAGAAAGCATCGAAATACACTAAAGATCATGGGAGAATCGAGAGCATTTGTTTTTCTTTCCTTAGCCGAAAAGTGGTATGACAACCCATCGATAGCGACTTCGGAAGAATTTCTGCAGAAAATTGAGGGCTCCTTCGAGTGGCGCAGTTTGGAGGAAGAAGATCTTTTTGCCATCAGTTTTTACGCCTGGCTGAAGTCGAAAACGCTCCAACAACCCATATATCAGACTACTTTAGAGTTGATTCAAGGTGATGCTACCCACTAATGTTTGTCGCTGTAATTATTCTTTAATGAAGATATCCTGCACCTCGTAGGGAACATCAATCTTTTCAATAATCTCATCGTTGTAATTTACGAATGCGACGGCATACCGATCTTCATACGTATCGCCACTAGCATCAAACGCACGGTATTCATACGCATATATAACAACTTCGGCCTCTAAGTTGATGTATCGATCATGGATTCGAGATAATGAATACCCATCACTTGCTTCGAGGGCATCAGCTAACGCATCGGGTCGAAATTTGCGTTTGGTCTTCGTTTCGAAATTATAGATTGAAGGAGAATAAAGAAAGAATGTTGGTGGCGCGGCCGGTTCTAGATAGGCCATCTCAGCTCCTAGACGGTACGCCGTTGATTTCGCAAAACGACTATCGATGGGGTCGCCCCCGGAAACCGTCTCTTCCCAAATTCCTTCAGAAAGATTATACTGAAGATATTGGTTCTCTTGAAATATATAATAGCGATCTTCTAATATCGCTTCTGCTCCGGTAACCCCGGGTAGCTCTAACTTGTGAACGTTCTCTGGGTTATATAGATCGATAATTCTTTTGTTAATGCCACTTACCCCGTCATCAAAGAACAATGCCAAGTGATTGTTTTTGATAAAATTGAATTCTTGATTGAAAGGGTTCACCTGAAGCCACGGTTCAAACTCGATGGGCCCGGATGCCATTCCGGAGGGAATATCATACACTTCGTAAAAATAGTTCTCGTCGACTGCGGGATCATAGTAGAACGTAATAATCTTATTTCCGCTACCGTATACATATCGACTTCCATCGGTAGGGATGTTAAAAAACCCTTGACGTTTTTGATGTATCCCTGAACTTAGCTCCATTTGAATAACCGTAGGTTCAGTGAAATTGTATGATGAAAATGATAATATTCCATCGGTGAGATTATAATGATAAAAACTTCCGTCGGCTCCGTAAGTTTGCGCTATGTTTAGAACTTCAGAAAATGCTGTCCCTCTTTGAATTTCTTGCGTAATTGCTTCTTTCATTTCATTTTCCACAAGCAATATGATGTCGAAATCAACAGTCGTTGTATAGCTATCTGTGGGTTCTGAAGTGTCATCCGTTTGAGAAGTATCATCGGTTTGAGAGGTGTCATCGGTTGGGGTGGCATCTTCAGAAAAAGGACTATCGTCAGAACCGCATCCCATCAGAATCAACATCAATAATAAAGTAGTAAGGCGTAGCATCCTGTAAAATTTCTGTGAAAATACCATTTAAATCTAACTTTTACGGATACATACCATTCTTGAATAATGGTTTGCGTTCCTATAAGAAACAAATCACCTAGCATCATCGAAGAAACAAACTGAATATCAAACATTTCCTTATCTTAGTCTTAAACTCCCCACCCTTATTAGAAAGATATGGATCTGAACACGACCCCTCCTTTAGAGTTTCGATCGAAGGATATTGAGAGCCTGGTCTACCTCATGAAAAAGGCACATCGCGAAAACCAACCGAAGCCCATTGTATTCCTGGGAGCGGGAGCTTCTGTTTCAGCCGGAATTCCTTCGGCCTACACCATCAAAGAAAAAGCTCTGGAAATGTATCGTGATAAACCGGAAATTAAACGCTTATCACCAGAGCAACAAACCTACGCGAATGTCTTAAAATGCCTGAATGCCAAAGACCGAAATACCTTATTACGTAATTATATAAAGGAAGCAAAGGTAAATGTGGCACATATTTATTTGGCGCAACTCCTGAAGCATAAGTACGTAGACTACGTCCTCACCGTTAATTTTGACGACCTCTTACTTCGGGCTTCTGCCTTATATAATTTTATTCCGCCTACCTACGACATTGCCATCCTAAACGATATCACTACCGGCTCCCTTCCTACTGGCTCCGTTACGTATTTGCATGGGCAGCAGCACGGACTATGGCTATTGAACACCGACGATGAAATGAAGCGCGTCGCAAAAAGCGCTTCCAACATTCTGGGTAAGATTAGCGTGGACCGACCGTGGATCATCATCGGCTATAGTGGGGAAGACCCTATTCTCAATGTGATTGGTGATCTGGGGCGATTTGACAATGAATTGTTCTGGATCAGTTATTTGAATAACGACCCAAGTGAACGCGTGCATCAAAAGCTCTTCGAGAACAATAATAAAGGAGCGTTCATTGTAAAGGGGTATGACGCTGATTCTTTTTTTCTGAAACTTCACAGCGAATTGGAACTGGAAACACCAAAGATCTTCCACAGACCGTTTTCATTTTTGATGGACCTTACGGAAAACATTAAAGACATTGATGTTCCGAAGAAAGAAAGCACAGATAAGAACACCAAGATCAGCACCGAACTGTACAAATACACCAAAGATCGCTTTGAGAACAGTAGAAAACTCATAAACGATGCGGTAAATCGCTACGAACAGGAAAGTAGGACAGGCCATTCGCAAACTTCGCTTTCGGAACAAGAGATCGCCGAAAAGAGCTATAACCAAGAAGTGATCGATCTCATCACGCGACAACATTATGACGAAGCTCATGCGATTTTAGAAGAGTTTCCGAACAAAGATTCAGCATCTTTCAAAAATTTGAGTAAAACACTGCATTCAGAATGGGCTTATAAAAAATATGATACTTGGTTACAAAACGTCGCACAGGTAGCGTTATTAGAAGAAAGCCTCCGGCATTTCGAGATCGCTGCGCAATATCATCCGCAAGAAGATCTATTTTTTAACAGTTGGGGCGTGGCACTCTACCAAAAGGGGTTTATCGAAAAAAGCACCGATGTCTATTTAGAAAGTATCGATAAGTACAAGCAAGCCGAAGCGCTCAATCCTCAAAACAACTTGGTATATGCCAACTGGGGGCTTAGTTTGTATGGGATTTATCTCCTTCAAAGGGATAACGCCCTTCTGGAGGAGGCCAAAAATAAGATAGAACGTGCCTTACAGATTAATGATCAAGACGCGGTCTCTTATGTGATCCTCGGTAACATTTTCTTCGAACTACATCGTCCTTTTGAGAGCAAAGAAAAGTTTGATGAACCACTCGCCATGTACCAACAAGCCGTTACGCTCGATCCTAAATATGTAAGTGCGCACAACGGCGTTGGGAATGTGCTTTTTGAACGAGCAAAGGCATTTGGTACCCTAGAAGATTTTGATGCCGCCAGAGAAGCCTTTAGCAAAGCCTTATCACTAGATCCTAATTCGGCGTACGCAATCAATGGCATGGGATACGTCAACACAGAACATTCGCAACAAATCAAGGAAGAGACCATGCTCGACAGAGGGATTGATTATTTTCTGAAGGCGAACCAGTTGGAGCCTTCTAACGATAATATTATAGAGAATTTGGGGGTGGCTTATATGTATAAATCTGAATATCAGCTTGCAGCGGAAGAAAAAGAAAAATTTCTAAAACTGGCGGAAGAACGCCTGATAGAGGTTCGAAATTTGGGCGGAAGCACCTACAACCTAGCCTGCCTTTATGCGAATGTAGGTGAAAAGCAAAAAGCCCTTCAAATGTTAGAAGAAGCACTCAACCTTGATAGAGAAACATTGCACTATATTGAAAAGGACCGGGAGTGGAACCCTTACCGAGATGATCACGATTTTCAGCAATTGCTTGCTACCTATGCATAAACACCATCCGGCGAATCATTCAAAAATCCAACCGAATGGTGTTATCCAACCAAAAAACTAATCGTTTGCGCCTACTTTTTGAAGGAACTCAATATCGTTTTCAACCGTAAGCAATAAAATACTCGTTGCTGTGCAGAATACCGGACTCGTAATACAATGATGGCCATTCCAACTGCCGTCTTTATTCTGAATTTTAAGAATACGACCACTCATGTCATCATACCATTGTTTCCAATCGTTATCTTCATTCACCAAGAGAGATTCTCCGGTTTGAAGAAAGCTTAAGAATTCTTCCCCTCCATTGTTTCCGAAGCCGTCCATAACCTTTTCTTCTTGGGCTTTCATCTTCGCAGATTCGTAGACTTCGTACGAAGTAGCATACCCCATCGCATCACTTTCGGCAAAGCCGGCTTTTTTGAGATTTGCAACGCTCACTTCTGCATCCTCAGACAACACTCCTTTTTTCTTTGCACGTTCAATGGCCTTCTTCGCCTTTCTGGCTTTCGACGCACTTCCACGAACACTTCCACTTACCGCATACAGCATGATCCCCGCTCCGTCTTCAGTACTTACCGCCCCGGTATCTTTATTATAATTGCCTTCCTGATACTTTCTACTGCGATTCATCACACGCTCATCCACTTGTACTCCTACTGCTTTGGCACTTTCCAAGGCACTCGTCGCTAAGCCACTTTGTAGCACTCCGGCCCACCCGGCTCCCATTTGCTTACCGGAAACATCAGTACCCGACTCGATCTTGTCAATACAGATATCCAAACATCGGGTGACGCGTTCTTTGTCTAAGCCTTTTAGGTTGCGATCTAATACATTCGACAGTAATTGTGCAGTTAACACAGCATCGATATTCTCTCCTAGTTTCCGTTGAATTTGGGTGCCACGCACTTCTGTGATATAGGCCCCACCCTTTTCAGCATTCTCTACCGTTTCCAACAAATAGGACACCGCATCCTTTAGTTGAGTCGCATACGCTCCACTTTTAAAGGTGTTCCCGCTTCGCAATAGCGCTTGCGCGACCATCGCCGTAGTTGCCGGATCAGCTTTTACCGCATGGGGATCACGAACATGTTGTGCATTGTGACTTCCTGCCCCATAACCGCCATTGGGTAATTGGGCATCCGCTAACCAGCTCAATCCATCCCGAACACTCAGCATGACGTTTTCTGAAGTTTTATATTGCGCATATTCGGCAGAAGATTGTGATCCCATAGTGGTCATAAACACACAGCCTGCTTCGGCAAGTAACGTTCGTTTTGTTTCCGGTGAAGGAGTGGTTTCCAACACATCTGTTAATACCCAAGCGCCGATGGCGATAGGCAGTACTAAAAAAATCCATTTTGCATTCATTGGTATCGATTTTAAAATTCACCACCGAAAGTAATCGGCCTTCCTTAGGTATAAAACCAACAATGAGTAAACGTCACTTTTTGGTTAGGGAACGTGATCCTTTTTGAATATGTGATTAAACCTATTGGCTTCGGAAGCGTCCAATGCATGTAACTCAAAAAAAAATAAACAGATGAAAAAGTTAGTAACCGTATTGCTACTAGTATCAGTAATCGCAGTACACGCACAAGAACGTAAAGGAGACCGAAAAGAAATGCGCAAAGAGTTGCGTGAAAAGATGAAGGATTTCACACCACAGCAAATGGCAGATTTACGCGTTAAAAAACTCACCTTAGCGTTAGACCTTAATGAATCTCAGCAAACACGTTTGCTTCAGTTGGAAACCGACAAAGCGGTTACCATGAAATCGCGGATGGAAAATCGCAAGAAGCGAAGCGAACTCTCTTCCGAAGAACTCTATGAAGCGAAGAAAAACCGACTCGATGCACAGATAGCCTATAAAAAAGAACTGAAATCGATCTTAACCGAAGCGCAATTTGAGAAATGGGAAAAGGGAAGAAAAGGCAAGCGCGGTATGAAAAAACGCCGTCAAGGTCATAAAAAACGTTAAGAAAAAATCAATTTGGCTTAATATTTGGTCTTAAAAAAGTACAATGTACTATTTTAGAGCACTAAATATAAAAACCATGAAACGATTAATACTTATTCTTGCGGTAGTTTTTATAGGAATTCAAACATCTATAGCCCAAAATCAACTTCGTCCTGAAGATGCAGCTAAGAACAAGCTAGCGCAATTAGATGAACAACTCGATCTTTCAGGAGATCAGGAACGCACCATTTTTCGAGCTTTAGTGAGTCACGAAGTTGCGTATAGAAAAGAGATCCAAGGTATGGATGAATCTACCAGCGCGTATCAAGCCGCTGTCAAAGAAAATGATGCAAAATTACAAGCGATCATGAAAAAGACGCTTTCCAATGCACAATATACCTCTTGGATGAAAAGTAATAACTAGAAATTATTTCTTATACTTATAAATCCCCTTGAAAAAGGGGATTTTTTTATTACATGGCCGCTACCGTCTTTTCGCAAGCAGCAATAGTAGCATCGAGATCTTCATAGGTTAACGCATCGCAAAGAAACCAAGTTTCAAAAGCGCTGGGTGCAATGTAAATCCCTTCTTTGAGCATTCCGTGGAAAAACTTCTTAAAATGATCTCCGGCAGCTGCATTGGCTGCGGTTTCAAAATCAACAACCGGCGTTTCAGAAAAGTGTATCGAGATCATAGAACCGATACGGTTAATAGTATAAGGTAAACCTGATGTTTCAAGTACCGAAGCCATACCCTTATGCAAGTATTCGGTTTTCTTGGCAATAGATTCAAATACGCTCCGGTTCTCGTTCAATTCAGTAAGCATCGCCAGTCCCGCCGCCATGGCAAGCGGATTCCCACTTAAAGTTCCGGCTTGATATACAGGGCCTTCCGGAGCCAAATGACTCATAATTTCGTTCTTCGCTGCAAAGGCTCCCACAGGCAACCCGCCACCAATCACTTTTCCGAAGGTAACTATATCAGCAGACACTTGAAGAAGCTCTTGAACGCCTCCGGGAGCCAGTCGAAAACCAGTCATCACCTCATCGAAAATAAGTAGTATGTTGTGGGTGTCGCAAAGGGTTCTTAAACCCTCTAAAAATCCTTTTTCAGGTGGAATACACCCCATGTTTCCGGCAACAGGCTCTAAAATAATACAAGCAATCTCTTCTTTATTCTTTTCTACGATCGCAGTTACTTGTTCTAGGTCATTATACCGTGCCAGCAAGGTATCTTTTGCGGTCCCTTCGGTAACTCCGGGGCTATTTGGCGTTCCAAACGTAACGGCTCCACTTCCTGCTTGGATTAAAAAAGAATCGCTATGGCCGTGATAACAGCCTGCAAATTTGATGATCTTATCGCGACCGGTGTATCCGCGTGCCAAACGCACCGCACTCATACAGGCTTCCGTTCCGCTATTTACAAAACGGATCTTATCGATATTCGGCACCATTGAAACGGCCAGAGAAGCGATCTCTGTTTCCAATTCAGTAGGCATTCCGAAAGAAGTACCTTTTTTCGCTTTATCGATCACTGCTTGAAGCACTGCAGGATGCGCATGCCCCAAGATCATAGGTCCCCATGAGTTGATATAATCAATGAGCTTATTGCCATCGACATCGTAGAGATAGGCTCCTTTCGCCTTTTCTACAAAAATAGGGTCTCCTCCTACGGCTTTAAACGCGCGAACAGGTGAATTCACTCCACCGGGTATTACCTTTTTCGCATCTGCAAACAAGGCACTACTTCGTTGGTACAACATAAAAATTATTGATTTTTAATTGGACGCAAATATAACACTTGTCCCACAGAAATCGTGTTATCGGTGAGTCCGTTATACTCTTTTAGGGTATCTACGGTAACATTGAAGCGTCTCGAAATACTGTAGAGCGTATCTCCTTTGATGACGGTGTAGGTTTCTATGGTGGCACCTTCCTCATTATTCTTTGAAGCAACGGAAGTCCCTAGCACTTCGTCATCAAATCGCGTCAAGTCATAGCGTTCAATGATGCTTATGAGTTTGTTGGGGTATTTTGGGTCGGTGGCATATCCCGCTTTTTTGAGTCCGCGTGCCCATCCTTTATAATCTGTTTTTTTTAAGGTGAACAGCTCTTGGTACCGACTTCTTTGTGTAAGAAATAACGAATGATCGCGAAACGAATATTTTGGGTCTTTGTACTTTCGGAAACATTCGCCTTTTTCATCATCATCGTGATAGACCCTTCCACCGGTCCAACCGCGATGACATTTAATTCCGAAGTGATTATTCGCTTTACCTGTTAGTTCTCCCCGTCCGGCACCGCTTTCCAAAATTCCTTGTGCCAACGTAATACTTGCCGGAATACCGTATTGCAGCATTTCTTGTTGCGCAATTTCACTGTAACTAGCGATATAAGCAGCCACAATCTCTGCATAAGAAGCGTTGGCATTGGGTTTAATCACCACGGTACTACCTTCTCGCTCAGTCGTCGTATTCTCAATAACTACAAGCTCTTTCTTACGCTCTTTGATCACGCGTTCGGTAGGGGTCCTTTTTTTGTAGGTAGTTGTCTTTTTTTTCGACTTGCATCCGGTGATAAAAAGCATTGAGCATAAAGCTAAAGTAATGAGGTAACGCATTAGTAGGTGTTAATTAACGGCTGATTTTTTCTTTTCAAATATTGATTCATACCGACAATT
The DNA here is from genome assembly GCA_002379985.1 of Flavobacteriaceae bacterium UBA4166. GTDB lineage: Bacteria > Bacteroidota > Bacteroidia > Flavobacteriales > Flavobacteriaceae > DFVG01. Next base: position 40,257 of record DFVG01000053.1, read on the forward strand.
CCTTGCAATCCTCCGGTATGAATGGCTAAAATACGGCTATTTTTAAGGAATTTTTCTCCTTTTACCCAGTCAAAAATTCCCCAAAGCATCTTACCTGTATAAACGGGGTCTAACAGTATATTATTTTGTTCTCGGAAGGCATTCATAAAGGCAATTAATGGTGGTGTTACTTTCGCATATCCTCCAAAGCAATAATCATCAGTGATGTGAAAACGTTTGTTCTGAGTATATTTCTGTATGAGTTTTTTCTGAAAAGTACCGCGTAAGGCAGAAAAACCTATTACTTCTTGATGTGGCAGCGCGGAAGCAACCAATCCGGCCATTGTCCCTCCGGTACCCACTGAAACAGCAATGTGGGTATATTCGCTCATTGCTTCCCCGAGTATTTCTGCACATCCCTTGACGGCAAGTGCATTGCTTCCGCCTTCCGGAAGAATATGAATATTACCCCACTTCTCGCGCAGTAGTTCTATCGTCTGAGGCCGCTCTTTTTCCCGATAAGCATTTCTACTCATAAATTCCAAATGCATGCCTTGCTCGTGAGCATAACGTAATGTTGGATTCTCCATAAAAGAATATTGCAGTTCCTCCCCTCGTATCATTCCAACCGTGGAAAGCCCTGTTATCTTTCCCATGGCTGCAGTGGCCGCAATATGATTGGAGTATGCGCCACCAAACGTTAGTAATCCGGAAGCTTCTTTTCTAAGAGCTTGCTCCACATTATATTTCAGCTTTCTGAATTTATTTCCGGAAACTTCCGGATGAATTAGGTCTTCCCGCAAAACATCTAATACAATGTTTTTTTCAGACAACAATTCTGTAGTAACAGGTTCTACAGGAATCTGAGGAATCGCTATGGTGAGTATATCCCTTTTCATATGAGGTCAAAACTACACAATTCATAATATTCTGATCGTCAAAGACTAAACAACACAAACATGCTAGGCAGACAACAAATAACGAATACCGAGGCTTTTGTGTAAGAATTTTAGCTCTTTATTAGGAATAATGTTAATATTTAGTGTATTTCATCTATGTTTTTTGCTTTTGGTCGTTATAATTTATAAAATTGTTTATGACAAAAAACCTAAAACTCAAATCTTATGAACAAACTACTACGCTCATTTACCTGCCCCTGCGTTGTAGTATCCCTCCTGCTTGCATCACCTGTCTATTCGCAAGTAGGTATTGGCACCACAACGCCTGACTCTGGTACCATTTTAGACATCACAAGTAGTGATAAAGCCATTTTGCTACCTAGAGTAAATATTACAAATTTAGGAACCGTTGCACCCATTGTTGGAAGTACTACAGAAAGCATGTTAGTTTACAACACCAACACCACTACCGGTCCTGGCTACTTTTATTGGGACGGAACACAGTGGGTTCCACTTTCGGGAGATGATTGGGAACTTCTCGGAAATGAAGGCACCGACGCTGATGTTAATTTCTTAGGAACTACAGACAGTGAAGCCCTTACCTTTCGCACCAATGATGTTCAACGATTCCGCGTTGCTAACGACTTTCAAGTGCTGGCCATGGGAAACGGCACACGATTACGCCCTTTTTACTCATGGGACTCAGAACGCACTATGGGTTTTTGGAAACCGGGAAACAACCAGATGAACATGTCTATTGAAGGTTATGATTTTTTCAATGCGAATGCGAATAATTCCGGAGGATCTGAATTAGAATGGACCTTTAATCCTATTGGAGATGATATCAATTTACGCGTGGAAACCGACAATCAAGAAAACGCTCTTTTTGTAGATGGAAGCAGCGATAACGTAGGGATGGGAACTAATTCTCCAGATGGTAGTGCCCAACTAGAGTTAGCTGATATCAATCGAGGTTTGTTGATCAATCGCGTGGCGCTAACTGCCACTGATGTTGCCGCACCCGTAACCGCCCCTACTAGCGGACTCTTGGTATACAATACTGCAAATTCCAGTAGCGGAAGTACTGAAGTCCTACCCGGATTTTATTATTGGGATGATGGAGAATGGATCGCGATGGGCGGAACCGGCGGAAGAGATTGGTCCCTAAGAGGAAATGCCGGAACGAACAGTGGCACTAACTTTTTGGGAACCACTGATAATGTTTCCGTAGCGTTTAGAACAAATGATACGGAACGCATGCAAATTTCAGCTGCAGGAACAGTAGGTATTGGCAATGCACCCTATAATAACGCGGCTCTCCGAGTGAATAATACGGCGCAACCTTATGGTGTGATTTCGGAAACCAACAGTACCGGGGTTGCGCTCTACGGGGCTGATACCGGAACCGGATTTGGAGTCTTCGGAACCTCAGCAAACAACCATGGGATTTACGGAACCACGGCTTATACCGGCGGCTCTTTCTTGATCGGCGGAATGATTGGTTGGGGAACAGGGGCTAATGGTGCTAACGGTGTCTTGGCAGTAAGTGATGCGATCGGTACGACCCGACAAAATATGGGGTTACGTGCGGTTTCAGGAAGTACTACCTCTATTTCTTCCGCGTCCAGCTTGCACTATAATGTAGGCGTCAATACCAATGCCACCGACCTGGGGTTATATGTACTTACAGAAAAAACATCCGGAGATCGTGAAGCAGCAAGGTTTCAAACAAATTATGCCGGAAGTGCCATTGATGCTGACAATAGAGACCCAAGAGCTATGTTGGCAGGATTTACCAACAGTAGTTATGTGGGAGGTTCTTCCATGTATTACGGCGGTTTCTTCTACAGTGGCGGATCGAGCAGTAACTATTCCTATGCCTATGCAGGCGCTCGTTATGGGTCCACTCGGTATAAGATTATTGGGAATGGAACAGTGTCTACTATTGTAGATGGGGCCACGAATGGAGATCCTAAAAAAATTATGTTCGCCCCAGAGGCTCCCGAAGTACTTTTTGAAGACTACGGAACCGGAACCCTTCAAAATGGAGTTGCCAACATCACTATCGATCCGATCTTTTCTAATAATATTGTAGTGAGTGCAGAACATCCCTTGAAGGTTTTTATTCAACTAGAAGGAGATTGTAATGGTGTTTATGTAACGAATAAAACGCAAAGCGGGTTTACCGTTACCGAATTACAAGGAGGAACAAGTAATGTTCCTTTTTCTTGGCATATCGTTGCCAATAGAAAAGATTCGGAAGGAACCACTTCCGAAGCACGGTCGCTGTATACCGATTTGCGATTTCCTGACGCCCCTGAAGCGATCCTTCCCAATGAGAATCGCGAGGATGGAATTCAGGACAACAACACTGTTAAAATTGAAAATACAAACCGCTGACCGATACCTATCTTTCTAACTATTGAAACCCGTGATGCCATTCACGGGTTTTTTTGTATGTTTTAGTTAAGCTCAAATTTTAACATAATATCCACTAGTAAACTAAAACCGATTTATAAGTATTTACGTAAGTATTTACCTACATATGCTAAATTTTAATTCATTTCAACGATTTTTTAATGCATTTAAAAGATTTATATATAATATTGTAACCCCAAATCACTAAGTATCAGATCATGAACACTACTTATGTTAAAAAACGATGCTTCCTACTGCTTCTGTTTTTTTCTCTACATGGATTGTCTATTGTAACAGCCCAAGTGGGGATTAATACTACCTCCCCGGCCAATGGCGCTTTACTAGATATTTCTAGCTCTAATAAAGGGTTGTTAACACCTCAAGTTGCTCTTACTGGAACCAATGATATTTCAACAATAACTCCGGCAGCTACCACTGGCCTTTTGGTATATAACACCGTAACTGCAGGTGCATTACCCGTTCAAGTGACTCCAGGATTCTATTATTGGAATGGAACCCAATGGTCGCGTTTCTATAATCGGGGGTATGGAATTAAATTCGATCAAAGCTCACAAACCACGGCAAGTACCTTATCTTTTATATATACCCAAATTACTGGTTTGGATACCGGGTTTATCAATGTGCCCTATTCTGGAACTTACCAAATTAGAGTGGAGACCGCATATGCTTGTGGAAATTTATCTTCCACTACTTCAGAAGGTGTAGGGCAGGCATCTATTAGTCTGAATATGACCACTGGAATTTTGGGACTACCGGTTCGAGTGAAAGAAAAGTATGTAACCTCAACTTCCAAACGAATTAACACGACTACATTAAATAGTATGCCCCAAAATACAACGATTGTTTACACCGTAGATTTAGATGTTTTAGACACCTATCGTTTCAACGTAACCGGAAGAGAATGGTCGCGAAATAATGTGGGCCTCGGCACCTTCGGAAAAGACACTAGCGGATATACCGGAGCCAGTGGAATTAACAATGCCCAGCGAGGATCCCTTACAATAACTCTATTAAAGCAACAATAGATCCGGCAATTTGAATTTTGATTCAAAACTAATATGAATTACAACTCAACTCGATGAAGAATACTATGATGGAACTTTTTACTTTACTTAATCGATTTTTACCTCTCAGTATTGGCTTGCTATTTGGTTCGTTAACAATAACGGCTCAAGTAGGTGTCAACACCACAGCTCCAAATGCTTCTTCAGCACTAGACATCAACAGTTCTGATAAAGGATTTCTGATGACCAAAGTCGCCCTAACGGGTACCGATGACAATACAACAATAAGTGGTTCGCCAACCACAGGCCTTTTGGTCTATAATACAGCAACGGCAGGAAGCTCTGGAACACAAGTTACACCGGGTTTCTATTATTTCAATGGCGCATCATGGAAACGGTTTTATACACAAGGCTATAATCTAAGCTATGATCAGTCGGCCGAAGTTACAGCAAGCACTATTAATACGGAATATGTAATTCTTCCCGGGCTTGATACCGGAGATTTCACAGTTCCCTTTAGCGGAACCTATCAAATTAGAGTGGAAGCTTTTTATTCCGCAGGGAACCTGATTAGTACCACAGGAGATGGCGCCACACAAGGATCCATAAGTTTAGCCATGGCAGACATCAGTAGCGGTGGCGGTGGCGGAAGTGGCGACGACTGTACCGGAGGTGTTACGACATATCCTTACAACGAGAGTTTTGAGAGCGGACTTGGTCTATGGACGCAATCTACCGCTGATTTTTTTAATTGGACACGTAATTCTGGTGGTACTACCAGCGGAAATACTGGACCTTCTGCTGCCTCCAACGGGAGCTGGTATATGTATACCGAAGCATCAACCCCCAACTATCCAAATAGACAAACGATTTTAACGTCTCCGTGCTTTAACCTAACCACTGCCCCTGCAGCATCCTTTACATTCGACTATCATATGTATGGTGCAGCCGATATGGGAAGCTTCATTTTGGAAGTTAGTGATGACGACGGAGGAACTTGGACGCCTATATGGTCACAAACTGGAAATCAAGGTAACGTTTGGAACACACAGAGCGTAGATTTATCTGCGTATATCGGAGGATCTATTCAGCTACGATTCAACAGAACCACCGGTTCTACATGGCAGGCAGATATTGCTATTGACAATATTAGTTTGACCAATACTGCAGTAACCACCTTTACTACATTGAAAGAAACATACCTCACCTCTTCCTCAAAACGATTAGGAAGCACAACTGTAAATAATCTAGCACAGAGTGCAAGCATCATCTATAATGTTGATCTCGCCGCAGGTACTACTTATCGATTTGTAGTGCGCGGAAGAGAGTGGCTGGCAAATAACGTTACAACGGGCTCTTTTGGCAGAAACACAAGTGGTTATTCAGGGAGCAGCTCTGTAAACGATGCGCAACGAGGCACCATGACTATTAGCCTAATAAAACAATTTTAACATCATAGACACTAGAACCCCCCATTCTAAAACAATGATCATGAAAAACACTACAATTTACCTATTCTTCATATTCTTGACAGTTTCCTTGACGGCGTCTTCGCAGGTTATTATTGGTGAATCTTCAACTGGTGATTACGAGACAATCGAAGACGGAGCCATTCTTCAGCTTAAGAGTGAGGACCAAGGGCTTATGATACCAAGAGTTGCCTTACAATCGCGAAATGATGTCACTACGATTGCCCCGTCGAATGTAGAAGGGTTGTGGGTGTATAATACCGCCACTATGGGCAGCGGACTCAACCAAGTGTCACCAGGGTTTTATTTTTGGAATGGTGCTACATGGGAAAAAATGTTTAACGAAGGATATACCGTCCAATATGAACAAACCCAAACGGTCTATGCGAATAACACATCTACTACACATACCATTCCTGGATTAAACCAAAGCTTTGTAGCCCCTTATTCAGGCACCTACGAGATTCATGTTACGGGATATATAGCTGCCGGAAACATATCCAATACTTCCTTTGAAGGTACTGTGCTGGGCTCCTATATGTTGGAAATAGATGGCACAAAAGTAGCCGAGAGTACTGTTTCTTCAAATACCAAGAGAGCACCTACCAATGCCTTTCAAGCGCTGGGACGCCAAACTTCTATGATTTACCACGTGAACCTAACGGAAGGTGTTACCTATAATATTCGGGTTAGAGCTAGACTTTGGACTCATCAAAATGTGACCACTACGTTAAATGTGTCCTCATTTTGTGGTGGAATTGGTACCGGTTTTGCCTATTTCGGGATCTGTTCAGGCCCTTATAATGGAAATGATGGTTTGACAGATAATGCGCAAGATGCGTACTTAACCATTACCTTATTACAACAACTCTAACATTTAAATACGCCTCAAATAATCTTATACCTACACAACAATGATCAACAAATTACTTAACACCCCCGCAATTATTACAAGCTTACTCATGGCAGTCCTTTTTTTCGGAACGACTGCTTGTCAACAAAATGTTGAAGAAGCTGAAGGAAACTTAGGCACAAACCCGGATACATCGAGAGATAGTGAAGGAGATACATTTTCTATCGTGGCTTACGATAAAACCACCGGACAAGTAGGTGGTGCTGGATGTAGCTGTGTGTCTTATACCGACGGAATCGATTTTTTAAATGTACTTGTTACAGACGGAACAACCAGTCCGAATAACGTTGTAGGTGCATTTAATGCACAAGCTTCCCCTAGTGCAGCGACGCGTAACACTATGGCGAACAGATTGCGATTAGGAGACACTCCTCAACAAGCTATAATTGCAACAAATAATTCAGATGGTAGTCCTGGATCGCGACAATATGGTGTCGTTGGCGTGGATAGCCCGGGAGCTGCTGGATGGACAGGATCCACCAATACAAGTTATGCAAATGATCAACAAGGTGATAATGCCTTGTATACCTATTCCATACAAGGAAATATCTTAGATACCGCCAACGGACAAGATTTATTAGATGACATGGAAGCTATTTTTAACAGCACCGATGGCACCCTAGGCGATAAACTTATGGCAGCACTCCAGGCCGCTAAGCGCGTAGGAGGTGACAGCCGTTGTCAAGGTAGAGGGAACAGCGGTAGAACAGCTTTTATTAAAGTCCTTACTCCGGGTGAGACTAGCCCCGGACTTATCTATGATATTGGCGACACTACTCCTGCCGTAGTTGATTATATAGAGCCTATCGATGTGCTTCAGTGTTTATATGACATAGGAGAAAACACACCTCATTGTCGACAAACCGTGAGTACGTTCCCGTATTCAATGGATTTTGAAGAAACGATTTGGGAGCAGGAAGTCACTACCTGTAACACCAACAGTTCTTGGATACGTTCTCGTTTTGCTAGTCCTTCTAGTGGAACTGGACCTACTGGGCCCAATCAAGGCACGCTATATACGTTCGTAGAAGCTTCCAATATTGATGGACAAGGAACATCCCCTAGAAATGCAATGATTGGTTCACCCTGTTTTGAATTCCCTTCTGGACACACAGTTTCCATGACGTTCGATTATCATATGCTTGGAGGTAATATGGGAACACTTTCTGTGGAAGCTAGTGATAACGGTGGATCTTCTTGGAATACGCTATGGAGTAGAACCGGCGATCAAGGTGCTAGTTGGATTAATGATGAATTCATCGATCTATCGGCTTATGCCGGGAGCACCGTAAAAATTAGAATAAATGCCCTTTTAGGGAATGGTTTTACCAGTGATATGGCAATTGATGACATCCAAATTACTACGACTGAAATCGCCGCCTGTACCGGCCCAATTAAAACCTGGAACGGAAGCTCTTGGTCTCCAAGTGGTGCTCCAGATAGCACCAATCCTGTGATTATTGATGGTACCTACGACACAGATATTCATGGAGTTCTTGATGTATGTACGCTTACGATCAATGCCGGCGAAACGCTTACCTTGGAAGCCGATGATTACGTTCGAGTGAATGCTGACATCGTTGTAGACGGCAGTTTATTGATCGCGCATACCGGAAGCTTAGTGCAAGTTGATGAAGATGCTTCAGTGACAAACAACGGAACCATCAATGTGGATGTGACCACTCCAGTGCTTCAGACACGTGATTTCATGGTCATGGGGAGTCCGATGGACGGTGAGACACGCAACGATGTATTCGACAGTGCCTTTTTAGTGCTGAATAGTACACCAGGAAATTTCCTGCCACACCCTGAAGTCCCTACAGGCGGAACCAACTTTGCCGATGATAATGGTGATTTCTGGAACAGCTACACTGGTGCGATCAATGTGGGAGAAGGCTATATTGTTCGTCCGCAGAGCGGTTACACCGACCCTGCGAACACCACTTACGATATGACCTATAGCTTAGGGACGTTGAACAATGGTGATGTAACGCGTCCTATCGTGTTCAATGGTTTGGCTACCAACCCAAGCGGAACGCCAAACATACTGGCCAACCCATATGCTTCGGCTATCGATGCCGATCAATTGATCGCAGACAACGCACTGATTGGCGAAGTTTATTTCTGGGAACACTTAACGCCTCCAAGCTCCAGTATTCCGGGAGCAGGTGGCATTAACTTCAGCATGGGAGATATCTCGATGTACAATACTTCCATGGCGCTACCAGCAGCAAATGACCCAGGTACCACCACCACTCCCAATGGAGTGATCGCTACTGCTCAAGGTTTTGGTATCAAAGCGCAAGCGGCAGGTACGGTGACCTTTTCGAACGATATGCGACTTACTTCAGGAAATACGACACTTCGCAACCCTGAAGGTGTTGATAAATTGACCTTACGTGTCTTCCATCAGGAGTACGGTATTGGAAGTTACGCAGGTATTGCCTTCAACCCTACTGCCAGTGAAGGTTGGGATGTTGGGTATGACACCCAGCGATTGGCCACCGCCATTAGTTTGTTCTCCCAACTCCAAGACGGAAAAGAACAATTGGCGATTCAAACCCTACCAAGCTTTGAGTCGGGTATGAAGATCCCTATGGGCTTTGCCTCTCAGGTAACCGCTGATACAGCATATACCATTACCATTGCCGATATCGCAGGAGACAACCTGAGCCAAGCAAGTGTATATCTTATTGACAATGTCTTGAACACGATCACAGATCTTACCCAGGGAGATTATACCTTCCGAAGCAACGAAGGTACTTTTGAGGGACGCTTTACCTTACAGTTCGAGTATGAGGTATTAGGAACCAATGATCTTAATCAAGGTGCATTCACCCTATACCCGAACCCTACCAAAGATCTGGTTACCATATCGGCAACAACACCGATCACACAAGTAGCCATCTATGATCTTCAAGGACGTTTGGTACAGACGCACATGGGTCAGGCAACACGTCAACTTACCGTAACTACCGATAAGTTAACTGCAGCCATGTACTTTGTAACGGTCACCACCCAGGAAGGCACCTTAACCAAACGATTGGTAAAACAATAATTACAACGTCTATATTCTTTGAAAACCGCCTGAAAAATCAGGCGGTTTTTTTTGTAATAATAAGTTAAAAAAATTATTTAGTAAGTATTTACCTACAGGTCACTTGTTGAAGATTACCTATTTTTTTTTCATTTTTTTTCACAACATAATTAATTTATTTTCAAATTATTAGACTACAACAAATCGTTTGCTAACCGAAGCAAAAAGGTATTTCATCGATAAAATTTGCTTTTATCTGAATTTATTTTTAATATTGTCCTGTTAATAGTTTGTTAAATCTTTAACGTCCCCGAATTATGAAAATAGGACTACTTACAAGGAGTCTAAGCATTGCTGTTTTCTTTTTTTCAATGTTTATATTCCAAAACACCAACGGTCAAGTTGGAATAAATACTACAAACCCGGCACCGGGATCCATGCTTGACATTGAAACTACGGACAAAGGAATTGTCATTCCGAGAGTAAACATTGCCGATCTCTCAACCATCGCCCCGGTAACCGGTGGAAGCACAGAAAGTCTACTGGTCTATAACACGAATGTCGGCACAGGCCCGGGATTCTTTTATTGGGACAGCACGCAATGGGTTCCAGTTGGAACCGGTGAGTTTTGGGAGTTAGATGGAAATTCAGGCACAACACCCGGAACCGGAGCAGGTCAGCATTATATTGGCACTTCCGACAATCAAGACCTTGTGATTGCTGCGAATGGAACGGCAGTCACAACCATGACAACGGGCGGTCAAATATTAAGTCAGACTGGTTCTGCTGGAAGTCCGACATACTCGTTTGCTTCCGATTCGAACACAGGAATCTACCGAAGTACGGCAGACCGCATCAACATTTCTGCCGGTGGTCGAGAAATGGTGGAATTCCGCGAAAGCGGAGGAAGTTCCGTAATTACTTTTAATGATGGAGGTAACAATACCGATTTCAGAATTGAAGGTACCAACGAAAACGATATCATTTTTATCGATGCCGAAAATGATCGCTTAGGATTTTTAGAAGATGCCCCACAAACTGATATTCACGTGGGCGGAACCAACACACAAATTCGCATTGACGCCTTTAACGACACGAATGATGCGAATAATAACGGAGTTGATTTTTCTCCGGTGTATGTAGACACTAATGGAAACCTTACCCTAGAAGGACCGCTTATTCAAAATAATATGCCCGAGGATAATTTTGCCACCTTCGTTCCTATAACAACCAATATAGATTCACCTCTAGGAACCTTTGTAGCGCAAACCTTGTACACCTCAACGGTTACCCTAACGCAAGACGCTCTCGTTGAAGTAGTGTATCAACTTGGGGTAAATATTACGGATCTTGGACTACCCATTACCGATGGCGATCCGCGGCAGTATGGTACGGCATTATTTATTGATACGCAATTGGTTGGATATACGTCTGAGTGTTATACTAGCTCCGGAACCGGTACTGTAACTAGCGGAACTTTCTTTCTGAATGGAAACGGATACGCACAACTAACAGGTGCCGCTGCAGGAACCACATACAACCTTCAAGTAATAGGTTTCGTATTTGGTGCCAATGAAGATAGTGTACGTGGTGAATTTGGAGGAAATGTAGGAACCGACCGTTTTCAGGTAATCGTTCACCATTAATTAGCATCTTATGAGAACAATCTTCATATCTCTAATATTTGTATTATTGGTTGCAGGAACTGCTTCTGCGCAGAAAAGTAGTACTAGTCCCGAAATGTCGCGTGCATTGTTAACCTTAGAAAATTTGGTGAAAGCGCAACATCCGGTCGCTGTTTCAGCAAAAGGAACAAATTCCGCTAGAAAAAAAATAATGCAAGATCCAACTGCCAAAGCGGTGAACGCTCAAATTCAAGTGTCCGAGGCACAGCGGACCAAAAATGCCTTTTTGTTTGTGATTAAAGACAGTCAAAAAAAACTGGTACATCCACGTCCGAAAGCAACAAAAAAAATAAGTGATGAGCAAGTAACTTCGTTGAAAGCGGCACTAGGAATTGATCACTAACCGATATATTTTAAAAACGCTCCCCAAGACCTCATCTTTAAATAGTTGGGGTCTTTTTCATTTTGATACGCCTCGCGTTCAAAACTAATATTCCGATACGCTAAAGACCGGTCGCCACTTCGTATCCATCGAAGCAAGAATTCCAAAACGTACCAAAGGTAAAATGGCAATATCAGTAGTTCCAATTGTTGCCTCACATGGATCTTCTCATGCTGTATTAGCACCCAGTCTTCCAGACAATTCTTGTCACGAACAACAACAAATGGCCAGAGCGTTATCGCTCTTATATTCTTTAGAAGTAATGCCGGGTTCACAATAATTATCACCGCTACAAGATAAGATTTTGGTATTTTTGATGTATGGCTTTTTTTAAAAAGAAAATCGTATTAGAGGAAGGTGATTATTACCTAACCCCAGATGGATATCGCTGTTTTACCGAACAGTATCATCTGAAACGAGGCTATTGCTGCGAAAGTGGTTGCCGCCATTGCCCATATGGGTACAACAAAAAAACCAATACCACAACATCACCAAAAAAATAACGCGAGTACCTATGACTTTTGCTGAAGAAATACAAGGTGGCATTCCGAAGGAGTTACCTCCTCCTAAACCCTACGATACCGATATTAATCATGCTCCTAAACGGAAAAAGATCTTAACGGAAGGCGAAGAACGATTAGCCCTTCAAAACGCTCTGCGCTATTTCGAACCAAAACACCATGCCACCCTTTTAGCGGAGTTTCAGGAAGAACTAGATACGTATGGCCGCATTTACATGTATCGTTTCCGTCCGGATCATGAAATAAAAGCCCGGCCAGTCGATTCCTATCCTGGGAAAAGTCTGCAAGCGAAGAGTATTATGCTCATGATCCAAAATAATTTGGATCACGCTGTTGCCCAACACCCTCATGAATTGATCACCTACGGCGGGAATGGTGCCGTTTTCCAAAATTGGGCGCAGTACAGACTTACCATGCAATACCTCAGTGAGATGACCGACCAGCAGACTTTAGTGATGTATTCGGGGCATCCACTAGGGTTATTTCCTTCGCATGAAAATGCTCCTCGTGTGGTCGTCACCAACGGCATGATGATCCCTAATTATTCTGCTCCAGACGATTGGGAGCGCTTTAATGCCTTAGGGGTCACACAATACGGGCAAATGACAGCGGGTAGTTATATGTATATCGGTCCGCAGGGAATCGTTCACGGAACGACGATCACGGTCCTGAATGGTTTCAGAAAAATAAAGAAAGATCCGCAAGGCGGATTGTTTGTAACTTCAGGACTGGGTGGTATGAGCGGCGCGCAACCTAAAGCGGGTAATATTGCAGGCTGTATTACCGTTTGTGCCGAAGTAAATAAAAAGGCCATTCACACACGCCACAGCCAAGGATGGGTAGACGAAGTTATTTCAGACTTAAAAAAGCTTTCCGAAAGAGTTAAAAAAGCAAAGGAAGAAAAGGAGACGGTTTCCATTGCGTATGAAGGCAACGTTGTTGATATATGGGAACATTTTTTACAGGAAAATATTACCATCGATCTAGGCAGCGATCAAACTTCGTTACACAATCCATGGGCCGGAGGATACTATCCGGTTGGAATGAGCTATGAGGCCTCCAATGAAATGATGGCGAATGACCCCAATCAATTTAAATCAAAAGTTCAAGAAAGCTTGCGTCGCCAAGCCGCAGCTATCAACGAACACACCAAGCGCGGAACGTATTTCTTTGACTATGGAAACGCGTTTCTTCTGGAAGCTTCACGTGCCGGGGCAGATATTATGGCAACTGATGAAGAGACACAACGAGAGTTCAGATATCCTAGTTACGTTCAAGATATCATGGGACCCATGTGCTTTGATTATGGCTTTGGACCTTTCCGATGGGTGTGTGCTTCGGGTGATCCCAAGGACCTGGAAAAAACAGATGCCATTGCTACGAAAGTACTGAAGCAACTCATGAAATCAGCTCCTGAAGAAATTCAGCAGCAAATGAATGACAATATTAAATGGATACAAGGGGCACAGGAAAATAAATTAGTTGTAGGCTCTCAAGCACGTATCTTATATGCCGATAGTGAAGGTAGAATTGCCATTGCAAAGGCTTTTAATGATGCCATCGCCACGGGAGATATTGGCCCCGTAATTTTAGGGAGAGATCACCACGATGTTTCCGGAACCGACTCCCCCTATCGCGAAACATCAAATATTTACGATGGAAGCAGGTTTACCGCAGATATGGCCATCCATAACGTCATTGGAGACAGTTTTCGAGGCGCAACTTGGGTAAGCATCCACAATGGTGGTGGCGTAGGTTGGGGTGAAGTGATGAACGGTGGATTCGGTATGGTTCTTGATGGTACTATGGAAGCGCAGCAACGATTGCAGTCAATGCTATTTTGGGATGTTAACAACGGCATTGCAAGACGTAGCTGGGCAAGAAATGAAGAAGCGGTATTTGCCATCAAACGAGCCATGGATCAAGAACCTTCGCTTAAAGTTACGCTTCCAAATTTCGTCGACGAATCATTATTTTAAAACACTAACGCTATGAAATTTGTAAAATTTATTCCATTGATTATAGCGACGCTAGTACTAACTTCATGCAGTACCGTTCGCGTTGCTACCGATTACGACAGACAAGCCAATTTCACCGGTTACAGTTCGTTCGCGTTCTATAAGCCGGGGATCGACAAAGCACAGATTTCAGACCTTGACAAAAAGAGAATCCTCCGTGCCATTGATGTGGAACTTTCAAACAAAGGATTGGTAAAGTCTGAATCGCCCGATCTATTAGTAAGCATCTTTACCAAAGAACGAGAACGTGTGGACGTCTACAACAACAACTTTGGTTGGGGTTGGGGCTGGAACCCATGGTGGGGTGGTGGCTTTGGAAGCACTGTTTCCCGCTCTACCGAAGGCAGTTTGTACATAGATCTTATTGATGCTAAAACGAATGAATTGGTTTGGCAAGGGGTTGGAAGCGCCAATTTAGTGACTCATAATATGGAAAAGAAAGAAGAACGCATCCGTGAAATTGTGGCAGAAGTATTGTCACAGTATCCTCCCGGAATTGCTTCCAACTAACAAGTAACACTAACAAAAAAACCTAGTTCCGAAGCGCTCGGCAATATGCAACCTCATCTCAAGACAGTTGGGGTTATTAGTTATGAATTAATTTAAAAAAAAGCTATGAAAATTTTTTATGCATTATGTATTTGTCTTGTGGCCGGGGCTTCTTCCCTAATGGCGCAAGACTTTCAGCGTGGAACCATCACAAAGAACGATGGTACTACCACCCAAGGACGTGTTGCCATTGACAACACAAATCAAGAAGTGATCTTTAAAACGGACGGTCAGACTACTACCGTTCCCTTCAATTCGATTCGATCGGTAACCATGGGAACTACTACTATGAACGCCTTGTCACTTAATGAAACTTCATTTCTTGCCGCTACGCTGGTGGAAGGGAAAGCAACCTTGTACAAAGTAGCAAGTAACGAATATTACATTGTCAATGAAAACGGCCGTTCGCAGCAAATAAACATCAAACAAGATGAGGATAGAATTCCCGGAACACTCGCTGTATTATTTAGCGATTGTAATGAGATTCGTTCTCGTATTAACGGTGAAGACAGCTTTAGTGAAAGCGATTTGATTGCGTATACCGAACAATATAATAATTGCGCTTACAGCGCATACAGCCCCACTGAAAATGAAGCTGCCATGGCAGCACGACATAACACCGACAAGATGCGGTGGTATTTCGGACTCGGTGCTAATTTCAATAGCATTGCTTTCTTTGACAGTTCCGACACCGAAAACCAAACGGCCGCGACTGTACACGCTGGTGTGGCGACCTCTCCGTCATTCACGGGTTCACTTCAAGGAAATCTATATTTCTATTTGGAAGGGACCGCAGGGTTTTCTGGAGATAAAGACTTCTCCAACAGTCCGGAAGCAGCGAACTTCCGAGTGAATCACTTTCGTTTGATTGGAGGAACAGAATTCCACTTCAATAAAAATGGCGGATTTCAACCCTTCATCGGAGCCGGAATAGGCGCCGCGGGAGATTATTTCAAAGGAACTTACCAAGGGTATGATTTCGAAATAAGTGGAGGTAATGTATTCTTCGCTCCTAGCGCCGGGGTAGTGTTTCCGATAGGGAATGGAAAGGCACTCGGACTCAAAGTAACGTATCTCACCGAATACGATAATGACCTGACGTTTCCGATTGCTCAAGACACGCCACTCTTCTTAGAAGTAGATAGCCAGCATATCAATGCTTCGGTGAATTTTTATTTCTAAGAAAAAAATTAAATACAATAAAAAAGCCTCCAAAATGGAGGCTTTTTTTATTAGTACGCCAAGAGTTCTTCTAGTTTGCTTTTTACTTTCTCTGTGGAAGGAATCATCGTTTCTTCTAAGGTGGAATTAAGCGGAATAGCGGGCATATTTTCGGAACCGATGACTATCACCGGCGCGTCTAATTGTTGAAAACATTCCTCTTGAATTTTTCCGGCGAGGGCACGAGCGAAGGTATTTTCGGAAGGTTCTTCGGTGACTACCAAACATTTTCCACATTTTCGGACACTTTTAAACACAGTTTCATAATCTAGCGGATGCAGTGTTCTGAGATCCACCACTTCTATTTGGTCTTCCATTCCTAATGCTTCGGAAGCATTGAGTGCCCAATGCACACCCATTCCGTAGGTAATCACAGAAATCGTTTCCACGTCTTCCTGCTTCCAGATTTCCTGTAGCACCCAAGCCTTTCCGAACGGTAATACATAATCTTCCGCAGGTTCTACCGAAGTAGCTCCTTTGGTTCCGGGAACTTTACTCCAATACAACCCTTTATGTTCAAAGATCACTACCGGATTAGGGTCGTAATAAGCCGCTTTCATTAGTCCTTTTAAGTCGGCACCGTTGCTTGGATACGCAATTTTGAGTCCGCGTATATTGGTCACCACACTTTCCACCGAAGAAGAATGATACGGACCTCCACTTCCGTAGGCACCAATAGGCACACGCAGGACCATAGAGACCGGCCATTTTCCATTCGACAAATAACAACTTCTGGAAACTTCCGTAAACAACTGATTCAATCCCGGCCAAATATAATCGGCAAACTGTACTTCCACGATCGGTTTTAATCCTACCGCACTCATTCCCACAGTAGAACCAACAATGAACGCTTCCTGAATAGGGGTATTGAATACCCGGTTGTCACCAAATTTCTGTGCTAAAGTAGCCGCTTCGCGGAAGACGCCTCCTAAGCGACCTCCCACGTCTTGGCCGTAGAGCAAGCATTCTTTATGCTTGGTCATCAATTCTTCGATAGCGAATAAGGCACAATCTACCATCACCACTTTATCAGCTCCCTGCGGACTCCGTTCTCCGGTTTCCTCGGTGATTTCAGTAGGCGCAAAATCATGGGTAAATAGATCTTCCGGTGTTGGATCTTCTGCATTGAGTGCTTTAGCAAGCGCTTCTTTTACCTCTTCGTTGCATTCGTCTTCGATCTGTTGTAGTTCCGCTTCGGAAAAATCATGTTGCAACAACAATTGCTTCAACTTCGGATAGGGATCGCGGGCACGAGACTCTTCCAGATCGTCACGATACCATTCCATGCGAACGCCAGAGGTATGGTGATTTAACAGTGGTACTTTTGCGTGAATAAGAAAGGGGCGACGTTCTTTTCGAATCGTTTCTATTACTTTTTTTACCGTGGTATAACTTTCCTGAAAATCGGTTCCATCGATCGAAATAGCTTCTAATCCGTGAAATCCGGCTGCATATTCTGCCGCGTTTTGAGCTCTAGTTTCCACCTCATTGGCCGAAATATCCCAACCATTATCTTGTACCAAATATAGAATGGGCAATTGTTTCAAGGCTGCCATCTGAAAGGCTTCGGCTATCTCTCCTTCGGTAACAGAAGCGTCACCGAGTGAACAGACGACTAATGGAGCCGCTTGGTCTTTTTCGTCGAGACCTTCTGCTTCCTTATACCACATGCCCATGGCCGTTCCAGTAGCGGGAATCGCTTGCATCCCGGTAGCCGAACTTTGATGCGGAATTTTTGGCTTATCGGCATCTCGTAAACTGGGGTGTGAATAATAGGTTCTTCCTGCGGAAAAAGGATCGTCCTTCTTCGCCAGCACTTGCAGCATCAAATCATACGGCGTCATGCCAATCGCCAATAACATACTATCATCACGATAATACGGAAACGCAAAGTCTTGGGGCAAGAGTTGCATCCCAACGGCGGTTTGGATCACTTCGTGTCCGCGAGAGGTGGCATGTACATATTTGGAAACGACCTTAAAATTTTCTTCGTATTGAAAGGTCATTGCCTTGGCATAACATAGATTGGCATATGCTTGCTCCAATACTTCCTTTGGAATGCGATTTGCTTGTTTCTCTGTGATATCTTCCTTCATCATATACTTCTGTTCGTATCAAACTGTTCCATATAATCGGCTACTTTCCGAAGAAATGAGCCTGCTAAAAATCCATCGACAATACGATGATCAAACGATAGGGAGAGATACATCATGTGACGGATTTCAATGGAATCTCCATCTTCACGCTCCATGACCTCGGCGCGTTTTTTAATCACCCCGGTTGCTAAAATGGCTGCTTCCGGCTGATTGATAATTGGGGTTCCCATCAAGCTTCCAAACGTTCCCACGTTACTGATCGTAAACGTACTGCCTTTGGTATCGTCTCCTTTAAGCTCATTGTTACGTGCACGTACAGCAAGGTCGTTGGTTACTGCGGCAAGGGATTTTAAATCCTTTTTATTGGCGTCTTTTACTACAGGAACGATCAAGTTTCCGGAAGGTAATGCTGTAGCCATCCCAATATTTATGCTGTCTTTCACAATGATTTCGGACCCATCTAAGGAGGAATTGATCTGTGGAAATTCCTCAATTGCTTTGGCCACACATTCCACAAAAAGCGGCGTAAAGGTTAGCTTCTCTCCATATTTTTCTTGAAATGGCTTTTTGTTATTATTTCGCCAGTTCACCATTTCGGTCAGATCGGCTTCTACGTAAGCGGTCACATGTGGTGAGGTGTGTTTACTGAATACCATATGATCTGCGATCATTTGCCGCATGCGGTCCATAGGTATCCGTTTTCCTGTTCCTTTGTCGAATTTAAGCTCCGGAACTTGAAACCCAGAGGCTTGGGGCACCGGTTGTGCAAATTGATATGGTCTTCCGTCCTCAAGATAAGCAGTAACATCACTCTTTTTGAGTCGGCCGTCCTTTCCACTTCCCGGAATGCGCGCCAGTTCTTCGTAGCTGATATGATGCTTTCTAGCCATACTATCTACGAGCGGAGAGATGAATACATTCTCGCGAGTGTGTACCACGGCGCTACCTTTTGCAGCGGTCGATTTTTGTTTCTGAATTGTTTTCTTGGTGGCTTCGGAAGAAGATTGCTGCTTTTTAACGGACGATTTCTTTACAGGTGTGCTTCCTTCTTTCAATTCTAAAATAGCTATAGGTTCGCCCACCGGAACCACCTCTTTTGGACCTTTTAAGTGTTTGGTCATAACCCCGTCGCCGGGAGCAGGCACTTCATTATCTACTTTATCGGTGGCCACTTCCACGAGAATATCCCCTGTTTCAAAAGACGCACCCTCTTCCACCAACCAATTGATGATGGTTCCTTCGGTAATACTTTCGCCCATTTTGGGCATGTTAAATTCGGTTTCAGGCATCTTACCCTTGTCGTTTTATTTCGTTCAATGTTTTATAAAAATCTTGTTGTGCGGGTCGCTCCTTCGGAAGTTCTCGCAGCGGTTCGGTTTCCTGTAGCGATTCGTAGCAATCGGCTGGCAATTGCTGGTAGAGTTTCGTTCCGGCTGTTTTCCAGGCGATCATTTCTTCGGAAACTTCCTTAATAGCCTTCGCTGGATTTCCCACAATTAATTGTCGTTCCGAAAAAACCGCTTCCGCTTTGACAAACGCCATAGCGCCGACGATACATTCGTCACCTATGATAACATCGTCCATAATAACGCTGTTCATTCCGATCATACAATTCTTTCCTAACACCGCCCCGTGAATCACCGCTCCATGGCCTACATGTGCACTTTCTTTGAGCAGCACCTGTTTTCCCGGAAACATATGTATGGTACAGTTTTCTTGCACATTAACGCCATCTTCCAAAATAATCTCTCCCCAATCGCCGCGGAGGGCTGCCCCCGGACCGATATAGCAATTTTTTCCTATGATCACATTTCCGGTCACCGCCGCGAGCGGATGCACAAAACTACTTTTGTGAATTACCGGAATATGACCTTGAAAACTATAGATCGCCATCTTATTCTTGAATTTCTTTTAGCAGTTGCTCAATCCAATCAGAGTCGGTGGTGAATTTCTTATCAACCGGAATACCAATACTCTCATATTCCATAAAATCTTTGTAGTCCAAATCTGTAAGATAAAAGCTAAAGCGACCCGAGGGTAGTTCCACTTTTTCCCCATAATTCAGACCGTAATTGATGACACCCATGGTGCGGTCGCCAAAGACCTTCACATTATCTGACTTTCTTAATACCTGAGTGGTTTGTTCCGCATTACTTCCAGAGCGACCATTGACCAGTATGTACACCTTATTTCTCTTTGCATATTTCTTCACCGCTTTTCTAAGGGGTTTACCAATCTGATCCGTACCTCCGCCGTTATGTCTCAAATCTAGAATGAGGTGTGATGCAGAAATATTTGGAAAGGTCTTTTCAAAAAATGCCAAGGCTGTATCCACATTTCCATCCTTCCAGCTGAATGTTTCAATGCGCATATATCCAATGTCATCGGAAAGCGCCTCGTAAAAAAAAGTCTCCGTATCTTCTGGAGCGTAGTAGTAGGGCGCCTCGGGATCTTTTGCAACGTTCATGATCAGGAACCTGCCGTTTTGAACCCGTTCTGATTGTAAGGAACGAAAGCCTGAAAAATCCTGGAGTACCCAGGCAACTCTGTAGTTACTTTCAAGTGCCGGTTGTAAGGCAAACGCCAGCATTCCCGGTTTCCACAAGGGGACGGTGGTCTTGAGGACAATTCCTTTATACCCAGTTCCCTCTGAAACAACCGCATACGTCGCACTTTCACTATAATAGACCCCTTCCACTGCCTCAAGAGGTCTTTGTTGCAACGCTTGTTGAAGACTGTCTAAATCGTAGCTGACGCTGGGAAGTTCTTTGTAAAACGTTGTTTGTTCGATTGGGGTTTCTTCATTCTTAGGGCCATGCGCCATCACTCGACTATGTTCATCTCTAATCACATCTTTGAGCGTGGTGAGTTTTAGAAAACAATCCCATTGCGATTCCTGGCAGCTGATAGAGTTTTGAAGTGAATCGTAGGTTTGTGCAAACCGCTTTTTGACCTCTGAATCTTTGCTCTGTTTTTTATACGAGATAGTACGGGTGTAGGCATTTCTAAATTCCGAAAGGTCGGTACGACAATCACAATCCTGCCCAAAGAGCGTGTTAGCAACAAAGAGGAATAATATTACGCTAAATAAACCTTTCATCTTCCTTTATTTAAATCGTTTTAATGTTTCCTTGGTAAATTCGGAAAGTACTAGGCGTCCGCTTATTTCGGCGCGTTCCGGCAACAATTCATCCCAGTCTTCCGTTCCGCGCCAAAACACTTTTTTCATTTCTTTCATCGCTTCCGGATTGTACGTACACAAATGTTCTGCAAACTGCTGAACCGCTTCATCTAATGCTTCCGTAGTTTCAAACACCGAAGCAAACAAGCCTTTTTCTTTGGCCCATTGTGGCTCATAAAAGGTATTCGCATCAATAGCGATCTGTGACATTCCGCTGAGTCCGAGTTTTCGCTCTACGGCCGGTCCTACTACAAACGGACCAATCCCAATATTCAACTCACTAAGCTTAATGGATGCAAATTTTGTCGCCATGCAATAATCTACAGAAGAAGCGAGTCCTACGCCTCCTCCTACAGTTTTTCCTTGAACTCTACCAATAATAAACTTCGGACATTTCCGCATAGCATTGATCACATTTGCGAACCCCATAAAAAAGGTTTTCCCGGTGGCTTCATCTTCAATATTGATCAATTCCTTAAAACTCGCTCCGGCACAAAACGTACGATCGCCTCCACTTTTTAAAATAACAACCTTCACCTCATCATTCGTTCCAGCTTCGGTGATGGTCTTAGCAAGCTTAGCCAAGATATCCCCTGGCAAGCTATTATGTGCCGGGTGAAAGAATTCTATGGTTGAAATTCCGTTTTCTATATGTTCTTTAACGTAAGGTTGCGTCATGATAATAGGTTAAATTGTTCAAAATGGTGATTGAGGTGCTTTCGTTCTAATAGATGCCACTCAAATTTATTGAGGGCTCCAAACACCGGACTCAGAGTGCGCGCCTCAGGATTTTTTTTGAAATAGTTTAAATATTCCTCGCGGGCTTCCAGCATCTTTTCTTTTGCTGATTCGAGCGATTCGTGTTGTAGCGGCATTGTCTCTCCTTCTTTATATAATGGAAAATTATAACCGTGCGGCATTTTTTTATAGTTGTAGAGGGTCGCGTGTGTTTTTTCCAGATACTCTTCAGGAGTCGCTACCTCAAAATCTTGTATTTCTCCAGAAGCGATGCGATAACTGTGTTCCAGATGTTCCACCATTTGTTGTGGGCTCATAGCGCCCCATTGTGGTTTAGTATCTTCGGAAAGTTTTGCGAGGTAGCCTTTGATGGAGGTTTCGGTCATCTCCGCAAATACCGTTTGTTTCTTCTGAACCATGGTCAAAATCGTTGCAATAGCTACCAGTGGCTCCTGATCTTCGGAAGGTTCGGCATCAAACACTTCAACAAACCATTTCACAATTCCGGAAGGCAACTCGGTTCCCTTTTGTTCTCGATCGACTTTCTGTTTGCATGTCAATCGGACGTAAATCGTATCGTTATGATAGAGCGGTCGCAAAAACCGAATCTCTTCCAGTCCATAATTTGCTGCCACGGGGCCTTTGTTCGGATACACAAAAAGTCCTGCCGCCGCGGAAATAATAAAATAGCCGTGTGCGGTTCTTTTTTCAAAAATACTTCCTTCCAAAGAAGTTATGTCGGTATGCGCGTAGAAGTGATCCCAGGTGAGATTTGCAAAATTGATGATGTCGGTATCTGTCAACGTACGTTTGTGCGTTTCTAGCGACATACCAGGCTGAATATCTTCCCAGTGATAGGCAAAGGGATGCTTCTCCGTTTCTTTATACGCCGCATTGGCTTGATAGATTCCGGTGATCTCGGTGAGGGTCGTCGGACTCCCCTGTACGGCACAGCGCTGGAGGTAATGTTTGATGCCGCGAACACCGCCCATTTCTTCGCCTCCTCCGGCGCGACCTGGGCCTCCGTGGATGAGGTTCGGAAGCGGTGATCCATGCCCGGTGCTTTGTTTGGCACTTTCACGGTTTAAGACGAGAATCCGACCGTGATGTGTGGCTGCGGAAACGGTGTATTCCTTAGCAATCGTATCATCATTAGTCACAATGGAACTGACTAGCGAACCTTTCCCCATTTTTGAGAGCGTAATGGCTTCTTGTAAATCTTTGTAGGGCATCAAGGTACTAACCGGACCGAATGCTTCCGTTACGTGCGCCGCTTCATTTTGAAACGGATGATCTTCACGCAGCAAGATGGGTTTTATAAATGCCCCCTTCTTCGTATTGTCACCAAGGGCAGCGACCTCGTCAAAATTTCCGTAGACCATTTCCGCGGAAGCGGTGATCTTCTGAATCTGCTCCTTCACACTTTCTCGTTGCTTGTGATCCACAAGCGAGCCCATTCGCACCTCTTTTAAGCGAGGGTCTCCAATGGTTACTTTGTCTAAGGCTTTCCCAAGTGCTATTTGCACGTCTTCAACTAACTTT
>DFVG01000053.1:64317-80708 GCA_002379985.1 Flavobacteriaceae bacterium UBA4166
TCATTTCATTGCGAACCTCCTTGACAAACAGGTCAAATTCTGGCGTCCCCGGAACCGCATCTTCCCCTAGAATAGAAGCATTCAAACTATCGGCTTCCATGGTAAAGGGCACCGATTCTTCGATCAATCGCGGATGATTTTTTAGGAGTCGGCCTGTACTGGCAGAACCCGTAAAGGTCACCACATCCTGAGAGGCGACCGTTTCCAGCACATCTTTTCGTGTTCCGCTGATGAGTTGCAGGGCGCCTTCTGGAAGAATCCCCGAGGCAATAATTTCTTTGACGACTGCTTCGGTAAGATAGGCAGTTTGCGGCGCCGGAAGTACAACCGCCGGCATACCTGCCATCCAGTTGACCGCACATTTTTCGAGCATGCCCCAAACCGGGAAATTAAAGGCATTGATATGTACCGCAACTCCTTCACGAGGCACCATGATGTGATGCGCCATAAAGCGCCCGCCACGAGAGAGGTCAATGGGGTCTCCTTCTACGTGATATGGCTGATTGGGAAATAATTTCCGCAGCGACGCATTTGAAAAGAGGTTTCCGAAGCCTCCTTCAATATCGATCCAACTATCGATCTTGGTCGCCCCCGTGCGATAGCTGATCTCGTAAAACTGTCTTTTTTTCTTGGTAAGATAGAACGCTAATTTTTTCAACATCAAGCCACGTTCCTGAAAGGTCATCATACGTAGCGTTTTTCCTTTATCTCGCCCGTATTGAAGAATTTCCGGCACGTCGAGACCTTCAGTGGTGACATTTGTAAAATGCTCCCCTGTCACCGAATCGAGGATGGGAGTACCATCTCCACTTCCGTCAGTCCAATTTCCTAAAACGTAATGTTGTGTTTTGCTCATCGCTTATACTTTTTCAATGATCGCTGCATATCCCTGGCCCACCCCAACGCACATGGTGACAAGGGCATAGCGTTTATTTTGTTCGTGAAGTTCCAAGGCTGCCGAATATGCAATTCGCGTCCCGGTTACTCCCAGTGGATGCCCAATAGCGATAGAACCCCCGTTAGGATTGATGCGCGGATCGTCATCCTGCAATCCCCACTCTCGAATACAGGCTAACGCTTGCGAAGCAAAGGCTTCGTTCAGCTCGATCACATCCATATCGGCCATGGTCAATCCGGCTTTTTCCAACGCTTTGTTGGAGGCTGCCACAGGGCCAATTCCCATGATGCGTGGTTCTACACCCACGACTGCAGAACTCACAATTCTTGCTAAGGGTTTTAAGTTGTATTTTTTTACTGCGTCTTCGGAAGCAATGATCGTAGCCGCCGCACCGTCATTCAATCCTGAAGAATTCCCGGCGGTCACGCTTCCGTCTTTTTTGAAAGCAGGTCTTAATTTAGCAAGGACTTCTTGCGTTGTGTTCGGTTTGATGAATTCATCCTGAGAAAAGACAATAGGGTCTTTTTTTCGCTGCGGAATTTCAACCGTTACAATCTCCTTTGCCAAACGGCCGCTTTCTTGGGCTTTAGCGGCTTTCATCTGACTATGATAGGCAAAGGCATCTTGATCTTCTCTTGAAATGGTATGTTTTTCAACTAAATTCTCCGCGGTATTGCCCATACCGTCCGTTCCGTACAGATCATGCATCTTCTGATTCACAAAGCGCCAGCCAAAACTACTATCGTACATTTTTGCATCGGTTCCAAAAGCAGAGGACGGTTTAGCGATGACGTAGGGACCACGTGTCATATTTTCTACACCACCTGAAATAAAGAGATCGCCATCTCCTGTTTTGATCGCGCGATTGGCATGAACAATCGCAGAAAGGCCGCTGCTGCACAGTCTGTTGACTGTTTCACCGGGCACGGTGAATGGCAGCCCTGCCAGCAGCAGCGCCATCCGTGCAACGTTTCTATTGTCTTCACCGGCTTGATTAGCACAGCCAAGGATCACATCATCGTAG
Source organism: Flavobacteriaceae bacterium UBA4166 (assembly GCA_002379985.1). Taxonomy (GTDB): domain Bacteria; phylum Bacteroidota; class Bacteroidia; order Flavobacteriales; family Flavobacteriaceae; genus DFVG01. The sequence goes on from DFVG01000053.1 coordinate 66,240, forward strand.
GCTTCTTTTGGGATGGAAGGATTTCGTTTAACAATTTCAGCCAGCACATGTGCGGCAAGATCGTCGGTGCGGATCGTACTTAAACTTCCTTTATAATTTCCGATAGGCGTTCGTACACCATCTATGATATAGGCTTCTTTCATATTATGTTGTCCATTCTTTAGAGGTTCGATATACAATGCCTTTGAACAAAGCGACGAGTTCATCTCCACGTCTTACTTCAACCACATTGAACCCCAATTTTCTGTTTACTTTTTCTATGACCGATTCAGCTACGAGATAATCACCCGCTTCCAAAGCTTCGATATGATTGATGCTCGTCTCGATAGAAACAGCATAGTTTCCGTGCGTATTCGCGGCAAAACCGAAAGCCGTATCGGCCAGTGAATAACTGATACCGCCATGCGCTTTGTTCATGCTATTCAGCATTTCCTTTCGGATGGTCATTCCCACACGACAACGTCCCTTTTCCACCTCAAGAATTTCAATGCCTAACCACCGACTAAAAGCGTCTTGCGATAACATTTTATGTGGAATTTCTCTCGCAGCGATCATGAGAAAAATGTCTTTTGTTCGTTGTTCATTTCTCGCAATAAAGGAGAACATCGATAGCGATCTTCCCGATAACGGTCGTATAACGCATCTAATTTTTTAACACACCAGTCGATTCCTTTTTCATCAGCCCATTGCAACAAACCTTTTGGGTAATTAACCCCTTTGGTCATGGCATTATCAATATCTTCTGCGGAAGCCACCTGCCAAAACAGGGCGTCTGCTGCTTCATTGATAAGCATCACCAACACCCGGTCGAATAATTGTTGCGCCAGTGCCACGTCTTCTTTGGGCTTGGGATTCTTTGCATTCGCTCCATAATTATAATACCCCTTGCCGCTTTTTCTTCCTAAGAAACCGGCTTCCGCCATACGTTTTTGTGTGAAGGCAGGTTTGTAGCGTGGATCGTAATAAAAAGCTTCAAACACGGTTTCGGTCACCGTATAATTTACGTCATTCCCAATAAAATCCATTAATTCAAAAGGGCCCATACGGAACCCACCAATCGATTTCATTGCCCAATCAATAGTTGCAAAATCTGCTAGTCCTTCTTCATACATTCGCAAGGCTTCTCCATAAAAAGGGCGTGCAACGCGATTTACAATAAATCCGGGAGTGTCTTTGGCAACCGCCACTGTTTTCTGCCAATTCTGAATGTTCATTACGACTTTCCGAAGTACTTTTTCCGAAGTTTGTACCGCAGGAATTACCTCTACCAACTTCATCAAGGGAGCGGGATTAAAGAAATGAATTCCGATACACCGCTTCGGCTTTTGTAAGGAAGCTGCAATCGAGGCAATAGAAAGCGAAGAAGTATTGCTAGCCAAAATCGCTTTTTTAGAAACAAGACTTTCTAGTTTTTCAAAAACGGCTTTTTTGATGTTCAAATCTTCAATAATGGCTTCAATCACCAATTCACTTTTAGAAAGGCCTTGTAATTGATTGACGTAGGAAATATTGTTCTGAATACGCTTCTTCTCGTCCGCATCAATTCTGCCTTTTTCAATCAAACGCGATAAAATTTTATCTAGAGCGGTTTGCGCTTTCTTTAGTGCTTCATCCTGCGTATCGTAAAGTACCACATGACATCCGGCGGTCGCAGCCACTTGGGCGATTCCGCTTCCCATCGTTCCGGCACCTATGATTCCAACGTTTTTGATCATCGTTTACTTCCCTTTAAAATTTGGTTTCCGTTTGTTCACAAAGGCATCGACACCTTCTGCATAATCATCAGATTGCGCTGCTTCTATTTGCAATTTTCCTTCTAGTTCCAACTGTGTTTCCAAGTTATTAGTCATGGATTCATTCAACAAGCGTTTCGTCATCCCTAAGGCTTTGGTAGGCATCATCGCGAGTTGGGTTGCTGTTTTTTGAATTACTTCGGAAAGGTCCTCCGCAGCCACCACTTTATAGATCATTCCAAGCGTTTCTGCTTCTGAAGCCGACACTTTATCACCCAGCATCATTACCGCTGAAGCTTTCTGAAACCCAATCAATCGAGGCAAAAAGAACGTTCCCCCACTGTCGGGTATGAGTCCGATCTTACTGAACGCCTGAATAAAACTCGCCTCTTCGGAAGCGATCACCACATCGCACGCCAACGCGATATTAGCTCCGGCTCCCGCAGCGACTCCATTTACCGCCGCAAGGATCGGTTTTTCGATGCTTCTTATTCTTGCGATGATAGGATTGTAATGTTCTTCCAATATTTTTTTGAAACCGGGGTTTTGCTCCGGGCTCGTCACTTCCTTCAGATCTTGTCCCGCACAAAAGGCCTTACCATTTCCGGTTAAGACCATCGCGCGCACCGTATCATCTTTCTCAACATCATCTAAAACAGTTTGAAGTGCCAACGCCATCTCACGATTAAAGCTATTAAACACTTCGGGACGATTTAAGCGAATTGTGGCCACATTATTAGAAATCTCTATCTGTAAGGTATTACTCATTATTTTTTCTGAATTAGGTTAGGCATTTGAAATAATCAAACGGTTCTTGACAATCGTTGCATTGAAAAAGCGCCTTGCAGGCCGTAGATCCAAACTGACTCACCAATCGGGTATTCTTACTACCACAGTTGGTACAGGCTACCACTTTCGCTTCCCCCAATAAGGCTTCTTTATCGGCTGTGGCATCCAAGGGGGCGGCAATGCCGTAGGCTTCCATTTTCTTTTTACCCGCTTCTGAAATCCAATCGGAGCTCCATGCCGGTGCTAATACCAATTTCACGATTGCCTTTTTTCCTGCTTTTTCAAAGGCCGTTTTAAGGTCGTCTGACATCACATCCATAGCCGGACAACCCGAATAGGTGGGCGTTAATTTTATGTGCACCACGCCGTCAACTTCCACCGCTTCTCGAATCACTCCGAGATCTAACACAGACAACACCGGGATCTCTGGATCGGAAACCGTTTCCAGGACATCTAGTAAGTGCGGTTCTATGTGCGGTGTGACTTCAGTCAATCCATCAAATTTAATTACCAATTCATATTTGGGAACGTGCGTTGCATGTATTGCAGATCAGAAAGCAAATACCCCATGTGCTCTGTATGAATGCCGTCCTTTCCTCCTTTTTGAAAAAAAGAATGTTCGGGCACGGAGAGGGTCGCTTCTGTTAATACACTTTTGATGTGTTCATAATAGGCATCTTTTAATGAAGATACGGCTACTCCTATCCCATCTTTGACTGCAGCGGATTCTACTTCGGTCACGTAAAAAAGTCCCTCTGTATAACGCCAAAGATCATCAACGGCCTCTTGAATTTTCTCATGGCTCTCTTTGGTGCCATCGCCCAATCGTTTGACCCAATCGCTCGAGAAACGTTGGTGATAGGTTACTTCTTTGACTGCTTTGTTGGCTATGGCGACTAAGGTTTCATCGCTAGACTGCTGTAATTCCTTCAGAAATAATAAATGAAATACATCAAAGAAAAATTGTCGCACCATCACATATCCGAAATGAGTATTGGGTTGTTCTACCAACAATACGTTACGGTATTCTCGTTCCTTACGCAAAAAGGCAATGTCATCTTCAGTTCGCCCATCATCGCATAGACCGGCGGCGTATTGATAATAACTACGAGTTTGCCCAATTAGGTCTAAGGAAATGTTTGTGATAGCGATGTCGGTTTCAAGCGTGGGACCATGACCACACAATTCGCCCAAGCGTTGTCCTAAGATGAGTGAATTGTCGGCGATGCCTAAAATATATTGGTATAATGTGTCTTGCTTCATAAAAATCTGCTTGCTTACATATGTTTTACCTCATCGGGCAAGTTGTAAAATGTCGGGTGACGGTAAACTTTATCGTGGGCAGGCTCGAACATTTCACCGTTTTCAGAAGGGTTAGAAGCCGTTATATTTTTGCTCTCCACTACCCAAATACTGACGCCTTCACTGCGGCGTGTGTATACATCACGTGCATTGTCCAATGCCATTTCGGCATCAGCTGCATGTAAACTACCAAAATGCCGATGTTCCAATCCGTTTTTGCTTCGAACGAAGACTTCCCATAAAGGCCAATTATTTTTCATTGTATATGATTTAAGTATTGAGTATGGAGAAATGAGAATATCTAATATCTAACTGCTATTATCTCAAATCTACATTCAGCTTGCTTTCGCAACCTTCTTATTCTCTTGTTTTTCGGCGTACGCCATTGCAGCATCACGCACCCAGGCGCCACCTTCCCAAGCGTCTACACGTGCTTTGAGGCGTTCTTTATTACAGGGCCCATGACCCTTGACCACCTGCCAAAATTCATCCCAATCAATAGGGCCGAAATCATAATGACCGGTTTCTTCATTGAATTTCAACTCGGGATCCGGAATGGAAATTCCTAAGATATCAGCCTGTGGCGCTGTTTGATCCACAAATTGTTGACGCAATTCGTCATTGGTTTTGCGTTTCAGCTTCCATTTCATGGATTGTTCGGTGTGCGTTGACTCAGCATCGGTAGGACCAAACATCATCAAACTAGGCCACCACCAGCGATTCAAAGCATCTTGTGCCATCGCTTTTTGTTCGTCAGTTCCATTGCACAGCGTCAACATGATCTCATAGCCTTGCCGTTGGTGAAAACTTTCTTCCTTACAGACTCTCACCATCGCACGTGCATAGGGCCCGAAAGATGTATTACACAAAGGCACTTGATTGATGATCGCGGCTCCGTCTACCAACCACCCAATAGCGCCCATATCGGCCCAGGTGAGGGTAGGATAGTTAAAAATAGAGGAGTACTTCGCTTTTCCGCTATGAAGTTGTTCGTACAATTCTTCTCTTGAAATACCTAAGGTTTCGCAGGCAGCGTATAAATACAAGCCGTGTCCTGCCTCGTCTTGCACTTTGGCAAGAAGTGCTGCTTTTCGCCGGAGTGACGGCGCTCGGGTAATCCAATTACCTTCCGGAAGCATACCTACAATTTCAGAATGGGCATGCTGACTAATTTGCCGAATGTGCGTTTTGCGATATTTCTCAGGCATCCAGTCTTTGGGTTCGATCTTTTCGTCGCGGGCGATCCGTGCTTCAAAAAGTTCTTCTAAATTCTTTACTTCTGTATCGCTCATAACCAATGTGTTTTCAAAAATTAAACATCAAAATCAACTTTCACCGCATCTGTTGTCGGTACTGCTTGACAACTCAGTATAAAATCTTGCGCCACTTCGTGTTCTTCCAAAGCATAATTCACTTTCATTTCTACCGAACCTTCCAATATCTTGCATTTACAGGTGCTACACACCCCGCCTTTACAGGCGAAAGGAAGATCCGCTCCGGAAGCAAGGGCAGCATCTAGAATATTGTCAAAATCCTTGGTCATGGTAAAATGGAATTCTTTTCCCCCATCGAGCAAAGTGATCTCTACGCCTTCAACATTTTGCTGCGCTAAGCGCTCGGCCCGTTTTTTATCTTCTTCGGAAAGACCCGTAACAAACAATTCATAATGAATGTGCTCTTTAGGCATTCCCGCCGCTTCCAATTCGTCCCGAATTAAAAAGATCATGGCTTCCGGACCACAAAGAAAAACTTCATCCACTTCAGCAACATCTACTAACTTAGTAAATATCTCTTGTAGTTTTTCCGAAGTGAATCGTCCGTTTAGCAACTCAATATCACGTTGTTCGCGTGTGAGGAAATAATAGATCTCAAACCGTCCAAAATATTGATTTCTAAGCTGTTCAAGTTGTTCTTTAAAGATAATGGATTTGACCGTCCTGTTCAAGTAAAATAACTTGAATTTAGCATTCGGCTCCAGTGCTAAATGCGTCTTAATCATCGAGATGATAGGCGTTATACCGCTTCCTGCAGCAAACGCCATGTACGTTTTTGACGTTTCAGAAATCTCCACCCCAAACATGCCGCTGGGCTCCATAATGTCTAAAGTATCACCGGCCTTCAGTTCTTCATTCACGAAGGTGGAAAAGGCCCCTCCCGGAATTTGTTTAACGGCCACTTGCCATACTCCCTCATTGGGACTACTACACAGGCTATACGAGCGACGGGTATCCTCCCCATTAATCATCGCGCGAAGCGTAAGATGTTGTCCTTGACGAAAATGAAATTCGTCTTCCAAATCAGAAGGCACGCCAAAAGAAATGACCGTACAATCATCTGTTTCCTTATAGACGTCTCGAATAGGTATGGAATAAAATTGTGCCAATATTAAACTTCTTAGTATTACAAAACTAACGTTTGTTAGTTAGAATCACAAATGCGGTGCCAAACCTTAGACAATTCCGCGTAAAAGCACCGCCACCATGTCTTTTTTCAAGACATTGACATCTAGTTTGCCGCGCTTTTGATACCATAAGTAAAGGGTTCTTAAGGTGGAAAGGATGGAAAATAGAATCACCTCGGGATGATGCGGTTGTAGTTCGCCTGCCTCGATTCCTTTTTTGATGATGCTTCGGAAATTCTCTTCATAGGTTTCTCGCATCCCGACAAAGCGATGCAGGTCTTCTCCTTCCAAGTGCATCCAATCATTGTTCAAAGCCGCTAACGCCTCGGAAGCATTGACCGTAATATCAATATGCAACTCGATCACTTTTCTGATCTTGGAAACTTGAGAACCTGATTCCTGCTGCACGGCCTCCATGCCAAGCGTAAAGTCTTCCGCCAAGCGCAACACCAATGTTGATAATAATTCTTGCTTTCCGGAGATATGATTATAGAGGCTGGCTGCCTTGATGCCCATAGCCTGAGCAATATCGCGCATGCTCACGGCTGTATACCCTTTTTCTTTGAAAAGCCTGCTGGCAACAACGATGATTTCTTCCTTACGTGTTGTGACGTTCATGAGTTTGCAAGATACGCAAATAGCATAAATGCTTTGTCTATTTTGGAAAGCTCTACCGACTATAGTACTTTTGATAGCCTATGGAAACTTCCTACACCTCCAATGTACTTCTTGATCGGTTGCCACCTCATTTAAAGCAATTTATCAAGCCGCAAAATTACGACCAGTACACGCCCGTAAATCAGGCTGTCTGGCGGTATGTGATGCGGAAGAACGTAGATTATTTGAGTCAGGTTGCCCATGAAAGCTACGTAGAAGGGCTTCGGAAGACAGGAATTTCTATAGAGGAGATTCCTTCCATGTATGGCATGAACCGAATTTTAAAAGAAATCGGCTGGGCTGCGGTGGCAGTAGACGGTTTTATTCCGCCTAATGCCTTTATGGAATTTCAAGCCTATAAAGTACTGGTGATCGCCAGCGATATCAGACAACTAGAAAATATTGAATATACACCTGCGCCAGATATCATACACGAAGGGGCCGGTCATGCGCCCATCATTGCGAGCCCAGATTATGCTGAGTATTTACGTCGATTTGGCGAAATTGGCGCGAAAGCTATTAGTAGTGCACATGATATGGAATTGTACGAAGCGGTTCGGGAGCTGTCTATTTTGAAGGAAGCAGAAGGCATTTCCGAAGTAATGATCGAAGAAGCCGAAAAACGTGTAAATCAACTGCAAGAGAAAGAAGTTGTTCCTTCTGAAATTGCTCTCATTAGAAACCTACATTGGTGGACCGTAGAATATGGTTTAGTAGGAACGGTAGATGACCCAAAAATATATGGCGCCGGTTTATTGTCGTCTATTGGGGAAAGTACGTGGTGTATGAAGCCTGAAGTGAAAAAACTACCTTACTCCATTGAGGCAGCCTACCAAGAATTTGACATTACCAAACCGCAACCGCAACTCTATGTGTCACCTGATTTTGCTTACTTACAAGAGGTGTTAGAAGAGTTTGCCAATACCATGGCCGTTCGGAAAGGTGGATGGCGCGGCTTGAATAAATTGATCGAATCAAAACAGCTTGGAAGCATCGAACTCAGTACCGGCTTGCAAATAAGCGGGAACTTTTCACGCATGATTCAAAACGAAGATAACGAAGTGGTTTATTTTGAGACCGAAGGTCCTACAGCCCTAGCCTATCGAGAAAAAGAGGTCATCGGTCACGGAATCACTCGGCATCAAAATGGTTTTCGATCTCCATTGGGAAAATTGAAAGGAATTAACTTGGCCATTGAAAACATGGGGCCGCGCGACCTTCAGGCCTATAACTTTTATGACGGAAAGCCTATTGAATTTGAATTTGAAAGCGGCATCACCGTAAGCGGGATGAACGTCACCGGAATTCGAAACCTCAACGGAGAATTGATGTTGATCCAGTTCACCGACTGTACCGTGGCCTACCAAGATGAGATCTTATTTGCCCCGGAAGATGGTGATTTCGACATGGCAGTAGGAAAGGAGATCGTTTCAGCCTTTGCAGGCGCTGCAGATTATCATTCGTTTGAAATCAATACACGGATGGTCAGCGACACGAAAACAGTTCGAGTATACCATTCCGAAGAGGATAAAAAACGATTTGCCTTGTATCAAGAAGTACGGGACATGCGGACAAATAATACCATTTCAGAGGCGCGTTTAGCGGTAATTTTTGATGAGATATCGCGCCTAGAAAAAGAGACATGGTTATTACCCTTAGAAATTTTTGAACTCGTTGCCGGCAATTCAAATTCCTTTTCAGAAACTGTTTTGAACTATTTGATCGCCCTAAAGAAAAACAAACCAAAAATTGCGCATCTCATTGATGACGGACTGTTGCTCATTGAGAAACAATTACAAAACTTACAAATAAATTAAGCATGGGTATTTTAGATTTTCTCTTCGGAAATAAAAGCGAAAAAATTAAAGATTTTAAGGATCGTGGCGCGGTGATATTAGACGTACGCACAAAGAATGAATACGACCAAGGGGCGATCCCGGGTTCGAAACACATACCCTTGCAACAAGTACAATCGCATATCAATAAGATCAAAGCTTGGAACAAACCGGTCATTACCTGTTGCGCGAGTGGAGTTCGTAGCGGAAGTGCCGCAGCCCTGCTTAGAAACAACGGTGTTGAGGCCATGAACGGAGGCGGCTGGTTGAGCCTTCATAAAAAATGGGAAGCGTGAAAGCCTATCTTGCTCAATACGAACACGTACTTTCCAGTCGAGAAGCGCTATTTGCTTATTGCGAGTCCTTGCCTTCTGGAGATCTTCACCAAAAGCAAGAACCTTTTGGAGCGACCATTTCTCAGCTATTGGGGCACACTGTCAATTGCTATTATTACTGGATTGGGGAAACCGTTTTGAACAAGTCGCCTAATTTCATAGAAAAAGATGCTCAACTTCCGTTACAAGCGCTTTCCGAACATTATGATATGGTCAACGGCTTCATGAACGAACTTTGGGAGTTTCCTGCAACGCGGGAAATCTCATTTCAACTTAGAAACCAAAAAAGATCGGCTTCGCTGTTGAAATTATTTACGCATGTGACCACGCATGAATTTCACCATAAAGGACAAATATTAACGCTTAGCAGAGCCCTTGGGCATACACCAGCAGATACCGATGTGATGCGTTAGGGTTTGATGGCTTTCCAGGTCGCTTCGGAATCGATCACCTGTTGCTGGTATTGCAATGTCCAACCCATGGATTTGGTTAGCAGATATAATTTCTGTAATTCTGAAATAAGGCGATTTTCCGCATTTCCCATCAACTCTGAAGCACGGATCTTCTCCTCTAATTGTTTGGAAACACGGTTTTTAATTTTGTTATAATCGGAAGCTTCAAACTGGTTAAGGTAATCCTGCTGTACATCGTAATATTCAAAATCAGGATTGATGGTGAGTTCCGGCTCGGGAATAGAAATTATGGTGACCGTTTTAGTTTCTGTGTCAATTTCAGTTTCTACTAGACTTAAATCATACGCCACGGTGGCTTTCGCATTGACAACGACCAGTGCCTTTTTTCGGGCGGAGAAGATATCTACATAGAATTTCTTCCAATCTTCATAGGTAAATACCTGAGCATAATTTCCTTCGGTCACGATCAATTTCCCCACATTCTTGATCTCTTTTTCAAGTAGCGCCGACTGAGCATCCAATTGTTCGCGCTCGTCTTGTTGATGCTCACAATAACGTAGTCCGAATATAATAACGAACGTCAATACCGCTCCCAGCAGGATGTTTCTCATGGCGTATTCTTTTCTGAAAGATACAAAAAAGCGCCGCTCCTTTCGAAGCGGCGCCGACAAAAAACCCATTCCCACGTTACTAATTCTTGGATATGGAAACCGGAAAATCTTGACCAAAACCAAAACTGGAAGGGTACTGCGGACTCCCTTTGTACTGTTCCGAAATTTCAGGAACGCGACTCTCAATATAGGCCTTCAATTCATTCACTGTGATGCGTTTATCGCCGCTATCGGCCTTCCCCGACAAGGCTTCCAACAACACATAGGTAAATACCCCGTGCCCCAATTCGTCAAATTCGGTAGCGAATTGCTGACTCCCGGAAGCGGTTAGCCAATGCGTTCCGGTGCTTCGCGCCAGTTGTGCAATGGCCTTTTCTTCCGCAGCGCCACGAGCCGTAAGACTGGTAAGGGCGCCGGCACTCTGACACGCATCTAGAATGTACAATTGCTTTTGGGCCGGAATTCCGGAAGCAATTAATGTGAGTTCTTCTGCGGAAATTCCTTTTTGCGCTAAGGCTCCGTCATTTCCGTACAGTTGCGTTACATCGCTGGGAACTAGGTAAAATTGTTGATCCCCTTCCGAAGCAATCACGCCGTGTCCCGCATAATAAAATACAAAGATATCTTGCGGATTGGCTGCAGCAGCAATCTCGGTAAGCTGATCGAGAATTGCTCCTCGAACCGCATCGGTGTTTTTGATAAAATAGAGATGTGTTTTGGTGGTGATATCTTTCAATCCCTGCGACACGGTTTCTTGAAAGCTGGAAGCATCTGCCACGGCATAATTTAGATTGTATTTAGGGTTTTGATATTCGTCGATCCCTACGACCAAAATATGCGCTTGAATTCCTCTAGGTTGTATTGTTTGTTGATTGGCCGGTGTATAGTTAACAACCAACTTTTCTGGCGTGCTTTCCGTGCCTTGAGCATTGACAGCGATGGCCGAAAATTCATTGGTTCCTTCTACAAGCGTAATCGGGAATTCTTTCTTTCCGGGATCGCTGACAACATCATCTTCTACCACCAAGTTTCGGTTTCCGCTTCCCACACGCTTCCCATTGTGATATAACCGCAATTCTTTAATTTGACTTCCTTTGGCATTTCCGGAAAGCAACAAGATGCCTGTACCACTTTCGGTAATAATTTCTGAAGCGGCCGCATCATCGGTGACGTATAGATTGCGGGTTCCTTCTTTGTAGGTTACCGTAATTGCCGGAGGAGCCACCAGCGTTTCGATGTTGACATTTGTTTTGAAATCAGATTGCGCCAGCACTTGGTGTACAAGACGTGGTGTATAAAACTGGTCAAAGACACTCTCCAACGGAATGGTTTTCTTGTTTTTTAGGAATGCGACCTTTTCCCAGCCCTTTTGTGTACCATCAAATTGTCCTTCCGGGGTGTAAGCCACCCAACTTTCATCTTCAAAGATGTAGATCTTCAGTAATTTTTTCTGATTGGTAATGTCCATAAACGTCATGCCTCCGTATTCGGGAATGGCAATGATCGTGTTGGTTACAAAGCTGCCTTGAAAATTTCCGTAATCATTCAAATCGAATTGCTGGATCACTTTTTCACTCGGAAGGTGATATACAAAGCCTCCATTGATGGTTCCGTTGTAAAAAAGGTAATCTTCATTGGGTGATAAATAAGCATCGCTTTGGCCACCTTTAAAATCGAATGAAATGCTGCGATTCACCTCTCCGGTTTGCACATCCAGATATTCGATGGTATTTGTGGTAGCGTTAGAAACTAACAACTCTTTCCCGCCGTTCACATGGAACGCCGCAAAATAGCGTCCTTCTTTGACCCAACGTTCAGCACCGGCACCAAAATCGAAGTAATGTATTTTTTCGTGCATGATCTGGTCTCCCAGAATCTCCCGACTTATATATGCTACCGAATTGCTATTAGGAGACAAGGTGAGACCCGCATCAAAGAACATGGCTTCAATATCCATGGGTTTGAAGGTGGTTTCTTTATTCGTTTTGGTATTGATCACTCGGAGTCCTCGATCATACAAAATGACCAATTGTTTGGTATTCTCACTAAAATCAAATTGGCGTGCCGATCGGTAATTATCGATATAATCTTTAAAACTCTCTGCCTTTCCGCGTTGGAACACTTTAATAGGATCGATGGTGGAAGTAATGCTATACACCTTGTCTGACGATTGATCTAGTAGTAACTCTCCATCGCTATAGCCATCCCGAAAATTGGTCACGTATTTTGTGAGCTGAGTCGTTTTGGGATGCGCAAAAAGAGACAGAACTTCGGTACCATACGTGGTACTAAAAACAAATTCAAGCCCCTCACTTCCTCGATGGGTTAATATCTTCGTCGGCTCGATGACATTGTTTCCGTATTGCTGTAGCGGTTCAATATTATAAGGTTCATACTTTCCAAATTTACTTGTAGCCCCTAATTGTGCATATACATAATCTCCGGCATCTAAAACGCCTCCGATACTTTCAGTCTTCGGAAAACTCCCCAGAATTTTTCCGGTTTGTGCATCGATCTTGGTAAGAGGCGTCATGGTCGTTTCTACCCAAAAAGCAGAATGATCTAAAGTAAACGACACATCTGCCCAAGTAGGCTGAAACAAGCCTTCCATCAGGGTAGCGTCTTCAAACGTCTGCGTCCAAAGAATGGCGCGTGTTTCAGGATTCATTCGCTGATAGACCAATCGTGATTTTTCATAGTCATAGATACTTCGAAGCACATCGCCGTTATTGAACAAGGCAATGTAATCTCCTTTCAACTCAATGTATTTATTCGCAGCAAAATCGAATGCATAATAGCTTTCATAGGAAGGCACTACAAAAAGATACTTTCCATTGGGGGTAAAATAATGCGTAGTTACCTCTTCATCCACCGGCAAAGGCGGAATACTAGCCGGCAGAAACGTTCCTTTAGATTCATCTAGCGCATACAGCGACGTCATATAATTCTGGTCTTGGGCAAACAAGGTTAATCTCCCTTGACCGTCGAATTGCGAAAAATCAATGGAATAGATGCGACCCAAGGGATATTCCTTGATCTTTTCAAAGGTTTCGGTACTGAAAACTACAATCGTATTCATGGCCAACCCATACACCTTCCCTTCTTCCGAATTCACTACGAGCTTCGAGAAACTATTTTCGGCATCAATGGTTCGGTAGAGCAATCCGGTTTTTTCATTCCAAAATTTCAAGGTATTATCGGTATACCCGAAGGTCACCAAAACATTTCTTTTGGTATCTAGTGCACTGTAGCTAATATACTCGGCATGATTGCCTTGCACTACAAATTCTTGCTGCGCCATACCTGTAACGCATACACAGCATACAATAACGATTAAGAGGAGCCGTTTCATCCTATTGATGTGTTATTTCAACCATCAATGGGACCACATACCCTTCTGCCCCTTCTTTCACGCTAAAACCAGGGGAGGCCGATTCGTAGCTTACCATTTTCTTGTCGATGAGCTTATCGCCCAAGGCGGCTTTGATCTTCGTAGTTAATCCGCCCTCTGCAGCGTCCATTTTCGCGAGCAAATCTGCTTCGTCCAATTTTTGTTGACTGAAAAGAATTAGTAGGTAGTCGGTTCCTGGGTTGTCGTCCATACGGATCACTTTCTTTTCACTAGGGAAGGCCAATTCGGCATTCGCCGAAATCAACGGAGACATCCCATCTTCAAACGGAAGGATCTTGTTAATCTTCTGTGTAAGGTCGGTTGCAAAGGCATAAATATACCCTTCATTCTTATTGTTTAAATAGAATCGGAAACGCGTCCCGCTTGGATAGGATTTGTCCATTTTATACGCCACCAAATCCTCACCCGGAACATCATCTTCCACTACCAGATTACGCGTGGAGGTTCTTCGTGTAGGCATTTCTACACCTGCATTGGTAACAAAGCGGAGGTTTCCTTCCGGAAATTTTTCTGCAATAGGCGATTGATCTAGTGCCTGTGGCAGGCTAGGCTGCCCCGGACGGCCGGGTTTGTTGGGAGACCCTTTGGGTTGGTTCGGAACTACCTTTGGTGCTCCAGGGGGACGCGGCACTACTTTCGGTTTACCGATGTCTTCCTTCTTGGTATAATAACTATAGGCTTGTAAAGCACCCATCGCCCACTCTTCATATTCAGTGTATGGCACCCAAATAAAACCACCGTCGCCCCATTGGGTTCCCCAACTGTTCAGTAAACGAAACGCGCCTCCTTCAAAATTATCATCGTAGCCAACCACTACCATAGCGTGATAGCCATGCTGTTTAGCGGTGGTTCCTTTTTCTTCCGGAGAGGAACGCCACACACGTTGTGCTTGGAAAAAACTCTGCGGAAGTTTCATTCCTAACAGCACCGGATACCCTTCTGCCAATGCTTTTTTCGTGGCGTTGGTCTTTACACCATAAT
>DFVG01000050.1:0-394 GCA_002379985.1 Flavobacteriaceae bacterium UBA4166
CGATGCCTTACGCAGAAAAGACCTGCAACAGATGTTAGACACCCCAGAGATCAAGGCGGTGTGGTGTGCAAAAGGCGGGTATGGAACGGTACGAATCATTGATGGGATCAACTTTGAAACGTTTCGAAAAAGCCCAAAGTGGATCGTTGGGTATAGCGATGCGACCGTGTTACATTCGCATGTACATTCCTTCGGAATAGAAACCCTACATGCACAAATGGGGGAGTATATGGAAGACAAGACGGAAGCTAGTCGGGAAACGGTAAGAAATGTCCTCTTCGGAAAAGACTATCGCTTGCAGTTTGAAAATTCGGATGCAAAAAGCACTGAAAACGCCTCAGCGGTAGGGCAGGTAGTAGGTGGAAATCTTTCTATTTTATATTCGCTTTGCGGA
>DFVG01000050.1:703-11334 GCA_002379985.1 Flavobacteriaceae bacterium UBA4166
TCTATTTTATATTCGCTTTGCGGAAGTAATTCGGCGTTGAATACCGAAGGGAAGATCTTGTTCATTGAAGACTTGGATGAATACCTGTATCACATCGATCGGATGATGCAAAACCTGAAGCGAAATAAGATGTTTGAAGGAATTCAGGCCTTGTTGGTAGGCGGAATGACTAAAATGCATGACAATCGCGTTCCCTTTGGCAAAACGGCTAAGGAGATCGTACTCGATACCGTTTCAGAATATAATATTCCTGTGGTCTTCGATGTGCCTGCCGGACATGTAGATGATAATCGCGCGTTGATCTTAGGTAGACAAGCAAACCTTACGGTGACCCCATCTTTGGTGACTATTCAATTTTAAGAAACCAAGAGCGACTCCCCGCTTTTGAATATGGCATATCACAATGAATTAGGCCGTTGGGGCGAATCCGCCGCCGTAACGTATCTTGAAGACCAGGGTTATCATATTCTTGCTCGAAATTTCAGTTTCCAAAAAGCCGAGATCGATATTATTGCAAGCATAGAGAAGACTTTGGTAATTGTAGAGGTAAAAACCCGAAATAGCGCTTTCTTCGGAAATCCACAAGAATTCGTTACCTCTTCAAAGATCAAATTATTGGTAAAAGCTGCGAACGAATACGTGATCTCAAATCAGCTTAACGTAGACGTTCGCTTTGACATTATTGCGATCATTAAAAACAAGCAACAAGAGGAGCTTACGCATTATCAAGATGCGTTTTATCATTTTTAAAGTTATTTCCTAACGTCCTTCTCCCAAGCGGTAAACGACCAGAATCCGTTTTCCGAAAGGGACAAGGTCTTTTTCTCAGTATTGGCATCCCTTCCAAACGTTAGGATGACGCCTTGATTGGGTATAAAGAATGTATCAGTCTCAGAAGGGATCAAAACAGTCTCAAACCCGTCCGGGAAACGAGCCGTCAATCCGACTTCTTGGTACGTGACGGTAATACTTCCAAAATACCAATTGGCATAGGTCCCTTCAAATTTCTGTTGCGCTTCTTTTGATAAGGAAGCCGGTGAAGGCTCTTGAAAATTAGTTGTTTCTTGAGATTTATGGATGGCGTCCAAATCGCTAAAACTATAGGACTGTTGCCCTTTTAGTAACAGCGCTTTTATGGTGATTGTCACAATATTTCCCGGGTCGTGTTTTGAAAAGAACCAAAGTTCCCCTGTAGTGAGGTTTTGAATGTTAGAATACATCGTTGCGCCATTCTTTTGAGCTGTTTTCTGTAAGATTTCTTCCATGGTTTCAAAGCCGACTTCTTCTTGTTCAAGCATTGTCTGTGCAATAGGATATCGCCAGCATGATGTGCCGTCTTCTTTTCCGCAGAGATCAAAATTAGTGGATACCAAGGGCTGTCCTTGGAGTGCTCTTTCAATGCCAGACGGACTTATCATAGCAAAATTTCCTTCAGCATCGGCTACATGCATCTGCGCGCCGGTAAAGCCATTTTCAAACCAATAGGTTTCAAAAAATGCAATGACTTCCTCCACCGAATCCATAGTTCCTAAAATGTGCGTTAGAATGGCATTGTCTCCTTTCGGAAAGGATTTTTTAGAACTCACTTCCGAAGTATTAACAGCATCAATAGCATTAAAATCAAACGTCAAACCCGCTTCATTAGTCCCGCCTTGAATACTGCCCGTTTGTCCAAATCTTGATGAAAAATAGGTGAGCGTATAATAACCATACTTGTTTTGTGAAGTCTTTGGATATACATTTATGAAATTCGCCACACCAAAGGGGCCATCTTCATTATTGGCATTCCATACCTGTCCGTTTTTGGCAATGGCACTCACAATAGTGCAGGCAAACGTCTTGGGGATTATTAATATACAAAAAGTAAGCACAAGGCAAAACGGCGTTGCGCCATGGATCAGTGGTTTCATAATAGTTGATTTTAGATAGTGAATAGTACTTAAGGATTCAGCTTTTGCTGAACCAATTCTGCTACTTTATAAAGTAAGATGATCTCTAGTATGATCGTAGGGATCAACAAAACAGCACCCACAATTGCGGTAACTATTAAGGCAAAGCAAGCATAGGTAATAATTTCAATAACTCCGGTAAGTGTGGCCGTGGTG
Organism: Flavobacteriaceae bacterium UBA4166; assembly: GCA_002379985.1. Lineage (GTDB taxonomy): Bacteria > Bacteroidota > Bacteroidia > Flavobacteriales > Flavobacteriaceae > DFVG01. The sequence continues at coordinate 2,809 of DFVG01000050.1, forward strand.
CCGAGTGTTTTTTGGAAGCGCAAAACAGCAATTCCCATAAGTATACCTACAATTCCAAGGGAAATCGATTCGATCATAAGAATCGCTTCATGGTTTAGGGCTGAAATATAAAGAGAGGCGATGTCTAACCCATAATACGCAATCTGGAAGGCCAGAAGTATAAAAACTACAATCTTCAAAAGATAATTTTGTAGCAAGTTTCCGGTCAAAATAAACCCTCGAAGAAATAGCACAATGGAAGCTAATACCGCGACTTTTAGAATAATATAGAGATAGGTTGGAAAAAGAGTACTATCGCCAACCAGTCTGGCGGCATCTGCCGGGAATTCTGCAAATCCCAGAATAAAATAAACAATACCCGAGATCCAAGCAATTTTCAAGTGTTTGGTCAAAAAGGTAGCGTGCTTGTCATCCTCAATTTTGAGGAAGAACGCTTTTTTGAGTCCGCTTTCCATCTTACTTTCCGCAAAACTTTCGTAATCTTCTCCTAAGACGGATAAAATAGTTTTTACGGTATAGGATCGCGGCGTTACTTCTCCTGCTTCTATCCGCTGGATCGTGCGTACACTAATGTTGCATTCGGCGACCAATTCTTCCTGTGTGAACCCTTTTTCTTGTCTGAGTGCTAAAATTCGTTGTCCAAGTGTAGGCTGTTGCATGGCGATGTTTCTATGATTTGATGCAATGTTATGACCGCTCATCTTTTTTGACAATAATTTGGACTGTTTTTCACCCGACATTTCCCCGACATTTCAATAATGACAAGGGGTTACAGGAATATTGATTATGAAGTGGTTTTGCCGTTTTCTTTTTTTCTGAATAAAAAAACCATCTCGTATTGTATAAAAATAAGGAAGAATTTGACTGTTACCAATCCTCTTGGAATTGAAATGCCGTTTCGCTTTTGTTTACGATCACGATTCTTTAGGAAGGATTGCTCTTAGCTGTTTCAAGATCGCACCCACACTTTTTGCATTTTCAAACCGAAGCAGCAATCGTAATCCGTTTCTGGTTTGTTTTTCTTTAAGTTGAAGTTGTCGCGGATGCTGCTGCACGTATTGAAGTAATTTTCCAAAAGTAGTGCCCTGATAGAAATCGCTTTGCTGATCGCTAATAAAGTAACCAATAAATTTTCCTCGCTTCATTACTACACGCTCCAATCCCATTTCAATAGCCAACCATTTTATGCGCAAACTATCCAATAGGTCTTCAACTTCTTTCGGAAGCTCCCCAAAACGGTCTCTCAATTCTTTGTGAAAGCTTTGAAGCGCGGCCTCATCCTTTAATTCATTCAGTTTGGTGTATAGGTTCATTCGCTCTGTGATGTTATTCACATAGTCATCAGGAAAAAGCAATTCAAAGTCGGTGTCAATCGTTACTTCTTTGATAAATTTTCGATCCTTGAAGTGCTTATCAGCTTCGGAATACAGGTCTTTGAATTCCTTCTCTTTCAGTTCATCGATGGCTTCCGCAAGGATTTTCTGATACGTTTCAAATCCAATTTCATTAATAAATCCGCTTTGTTCGCCTCCAAGCAGATCTCCCGCACCTCGAATTTCAAGATCTTTCATGGCAATATTGAATCCGCTGCCTAACTCAGAGAATTGTTCCAGTGCTGTGATGCGTTTTCTCGCTTCTTCGGTCATGGCAGAATACGGCGGAGTGATGAAATAACAAAACGCCTTTTTATTACTTCTACCTACACGACCACGCATTTGATGCAAGTCTGAAAGGCCAAAATTATTGGCATTGTTAATAAAGATGGTATTGGCGTTCGGAACATCGAGTCCGCTTTCAATAATGGTCGTAGACACCAATACATCAAACTCGTTGTTCATAAAGCGCAGCATCAACTGTTCCAGCTTCTTGCCTTCCATTTGTCCGTGACCAATCCCTATTTTTGCATCGGGGACTAGCCGTTGGATCATGCCCGCCACCTCTTTGATATTCTCGATGCGATTGTGAACGAAAAATATTTGTCCGCCTCTGGAGATCTCATATTGAACGGCATCGCGTATGGTTTCTTCGGAAAAGCGGATCACGTGTGTTACAACCGGATACCGATTGGGAGGAGGCGTGGTGATCACCGAAAGATCCCGAGCCGCCATCAGGCTAAACTGAAGCGTACGTGGAATGGGTGTTGCTGTAAGCGTTAGGGTGTCTACATTCTCCTTGATGGTTTTAAGCTTGTCCTTTACGGCAACTCCAAACTTTTGTTCTTCATCTATGATCAATAGGCCAAGGTCCTTAAATGTAACGTTCTTGCCCACCAATTGATGGGTTCCGATCACGATGTCGAGCGATCCACTTTGCAAGCCTTCCAACACATTTTTTCGTTCTTTCGCTGTGCGGAAACGATTAAGGTAATCGACGGTTACCGGCATATCGGCCAGACGTTCACTAAAGGTTTTGAAATGTTGAAACGCTAAGATGGTGGTAGGAACCAATACGGCGACCTGTTTTCCGTTATCGACGGCTTTAAACGCCGCACGAATAGCGACCTCGGTCTTTCCGAAGCCTACATCCCCACAAACGAGTCGGTCCATCGGTTGCTCACTTTCCATATCCCGCTTCACATCTTCTGTGGCAGTTACCTGATCGGGGGTGTCTTCATAGATAAAAGACGACTCTAACTCATGCTGTAAATAGGAGTCTGGATTGTATTGAAATCCTTTCTGTAGACGCCGTTTGGCATAAAGTTCAATAAGATTGAAGGCGATTTCTTTGACGCGCTTTTTGGTCTTTTGCTTGAGTTTTTTCCAGGCGGCACTCCCTAATTTGTAAATTTTGGGGGCGACTCCATCTTTGCCATTGTACTTAGAAATCTTATGCAGCGAATGAATGCTGAGGTACAAAATGTCACGCTCACCGTAGATAAGTTTTATAGCTTCTTGCATATTCCCTTCCACCTCAATTTTCTGAAGTCCGCCAAACTTCCCGATCCCGTGATCAATGTGCGTAACGTAATCACCAACCTCCAAATTGGTGAGTTCTTTCAGCGTGATGGCCTGTTTTTTTGCGTAACCGTTCTTTAGTTGGAATTTGTGATAGCGTTCAAAGATCTGATGATCGGTATAACACACCCATTTCTGATCTGTATCAATAAAACCGCGATACAACGGAAATACCACCGTTTCATACTGCGTAACTTGCTGCTCAACATCATCAAAAATATCGTGGAACCGATTGGCTTGCGATTCGCTACTGCAAAAAATATAGTTGGTGTAGCCTTCGGCAGCCTTTTCGTTGAGGTTTTCAATAAGGAGTTGAAATTGTTTATTGAAAGCAGGCTGTGGTTGCGTATGGAAAGCGATGCTGTTTTTGATGGCTTGGGTTTCCAAATGCACGGTACAAAAGCCGGCGAGTTGTTCTTTTAAGACCTGGGCGGTGCAAAATAGCTCTGACGGCTCACTCTGTTTTACTTCTCCTTGCAACGCTTGAAAGGCGGTTGTCGCCTTTTTGAATAAGTTGTCAATACTACTGCTTAGAAGTTCTTCGTTTTTAATAAAAACGATCGTTTTGGAAGCGATATACTTGAAAAAACTCTCACGTTTCTCCTCCATCTGCTTGTTTTCAACGTTCGGCATGATGGAAATCCGTTTCAGCGGTTCTAGGGAAAGTTGGGTTTCCAAATCGAAGGTGCGAATACTTTCTACTTCATCACCAAAGAACTCAATGCGATAAGGTTCATCGTTGCTAAAACTGAACACATCTAAAATTCCTCCTCGCACCGAAAACTCACCCGGTTCTGTAACAAAATCGGTACGCTTAAATTGGTATTCAAACATCACCTCATTCACAAAATCGATAGAAACTTCTTCTCCAACCTTCATTTTTAAGGTGTGGCGTTCCAGTTCCTTGCGCGTCACTACTTTCTCGAATAAAGCTTCCGGATAGGTGACGATAAAGGCAGGCTTTTTACGTGAATTAATTCGATTGAGCACCTCACTTCGCAGCAGTACATTCGCATTGTCGGTTTCTTCGATCTGATACGGCCTGCGGTAACTTCCGGGAAAGAATAGTACGTCTTGTTCGTTCAGTAAATGCTCCAGATCGTTCAAGTAATACGCGGCTTCCTCTTTATCATTCAAGATCAATAAAAAGGGAGCATCGGTTTGTGTAAAGGTTTCCGACAACACAATGGATAGGGAAGATCCTACCAACCCGCTTAAGGTTGTCCTTGGTTGCGATTGGGCAATAGCATTCCGCAGCAACTCTAATTGAGGCGCCCTTGAGAATAGCGAAGACACAAACGTTTTGCTCACGGATTGCAAATATAAAACCAATCTTTCGTTGCCAACAAACGGTTTTAAACTTTATCATTTTCGTAACATACTAATAGTTCTTACTTCGGTACTTTAGAAAGAACAACCATTAATAAGAGTATAGCCTTGAAAGGAAAAGAATTTGACGTATTCGTCATTGGCACAGGTACTGCCGGGAAAACAGTGGCCTATGCGGCAGCAGAAAACGGATTAAAAGTGGCCATTGCCGATGATCGAGAATATGGAGGTACCTGCGCCATCAGAGGGTGTGATCCCAAAAAAGTGCTCTATGGTTTTACGGAAGTGTTACAACACGCAAAGAACCTGCAGGGCAAGGGAATCACAAAACTTCCCGAAGTTGATTGGGCAACGGTTCAGAAATTTAAAAAGATGTTTACGGAAGCGATTCCGGCCGCCACTGAAAGAGACTTGAGAGAAGCTGGTATTGAACTTTATCATCAGAGTCCGAAATTTTTAAATGAAAACACCTTATCTGTCGAAGGAAAAACGGTGCGCGCAAAAACCATTGTGATCGCTACGGGTTTACGACCCAGAGATCTTAATATTCCCGGTGAAGAGCATTTCAACATTAGTGAAGATTTTATGGAACTAGCCGAATTACCGGAAGCGATGATCTTTGTAGGCGGTGGGTACGTAGGCATGGAACAAGCGCACATGGCTGCTCGAATGGGTGTAGACGTAACGATTATCGAACGGGAGTCCAGACCTTTGGCTCCTTTTGATGAAGATATGGCGGCACTGCTTGTAAAATCTTCGGAAGAGATTGGAATTTCGTTTGTTTTTGATGCCGAAGTGACCAAACTAGAATTGCTTCGGAAGCACATACGCGTGCATTATAAAAAAGGGAAAGCAACAGCTACGATAAAAGCTCCTATGGTCTTTAATACCTCCGGTCGTGTGCCGGCTATTGAGAAATTGGACTTAGAAAAAGGAAATGTCGCCTTTGAAGCCAATGGAATTATGGTGAATGCTTATCTACAAAGCACAACTAATTCTTCGGTCTATGCTTGTGGGGATGTTTCTGCGAGTGGTGCGCCTCCCTTAACGCCTTTGTCATCTCAAGAGGCGCGTATCGTTGTGAAAAATGCCCTTGAGAAAAAACGCGTGAAGGCAACCTTTCCACCGATTCCTTCTGTGGTGTTTACGATTCCGCAGCTGGCCAGTGTTGGATTGACCGAAGCAGAAGCCAAAAAGCAAGGATTTTCCGTGCGAGTAGAATCTAAAGAAGTGCCCAAGTGGTTTAATGCCAAGCGTATGAATCAATCATTCTATGCGTACAAAACGATTGTGGATACTGATTCCAATAAAATTCTAGGCGCTCATATTTTGGCAGAACAAGCCGGAGAAATGATCAATCTCTTTGCCATGGCAATGAGCGCCAACTTCACTTGCGAACAATTTAAAGGCCAATTACTCGCCTATCCTACTTGGGGGAATGATGTTCGCGGTATGGTTTAACGCGATTGCTCTTGATATTCTTGCCATTTGATCATCGGACTCGTATGGCGGTTTTTAAACCCGTGAATGCCAGAACTCACACAGAGAATGCCTGCGCCAACAAAAGCTGTGGCGGCTAATGTAGTATCTGTTGCTTGATTGGCCACGCCAATCCCTACGAGCGCCCAGGCTCCTACCAACGCAAATTCACGCATATTGCGTTTCCAAGTCACGAGGAGATTCAGTATCACAGCAACGCTGATCATTACGAATGTCCAGAATGCTTCAGAATACCCAAAACCGTCCCAGTTTTCCGAAGTTAAATACGCAGCAACATTGACGATACTCGCTACCGTCACCCAGCCGCTATAGAACACAAACGGCCACCAAAGAAACGCTATGACCGAAATAGGCGCATCCCACAATTCCATGCGATTGTTCATCACAATTTTCAGAAGTGAAAATAATAACACTGCCATGGCAAGCACCGAGACGCCTACATATCCGTACAACCAAAAAACCACCCAGAGCATGTTTGCGATACAAGAGAGCACAAACCACCATCCGGTTTTGAGAATAAAGGCGTCATCGCGCACCGTTTTCCACAAACTTCTACTTTGATAGAAAACAAATCCTGCCAGCAGCAGGTAAATGACTCCCCAAATAGAAAAGGCATAACCCGCCGGCGTAAAAAGGGTGTTGAGGCTATCAGAGACATTCCCAATGGTGGTATTGTTGATGGCTCCTGTGTTGCTGACGTAATTGACAAGAATGGTGGCTAAAAACGCAATGATGTTGGCGATTTGTAGTGTTTTTTTCATACGGAAAGATACGATTTTAAGCTCAAGAAACTTTCACTACTTCATCTTCCACAATCACGAAAACTTCATCCTCCTCGGTAGGTTTTAAGATGTATTTTCCGGTAAAACTTCCAAAGGCGGGTAAAATAAGTTGATTTCTACGTTTAAAAAAGCAAGGGAGTTTGGTCATCTGTCTCGCTGGTCCTTGCAGACGTACCCCCGGATGAATATGTCCTGAAATATTAAAATGAGTATCTGAATCGGTAGGATGATGCGTCAGGATTAAGCCATCCATTTGAAGCTCTTCTACGACAGTCATACCCAGAGCTTCAAATTCATGCGGTGAAATGATATCGTGGTTACCAGCGACTAGAATGAGTTTTGCTGTGGAGGTTTCCGCCCATTGTTGAAACGCTAAGAACTCGTTGTTCATCACGCTGTGGAACAGATCCCCTAAGAAGCAAATGGTTTTTGGATTCGTTTCTGAAACGACCTGTTGCAATTTGGTAAAATTCGATTTTGAAGCCGAAGTTGGGATGGCTGCGCCATATTTTCTGAAATGCGCGACCTTTCCGAAGTGAACATCGGCAATCAACAGCATGTTCTTTTCAGGCCAAAATAGGGCTCCGCTGCCATGAAGTGAAAATTGCTGATTTCGGATGGTTATAGATTGCAATTCTTTTTAATATAAAAGTACTACTTCTGCGGAAAATGATAGAATCGGGCACAGGAAAAACGCTATTTTTAGCTATCATTGTAAGAAGCGCTTTCCTAATACACACACGCATGAGTAATTATCACATCAAGCATTTAGAAGAATATTTTCAAGTATATCGCAAATCGGTTCGCGATCCGGAAACTTTTTGGGCCGAAATAGCGGGAGAGCATTTTCTCTGGCGGAAAAAGTGGGACACGGTCTTAGAATGGGATTTTACGAAACCGGAACTCAAATGGTTTGAAGGGGCCGAACTGAATATTACCGAAAACTGTATTGATCGGCATTTACTCACTCGAGGAAGTCAGACTGCGATTCTCTTTGAACCCAATGATCCTAAGGAAGAAGCACTACACATTACGTATGAAGAACTTCACGAACGGGTGTGTAGGTTTGCGAATGTGTTGAAAAGTAAAGGTGTTGAAAAAGGCGATCGCGTTTGTATTTATTTACCAATGATCCCAGAGCTTGCTGTCGCCGTATTGGCTTGCGCACGAATTGGTGCGATCCATTCCGTAGTGTTTGCTGGTTTTTCTTCTACTGCTTTGGCCACCCGAATCAACGACAGCGATTGTAAAATGGTCCTTACCAGTGACGGATCGTACCGTGGGGCTAAAACCATCGATCTTAAAGGGATTGTAGATAAGGCGCTCGAAGACTGTAGCGGCGTGGAAACGGTGTTGGTGGCGAAGCGAATTGATTCTGAAATTACCATGAAAGACGGGCGCGACGAATGGTTGCAGCCATTATTGGATGCAGCCGAGCCAACCTGTACTCCCGAACGCATGAAAGCGGAAGATCCTCTATTCATTCTGTACACTTCCGGATCTACCGGAACTCCAAAAGGAATGGTGCATACGTGCGGTGGCTATATGGTTTATACCGCTTATACCTTTAAAAATGTGTTTCAATACCGCGAAGGCGATGTCTTCTGGTGTACGGCCGATATCGGCTGGATCACGGGACACAGTTATATAGTTTACGGGCCGCTGGCGAACGGAGCGACCACGGTTATGTTCGAAGGCGTTCCGTCGTACCCTGATTTTGGTCGGTTTTGGGAAGTGGTTGAAAAGCACAAGGTAAATCAATTCTATACCGCACCGACCGCCATTCGCGCGTTGGCAAAAGAAAAACTGGAGTTTGTAGAAAAGTACGATCTTTCCTCATTAAAAGTGTTAGGAACGGTTGGCGAACCTATCAACGAAGAAGCCTGGCATTGGTATAATGACAACATCGGAAAAGGCAACAGTCCCGTAGTCGATACTTGGTGGCAAACAGAAACAGGCGG
>DFVG01000050.1:11651-11989 GCA_002379985.1 Flavobacteriaceae bacterium UBA4166
GTGGCAAACAGAAACAGGCGGTATCATGATCTCACCTATTCCGTTTGCGACGCCTACCATCCCTACCTTCGCAACACTTCCACTTCCGGGCATTCAACCGGCTTTGATGGACGAAAAAGGAGAAGAGATTAAAGGGAATTTGGTGAGTGGTCGACTCTGTATCAAATATCCCTGGCCTTCCATGGCACGCACCATTTGGGGCAATCATCAACGCTATAAGGACACCTATTTTTCAGCGTTTGAGAACAAATATTTTACGGGAGATGGAGCTTTGCGGGATGCTACAGGCTATTACCGCATTACGGGTCGTGTAGATGATGTAATCATCGTTTCTGGTC
>DFVG01000003.1:0-103855 GCA_002379985.1 Flavobacteriaceae bacterium UBA4166
CGGCACGCGTTCCTTCGCTGTATGGAATGGTCGCTACGATCGCAAAATAGATGAGATAGATGGCGAGCAGACTTCCTAAAATGATAAAAAGAACTTTTTTCATGCGAATGCGTTTATGGGTTGATTACTCGTCTTCTTCAGCGCGTTTTAATAATTTATCGTCGATGGCCTTGCTAGCTTTGGCTCCTAATTTTTTCAATTTTTCTACGCGTCGTATCAAATTTCCACGGCCTGTGAGTTTTTTCATGGCTCCTTCGTAGCTATTTTGAACGGTACCTATTTGTTTCCCGATCTTGATCAATTCATCGGTCAAATTTGTAAAACTATCATACAAAGCGCCGGCTTGGGTTGCAATTTCCATGGCGTTCTGTTTTTGTCGATCGTTTTGCCAAAGATTGTCCACCAAACGAAGTGCTGCCAGTAGGGTAGAAGGGGTTACGATAATGACTTGTTTTCCAAAAGCGATCTCATACAAATTGGGCTCATGGGCCGAAGCCACAGCAAAAGCCGGTTCTATAGGAATGAACATAAAAACGGTATCCGGGCTCTCATCGATCAGATAGTGATAGTTTTTTGTGCTTAACTGGTCTACGTGGCGCTTTATGGATGCAATGTGTTGTTTGAGGTATCGTTGCTTATCATCTGGATCTTCCGAAGCCACATACCGTTCAAAATCTACCAAGGAAACTTTACTGTCGACGATCATTTTCTTACCATCAGGCAAATGGATCAACACATCTGTTTGCAAGCGTTTGCCATCAGGATTATTATGACTGTCTTGAAGCGTATACTCACGGTCCTTTTCCAGTCCGGACTTTTCAAGGATTCGGGTTAAGATCAACTCTCCCCAATTTCCTTGCATTTTGCTGTCGCCCTTGAGCGCCTTGGTTAGATTGTCGGCATCCTTGCTCATTTGTTGGTTGAGCTCTGCCAAGGTTTTAATCTGTTGTCGCAATTCGCTGTGACGGCCTAAACTTTCTTTGTTGGTTTCCTCGACGCGCTTTTCAAAGGTCTTGATCTTTTCCTGCAAGGGATTTAACAGAATTTCCAGACTTTCTTTGTTCTGCTTGGTGAACTTATGTGATTTTTCATCGAGGATCTTATTGGCGAGGTTTTCAAATTCCTTACTGAATTTCTCTTGCAGTTTTTCCACCTCTTCCTTCTGCTCTTTGTTTTTCTGTTGAAGATTTTCAAAGTCGGAATTCCGTCGTATCAATTCACTGTTTAGAAAATCCTTTTCCTTCCTCATCTCTTCCCGTTCCTGATGAATCGTTTCCAAACGTTCGTGCAGGCGTTCTTCCTGATGCCGAAATTGATCGATACGCTCTTGTAGCTTTCCGGTTTGCTCTTTAACCTTCACCCGAGCCAACAGGTTTCCAACAAAAGCACCGGCCAAGACACATAAAACACCAATAATGATAAAAAGAATGGGCTCACTCATAGATACGTTTAATTTCAGGGAAGTTGCATCCTTTCAAAGATAATCAATTCTTCATGTTAAAACGGCCCGTCTTTGTGTCAAATTGAATGGTGTCTTCGGGAAATAATGAGTCAAAACAATGTTGCTCGATCAACCGGCAGGGCGTGTCGAAATGATGGGTTTCAGGAGTTAACACCAACATCTTATCACACAATTGAATGGCTAAATTGATATCGTGGGTGGCGAAAACGATCGTTTTACCCATTTCCGAAGCGAGCCTTTTCAATAACTTAAAAACGTAAGCTTGATGGTAGATGTCCAAGTGTGTTGTAGGTTCGTCTAAAATAATGATTGGCGTGTCCTGCGCGAGTGCGCGTGCTAAGAAAACCCGTTGTAGCTGTCCGTCGCTAAGCTCATAACATTTTTGTTGTGCCAGATCGATTGTTTCCGTTTGTGTCATGGCAAGCTCCACGGCTTGATGATCTTTTTCACTTAAGCGCCCCATCCAATTGGTATACGGTTGTCGTCCCAGTGTTATTAATTCTGAAACATACAAATTTTTGGAGGCGGGTGGTTCGGTAAGTACCACACTGATATGGGAAGCAATTTCTAGCGCATTCAATTGTTTCATTGGAGTTTCTAGAATGGAAATATTCCCGTCTAAGGCATCTTGCATGCCTGAGAGGGTTCTGAGCAAAGTAGATTTGCCGATGCCGTTGGCCCCTACTATAGCAATTAACTCCCCTTGATGGCACGAAAAGGTAAGCTGTTCAGCAATGACCTTCTGCTGTTTTCGGTGCGCATATCCAATGGAAAGGTCTTCGATGGTAAGTGTACGTAGTTTTGTTTGGGTCTTCATTAGAACAACAATCGTTTTTTTCGAACTAACAACCAAATAACCACCGGTGCACCCAATAGCGAGGTGATCGCATTGATGGGAAGCGTCCATTCGCTGTATGGCCATTGTGCAACGGTATCGCAAAGTAGCATCAAAATACTTCCACAGAGCATTACGGCCGGCAACAAAACAAGATGATTGGAAGTTTTAAAGAACTGTCTGGTAAGATGTGGAACCGCCAACCCAACAAAGGCAATGGGGCCTGCGAACGCGGTAATACTTCCGGCCAATAAACTTGTAATTACAACTAGGATCAACAAATTCTTTTTAAGATGAACGCCCATGCTTTTCGCATAATTTTCACCTAAAAGTAATGCATTTAATGATTTACTTCTTCCGATCGCCCACAGCATTCCGGTGAGACAACAAGCGGCTAAGATTCCGATTCCTTGCCAAGAGACATTGCCCAAACTTCCGAAGCTCCAAAAAATATACTTTTGTAACAGTTCAGCATTACTAAAATAGCTCAACACCGCCACCACGGCACTGGTCACACTCCCAAACATGAGTCCGATGATCAAGATCGCCATAGTATCTTTGACACGAAGCGTCACCACCACAATGGCGAGCAACACTAAGAAACTGCCTAATGCCGAAGCGCCCACCAAACTCCAAGGGTTTACTAGGGCTGTTCCTAAAAACCCACCGGCAATTCCGGCGCCTAAAATTAATAAGGCCACTCCTAGACTCGCCCCGCTGCTGAGTCCGAGTACAAACGGACCGGCCAACGGATTTCTAAATAGGGTTTGCATCAGCAGTCCTGCGACCGCCAAACCACTTCCGCAGAGAATCGCTGTGATGGCTTTTGGAAGTCGGTATTGCATAACGATAAATTGCCAACTCTCTTTGGTAGTGTCACCTCCCAAGAGTACGTCCACAATAGCATCTAATGGAATGCCCACGGAACCCATAGAAATATTTAAGAACAAGGCTGCTAGGGTCAATATTCCTAAGAGGATAAAATGCGTTCTAAAGGAGGAAGCTAGGGTCATGGTTCCAAGGGTGTGAAAAATTGGAAGGTATGTTCCAGTAGCAATTCGGGGTGTAAGATCTTGATAATGTCTTTTAGCACCCAATCAGGTCTGTTTGGGGCTACTTCATAGTATAGCACGCCGCCTGTCGCCCCTTTCTTGTTCGTAAAGCTATAGACCTCTTTATTTCTAAACGCCTCAAATTGTTCATAAACAGCGTGTGCCTCTTGCATTTGCTGAAAGCTAGTAAATTGTGAAGGACCAATCCAAACCTCTGCCGTACGTCCCTTTTCCAACACCGATTCAATATTGAGGGAAGCACTTCCGGTGCCTTCTGTATCCGCCCACAAATAGTCACCTTTCGCATCGGCAATAAACTGTGCTGCCCAACTGTCGCCTTGCGGTAAATACCATACATCTTTATACATGGCGCCGCTGAGCACGGTGGGTTTTTCCGTAGCCGTTGCCGCGAGTTTCTTAGCATCTTGGTAGTTTTTTTCAATGGAAGAAAAAATACTATCCGCTTGTTGTTCTTTTCCGAAGAGAATTCCAAAAAACTTGATCCATTCCGCTTTGCCTAAGGGGTGGGTTTCGGTCCAATCGGCATTATAAATTACGGGAATTCTGGTCTTTTCTAACGTTTTTACCGTTTTATTATCTCCTTCTACCGCAAACGTAACAACGGCTTTAGGTGAAAGATCAATGAGCAGTTCTGTATTGAGAGATTCATTTTTTCCTAATTCAGTGATCTTGCCGGCGTCAATGCGTTTACGGGTTTTTTCCGAAGAAATATAAGCTAAATTAGGAAAGCCAACTAAGCGATTGGTTTCTCCTAACATTTCCAAAGACGGGATATGGGTAGTTGACGTTACCACGATCGTTTCAATAGGCACTTCTACGACGGCGTCAAATTGCCCCTCGGGATGAGGATTTCCTTTTGGCACCAATGCATAGGTAAAAGTTTTGCTAGCGCCCGGCCATGGGCGAGTGATCGTTACTTGTTGATAGGCATCCTCAGAAGTAATTTCAAACCCATTCGCATATTGTAACGAAATAGATTTTGTTTCTGAACGGTGTGAAGTTGGCTTCTCTTGAGAATGCTTACAGGAGAGCACCACCATGATCGAGATAAGTATGGCTAAGGTTTTCTGCATGTTCAAAAATAAGGCTTTTTCATGGGCTTGCGCAACGGTATAAAAAACGTATTTTCGCAGCAGTTTTGGTGTCTATCTCTTTTGAGGTAGCCTTAAAAGGGAATTCAGTGCAATGCTGAAGCTGTTCCCGCAACTGTAAGCTGTCGTTAAGACGTATCGAGTACCACTGTCCGCCTTCGGCGGATGGGAAGGAGATGCCTCGAGCAAGCCAGGAGACCTGCCAAAACACATATTTGTCTAACTTTCGGGATAAAAGTGAGGCATTGCTTGCTGGCAGTGTTCCTACAAGCGATGGCCCTTAGGAGCGGGAATTCTCCCACTTTTCTTCCGTACATTATTTACAACATGAAAAAAATTACAAGTATTTTGATCCTTTGCGGTCTCAGTGTGACCATGATGGCTCAAGAACAACGTCTAGAAACCATTGACACGGTGTATTTGGCCAGTAAAACCCCAACACCAACACTAGAAAGCGGTAAACTAATCACGGTAATTAGCCAAGCCCAACTCGAACAACGACCGGAGGCTTCCGTAGCGACCCTTATCAATGAACTCGCCGGTATTGAGATCAACGGATCTCGAAGTAATGCCGGGCAAAACCTGCGGTATGCCGTTCGTGGGGGAAGCAATCGGCAGGTGGTAATCATGGTAGATGGCGTTCAGCTTAACGATCCCTCTCAGATTGCTAATGATTTTGACCTTCGTTTGTTGCCTGCATCCGCAGTTTCGCGGATTGAAGTGCTTCGAGGCGCTTCTAGTGTGCTTTACGGAAGTGGCGCTGCAACAGCGGTAATTAGTATTACAACGAAACAGGCGGAAGACAAACCGATCACGGCACAATTTCGATCGGTGTTGGCCACAAATCGGTCTGCGGAAGGAGATTTCAGTGAAACCGACTGGGATTCGTATACTAACCATGCAAGTGTTAGTGGTACATTAGGTGCTTTCTTTTATAATGCAAGCTTCGGAAATCAATATACTGATGGAATTTCTGCGATTGCAGCTCCTGAAGATGCTCCTGCTTTTGAAAGTGATGTGTTTAATCGTTATAACGGAACGATTCGATTGGGTGTGCACCTATCTGAAAAGGTACGTTTTAGTCAGTTTTTAAGCTTCGACAAGTTCAAATCCGATTTTGATGATGCCGGGCTATTTGATGCAGAATATCAAAGTATTTCAGACCAACTGCGAACCGGCGGTCATTTTCAATGGAAATACAAGAATGGAATCTATGTTTTTAACGATAATTACACTTGGTTAGAGCGCGAAATCTCATCATCCTTCCCGGCAAAATATGATTCAGATGCGTATACCTTTGATAATTATTTACGTCATAATTTTTCAGAGGATCTCGCTGTGGTCATCGGACTCAACGGAAACTTTAGCAAATTCAATTCGTTTTCGGTGCCTTTTGGGGAAACCGACTTCACACAGGATATTGATGAGGAGGTCGCTTCCTTCAGTATCATTGATCCGTATGTAAACGCCACCTACAAAACCCCTTTTGGATTGCAACTTCACGCCGGAGCACGCGTGAACATCCATAGTGATTACGGCACACATCTCGTCTATCAGGTCAATCCGTTTTACGTTTTCGAATTTGATACAAGTACGCTAAAAGTTTTAGGCTCTTACGGAACCGCGTACGTGACGCCTTCCTTATTTCAATTGTATGATCCGCTATACGGAAATCAGGAATTGAACCCTGAGGAAAGTAGTACTATTGAAGGTGGGTTGGAATGGGCCAAGGGAAGCAAATTTCGGGTGAATGCTGTGTACTTTCAGCGTTCGGTAGATAATTTTGTAGATTTTGTGACGGTAGATCCGGATAATTTCTTATTTCAGTATCAGAATATTTCCGAAACATTTGATAGCAAAGGGGTAGAAGTTTCGGTACGCATACAACCATGGGAAGCCCTCTCTTTGCAAGGAAATTACACCTTTACGGAAGCTGCAGATCGATTTGCATTACGTATTCCGAAGCACAAAGCAAACGCTCAGTTGCAATACCAACTTTGGGAGCGATTACAGCTAGGACTTCGCTACCAGTGGGTAGATGAGCGCGCGGATTCTTTTTTCAATTCAGAAACTTTTGAAAGCGAAAACGTTACGCTGGATGCGTTCAGTTTGATGGACTTCACGGTACGACTTTCCGCAAGCGAACAACTGTCGTTATTTGCGACGCTGACCAATATTTGGGATGAAGAATATGAAGAACTTTTTCGATACCAAACCCTAGGAAGAAATGTACACATTGGATTTCAGTTGAATTTCGACTGATCTATTCATTTGAAATATACATCACCTGATACGCAGGTTGTGACGCTTTAGCTTCTGAAATAACTTCTAATTCCGGAACGGAAAAACGTCCTCCAGGCACCGGAATTCCCGTGATCTCAGCAAGGGCTCTTTGGAGGAGCGGTTCCTCTGTTTCTCCAAGGGTTCCTAGGTTGCTAAAGTCTTCAAATTGTTGGATCTCTGCAGTGAGGCCTTCATTATAGTCGGTGAAACCACTCGCATTCGCCGTTTTAAAAACCAAGGGTAACATCGCATATCGATGCGACGGATTGGCCTGATTACGACTAAAGTTTGGAGCGGGCGCATCATATAGTAAAAAGGAGGCTTGAAATTTTCCACGCGTATCACTTCCTACTTGAATCACATTGATGTACGGATCAAGTCCGTTGATCACCAACTCGCTCGCAGAAGCGGTACTTCCGGTCGTGATCACATACACGCGCGTTAAGTTCAAACTATTGATCGCCTCCCCATCACCCGCAAAGCGGTCTACGAAAAATCCGTCTTCGGCATAAGCCTCTTGACGGTCTGCATTCCATTCTTCCGTAAAGTAGGTTTGTCCCGTAAACTGGCCGGTGATCATACTTGCCAAATAGGTTGCGGTACGTACCGATCCTCCGCTATTGTAGCGCAAGTCTAAGATGAGGTCGGTAACGCCTTCCGAACCAAACTGAGCAAAGGCATTATTGAGTTGCGAATCGAATTCATTCAGAAATCCATTATACATGAGATATCCAACTTTCTGGCCAGAAATATCAAAGGTCTTGTTAATAAAGATGGGGTTTTCGGTAACGATCTCTTTGATGAGATTAATAGTTTCGCCCGTGGGCGTAATATTCGAGCCATCAAAAGTTGCTAGGCCTATGGTGTACGCATCAGGTGCAAGGAGATCACTAAAGTTGTTTTGATCCAACTGAACACCATCAATGGTATTGAAGATCATACCGCGTTGAACGCCTTTAACTGCTGCATCGGTTCCTGGCAGTACATAACGCACATAGCCAAATACATCGCCACTGTCGTCAGGATACAGCACCAAACCGTATTCCATGCCATTATTTAGGGTGACACCGCTGAGCGTGTTTTCCAGTTCAATGTAATCATTCACTAAAATACTGAAACGATCTTGTGGAGATTTCAAATACTCGAAGATCGCTTCGGGGGAGTCAAAACTGCCAAGAAAATTTTCTTTTTCTTCATTGGTAGCAAAAGCATCATTGGCAAGTTCGGGCGTATCTGATTTATAGAGATAGAAAAAATTTAAGCCCCGATATATAAAATCTTGAATTTCGAAAGCACTTGCCGGGGTGATGTTATCGTCTAGATCATCAAAACAAGAAACGCACAACAAGGAAAGAGAGAGGAATGTTAAGGATATTACTTTTTTCATAGGAATTCTTTCTAGGCTTTGTCTAACAGAACCCTAAATTACTTACATTATTGTGATTCAAAAATAAAATGTAACAAAAATTGAGGTGATTCGTCATAACCATGAACAGCACTTCAAAGTGTTTTTCACTAACCAAACAACATGAACCAAAAAGAGTTTTTATCGATCGTGATGCCGGTGAAGGACAAGTTGTATCGAATGGCGAAACGCTTGTTGGTGTCTAGTGAAGAAGCAGAAGATGCGGTTCAGGAAGTTCTTTTAAAATTGTGGAAGGGAAAAAGCAAGATGAAAGACTATCGAAGTCCGGAAGCCTTTGCAATGACGATGACAAAAAATTATTGTCTAGATCGTTTGAAGTCGAAACAAGCCGGTAATTTGAAGATCGTTCATAATAATTTTCATCACAGCGATGATGTAGCGCGACAGGTAGAAGCGAATGATGGTGTCTCTTTGGTGTTTAAGATTATGGAAACCCTACCGGAACAACAAAAACTAGTATTACAATTGCGCGATGTCGAACAATTTGAATTTAAAGAGATCGCTGAAATTCTAGAAAGTAACGAAACCGCGGTACGTGTTTCTTTATCAAGAGCGCGAAAAGCGGTACGAGAACAATTATTAAAACAATACAACTATGGAGTTAGCTAAGGTAGAAGCATTGTTAGAACGCTATTTTGATGCGGAAACTTCCTTGACGGAAGAACAGCAATTGCGTCGTTATTTTTCCGAAGGAAACATTCCGACTCACTTACAAGCCTATAAAGCCTTATTTGATGAGTTGGATATGGCAAAAGCCGAAACCAGCAAACAGCCCGTTTCTCTTTCGAAACCAGCTGCCTCGAAATCGCCTTGGTGGTATGGCGTGGCTGCCGCGGTGCTTATTGGTATTGGTGTTGCCGGATACCAATGGTCGCAACCACAGTTAACTTCGCAAGAGCAAGAAGCCTTGGCTGCTTTTGAAAAAAGTAAAGAAGCGATGTTATTGCTCAGCGAAAATTTTAATAAAGGAGCCGAAGACCTTGTGTTGATCGGTGAATTTACACAAGCAAAAAATAAAATCTTAAAATAAATTAATTCAAAACAATCATGAAACAAGTACTGATTATTATTGCCCTAATTGCAGCACCGTTTATAGGTTCTGCTCAAAGTGCCTTCGATGCCTTTGAAAATGAAAAAGACGTAACTTCTGTTGTGGTTACCAAAAATATGTTCAAGTTGTTGAGCAAAATGGACTTAGAGTCGGATGATGCTGAAGTAAAAGAATATCTAAAGATGATCGACAATCTAGAGAACATTAAGATCTTCACCACAGACAACCCAGAAGTTGCCGGACGTATGAATTCTGCCGTAGGCACCTACCTTTCTGGAGGACGCGGCTTGGAAGAGTTGATGCGTGTGAAGGAAGACGGAAAAGATATTAAGTTCTATTCCAAAGAAGGAAAGAATGAGAATTTCGTCAGCGAACTGTTAATGCACCTGCAAGGGAATGTGGAAGGAAAGAACATGTCCGTGATCATGAGCATTACCGGGAATATCGACCTGAAACAAATTTCAAAACTAACCAAAGATCTCAATGTTCCCGGTGGTGAGAACCTAGACGATCTCAATAAAAACAAATAACATGACCATAGTACGTTATATCGTAGGGATTACGCTCGTGGCGCTTAGCATGCTAAGTTGCAGTAACGAGAAGTCCTTACAACAGTATTTAGTAGACAAGCAAGAGGATGATAAGTTCTTGAAAGTAGATTTGGCTACCAGCCTATTACAATCAGATGCAGCCAACTTTACGGCAGAGCAACAAGAGATCCTAAACACCATTAAAAAGGTAAATGTGGTTGCTTATCCGATCAAAAATAATGATACCGTTGATTACGAATCTGAGAAGGATGAATTGGCGACCATCATTAATCAAGAGCAGTATAAGACGCTTATGAAGATGGGCTCCAACAGCAGAGGAGCTACGTTGAAATATACCGGAGATGAAGATGCCATCGATGAATTGATCATCTTTGCAAGCGACAGCGATCGTGGCTTTGCCGTGTTTCGTGTACTTGGGGACGACATGCGTCCCGATCAAATGATCAAACTGATGCGTTCGGTAGATCAAGGTGATTTGAACCTTTCAAGCCTTTCGGGGGTAGGAGAAATTTTTAAAGACTTCTAATCCTTCCGAAGTCATAAATAACAAAAGCCCTGTACATACAGGGCTTTTTTCTGTTTTATACCGAAGACTTCGAAATTAAATCCCCGTGTAATTGGCAGGGGTAATGGCCCGCATTTCTTTTTTGATCGCTTCGGAAACTTCCAACGTTTCAATAAAATCGGCCATCGATTGTTGCGTGATCGCTTCATTGGTTCGCGTAAGGCCTTTTAGGGTTTCATATGGATTGGGATACCCTTCTCTCCGAAGAATCGTCTGAATGGCTTCTGCGACCACCGCCCAATTGTTTTCCAGATCAGCTTCGAACTTGGAAGCATTCAGAAGCAATTTGTTCAATCCTTTCAGCGTCGCTTGAAAAGCAATCAAAGTATGTCCCATTGGCACACCAATATTCCGAAGCACGGTGCTGTCGGTGAGGTCACGTTGCAGTCGGCTAATTGGTAATTTTGCTGATAAATGCTCAAACAACGCGTTGGCAATGCCTAAATTTCCTTCGCTATTCTCAAAATCAATAGGATTCACTTTGTGTGGCATGGCCGAAGAACCTACTTCTCCTTTTTTGATCTTTTGTTTGAAGTAATCCATAGAAACGTAGGTCCAAATATCTCGGTCGAGATCTAGTACAATGGTATTGATACGCTTAAGACAATCGAACAGCGCCGCCATATGGTCGTAATGTTCAATTTGCGTCGTAGGGAAGGAGTGGTGCAAGCCCAACCGTTCTTGAACGAAATCGGTGCCAAAGGCTTTCCAGTCAACATCGGAATACGCCACATGATGCGCGTTAAAGTTTCCGGTAGCCCCGCCAAATTTAGCGGCACTTTTAATATCGTTCAGTAAGTCAAATTGTTCTTCCAACCGAGTGACAAACACCTGTAACTCTTTTCCTAACCGCGTAGGAGAGGCCGGTTGCCCATGGGTGCGTGCCAACATAGAAACCTCTTTCCATTCTTCAGCAAGCTGCTGTAGTTTGTCTTTCAATTCAAAGAACAACGGTACGTATACCTCGTTCATGGCTTCCTTTAGCGACAAAGGCACAGCAGTGTTATTAATATCTTGTGAGGTGAGTCCGAAATGAATAAACTCTTTGTACTTTTCGAGTCCGAGCGCATCAAACTTTTCTTTGATAAAATATTCTACGGCCTTCACATCGTGATTCGTCACTTTTTCAGTGTCTTTGATCACTTGAGCGTCTTCCGAAGAAAATTCCATATACAACGCTCGCAAGGCATCAAAATGTTCAGTGTTAAACTCGGTTAGCTGTGGCAGGGGCAATTCCGCCAACGCAATAAAATATTCCACCTCAACTTGCACCCGATATTTAATAAGGGCTTCTTCTGAAAAGAACGGAACCAACGATTTCGTTTTGGAGGCATAGCGACCATCAATAGGAGAGATGGCCTGTAACGCATGTGTAGACATAATGGTGCTATTAAAAGGCAAAGATAAAACTAATGCACCCACTAGCAAAGCAAGTACTTAGGATTGTGTGGAAAAGCGTTGTATCTGTTGTAGTACTTTTTTTCCCCGCGATCGATACCCGGCGCTTCCTTGGCCCATGTTCCTCTTTATAATGGCCAATAATTCGGGATGGATCCAATCGTACTCGGTGCCTAAATAATACAAACAGGTCATGGCGCGAACTTGGCAGGCGACTTTCTGATCGGTGATCATCCAGTCGAAAGCACATGCAATCAATTGTTTTTTGTGTGCTTCGGAAAGCGTTGCCCGTAGCTCTTGATCGCGATCTTTGTAATAAGCGATCATCATGCGTTCACAAAGATGTGATAAGGGTCGAACTGATGAATCATTGGTAACTTCCGGTAACTTTTCAAAAAATAGATCAAGATGTTGGTAGAGCAACGAAGGACGTTCCATACAGACAAACTCTAACACCCAATGCGCTTTATGAGAAAGCGCTTTGTCACCCTGAAAGCCAATCTGTAACAATTCCTCAAAGGTTTCGGGATGTTGTAATACCCATTGGGCCACCTGCCAACGATGTTCGCGATAGGCCTTTTCAAATGAAAGTTGTTCATGCAAGGAACTCACGAGGCAAAATATTCTTTTCGAATGCGATCAATTACTTTAGGAATGCCTTGGGTAGCAGTTTCTGCCAACACTTCAACACGATTCGAAGAAGAAATCGCAGGATTCGGGTCGATAAAATAAATAGGGCAGTTTTCCGGGGCATACTGAATCAAACTCGCCGCGGGATAGACCTGCATAGAAGTTCCCACCACCAGAACGATGTTTGCTTGTTGCATCTCTGCCATGGCTTCGTTCATCATTGGAACGGCTTCGCCAAACCAAACTACATGAGGCCGCAGCTGATGTCCGGCATCACAACAATCTCCTAACCTGATATCTTTTTTCCAAGGGATGGTAGCGTACTCATCGTGGATATTTCTGGCTTTGAGCAGCTCGCCATGAAGGTGTAAGACATTTGTGCTGCCGGCACGTTCGTGTAGGTCGTCTACATTTTGAGTAATGATCACAACTTCCGCTTCTTTTTCTAGTGCTGCTAGCGCGTGATGCCCGCTATTAGGTTGTACGGTAAGGAGTTGGCGTCTACGCTTATTGTAGAAGTCTAAAACTAACTCGGGATTGTTGGCAAACCCTTGTGGAGAGGCTACTTCCATAACATCATGTCCTTCCCAGAGTCCGTTGCTGTCACGAAATGTTTTGAGTCCGCTTTCAGCACTCATCCCGGCCCCGGTTAATACGACTATTCTCATGGCTAATGTGTATCTTCGTTGGTAATAGTATCATAAAAATACCACTTCCTGTTGGATTCACAAGCATTTGAATATTTACAAACCTACTTGACAGAGCGCCGTAAAAAGCTATTTACGCAAGTGCTAGCAGAGCGGACAAAGCACTTCACCGTCGTGATGGAAGACGTCTATCAATTGCACAATACGAGTGCGGTGATGCGGAGTTGTGATGTCTTCGGAATTCAAGAATTACACGTGGTAGAAGAACGGTTGGGCAAGCGCGTGGATCGCGAAATTGCGATGGGCGCCCAAAAATGGATCGATCTTCAGCGTTATGAAGATGTGGCGAGTTGTATGGGATCGCTAAAGGATGAAGGTTATCAAATAATCGCAACGACACCACATCACAACGGACAAACACTTTCAGAATTTGACATAACGAAGAAGAGTGCGCTTTTCTTCGGAACTGAAAAGAAAGGAGTGAGCGCTGAGGTGTTGGAAGCAGCTGATGGGTATTTAAAAATCCCGATGTACGGGTTTACCGAAAGTTTGAATATTTCAGTTTCGGCGGCGATCATCCTTCAAGATCTTGTGAGCAGGTTAAAAAGAAGTTCGGTTTCTTGGCAACTTTCCGAAGCAGAAAAACGAACCATCGAAATAGCATGGACGTTGCGTTGCATAAAAAGTTCTGATAAGATCTTGGCGCGTTATTCTGAAGGAAAAATGTCGTAGCTTTATGTAGTCACTAAAAAACAAATGTTATGATCTTCCTGTATATTTTCTTCGGAATATTGATTCTCTTTGTGCTTGCCGCAGTACTGGTTCCCAAGCAGTATGACATTCAGCGAAGCATTTCTATCAATCGTCCTATTTCCGAAGTCTTTACCTATCTAACCTACTTGAAGAACCAAGACCAATGGTCGCCTTGGAGCAAGCGCGACCCCAATATGGAAAAAGAATTTCACGGCACCGATGGAACGGTAGGTGCCGTAAGTCACTGGAAAGGAAATAAGAAAGTAGGAGAAGGGGAGCAAGAAATAAAAGGGATCATTGAAAACGAACGCATTGATAGTGAACTACGGTTTCTAAAACCTTTTAAATCTACCAGTGATGCCTATTTATTAACGCGCAAACTATCGCCCAACGAAACGGAAGTCATTTGGGGTTTCAGCGGTACACACAAACCTCCTATGAATGTGATGATGTTGTTCTTTAATATGGAAAAATCGGTCGGTGCCGACTTTGAAGAAGGACTACGCGATTTAAAACAACAATTAGAAACACCATAATTTTTGCCATATGAAACATCAACCTTTTGCATGGATTGAAATACCTGTAACCAATATGAACAGGGCCATCGCTTTTTATGAAGCTGTTTTTGAATATGAAATAAAGCCGGTTTCGTTTGGTGGTTTTGACATGGGGTGGTTTCCTTTTGGCGATCACAATCTTCCCGGCGCTACAGGAACCTTGATCAAACAAGAAAGCTACGTACCCAGCGAAGAAGGTCCGTTAGTGTATTTCTACAGTGAAGATGTACAGGTACAGCTAGATCGGGTGGAAGCTGCGGGAGGCCGAATTTATCAGCCTAAGACACAAATTTCAGAAGACCACGGATTTATGGGCGTTTTTATTGATTCTGAAGGGAACCGCATCGCGCTTCATTCTCGACAATAATCTGACTACAATCTATGAAAAAGGAATCGCTTACGTTGGTTTTTGCCACCCACAATAAAAACAAATTCAAAGAAGTAAAAACCTTACTGCCACATCATATTGAGTTGTTAAGTCTTGATGATATTGGGTGCGAAGAAGATATACCGGAAACTGCCGATACGATAGAAGGGAATGCGGCTATTAAAGCCGATTATGTTTCCAGTTACTATAATTACGCCTGCTTTGCCGATGATACCGGTTTGGAAGTCCCTATTTTGAACAATGAACCCGGCGTGCTGAGTGCTCGTTATGCCGGTGAAGAAAAAAATGCACGGGCCAATATGGATAAATTACTTCGGAAGTTGGAAGACAAAGACGAGCGGCAGGCGCGTTTTAAAACGGCCATTGCCTTAAGCATGAAAGGAAAAGAAGTGATGTTCTTAGGGATTTGTACCGGAACGATTACCAAAAAGCCTCGCGGCTTGGGTGGATTTGGCTACGATCCCATCTTTCAACCTGATGGGTATACTGAAACTTTTGCGGAAATGGACCTCAGCACCAAAAATGAAATTGGTCATCGCGGCCGCGCTATTAGGCAGTTAATAGAATACTTAAGTGAATAAATGATAAATTGTTGCCAAAACCACTCTTAAGTCGGTAGGATAGCAGTATCTTTGCCGCTTGAAAAACCTCAGGGTGAGGTTGGTGTTTTTGTGAAGCCATGGGTAAAATCGTCGGATGCTTCCAACAAGCACTGTACATTTAAATTACCATATGGCAACATTCAAATCATTAGGCTTGGAAGCAAACTTGCTTCAAGCAATCTCGGATATGGGTTTTGAAACCCCTTCCGAAGTACAGGAAAAAACCATTCCTATTCTTTTACAACAAGAAACTGATCTAGTTTCATTAGCGCAAACCGGAACCGGAAAAACAGCAGCCTTCGGATTTCCGATGCTTCAGAAAATACAAGTAGAGAGTCGTACCACGCAAGGGCTTATATTGTCCCCAACGCGTGAACTTTGTTTGCAGATCACTTCCGAACTACAACACTATGGAAAGTATCTAGACGGACTGAACGTTGTGGCTATTTACGGTGGTGCGAGCATTACCGACCAAGCGAAAAAGATCAAAAAAGGAGCACAAATCATTGTAGCCACTCCGGGTAGAATGAAAGACATGATCGGGCGTGGCTTGATCGATATTTCAAAAATCGAATATTGTGTGCTCGATGAGGCCGATGAAATGCTAAACATGGGCTTCTATGAGGATATTACTGAGATCTTATCTCATTCGCCTAAAGACAAAAGCACGTGGTTGTTTAGTGCCACGATGCCGAAGGAAGTTTCTCGGATCGCTCAAAAATTCATGCACGAACCGGTGGAGATCACTGTGGGAAGCAAGAATGTTGGGTCTGAAAATGTTTCGCATGAATACTACATGGTAAGTGCCCGCGATCGCTACCCGGCCTTAAAGCGATTGGCTGATGCAAACCCGGATATTTTTTCTGTGGTGTTTTGTAGAACCAAACGAGATACGCAAAAAGTGGCCGAGAAACTTATTGAAGATGGGTATAATGCGGCTGCGATCCACGGAGATTTAAGTCAGAATCAACGTGACATCGTGATGAAGTCTTTCCGAACGCGCCAGATCCAAATGTTGGTGGCAACGGATGTTGCGGCACGCGGTATAGATGTCGATGATATCACCCACGTGATCAACTATCAATTACCGGATGAAATTGAGACGTACACGCACCGTAGCGGGCGTACGGGACGTGCAGGAAAATCGGGTGTTTCTATGGTGATCATTTCTAAGAGTGAGCT
Organism: Flavobacteriaceae bacterium UBA4166; assembly: GCA_002379985.1. Taxonomy (GTDB): domain Bacteria; phylum Bacteroidota; class Bacteroidia; order Flavobacteriales; family Flavobacteriaceae; genus DFVG01. The sequence continues at coordinate 16,495 of DFVG01000003.1, forward strand.
TCGGAAGATCAAACAGATCGAAAAGATCATTCAGAAGACATTCACACAAAAACAAATTCCCAACGGAGAAGAGATTTGTGAAATCCAGTTGTTCCATTTAGCGAATTCCATCAAAGATACGGATGTAAATCACGCCATTGATGCGTACATTCCGCAGATCGAGTCGGTATTAAAAGATTTTTCCAAAGAAGAACTGATTCGAAAAGTGTTTAGTGTTGAGTTTAGTCGATTTCATAATTACTACAAAAATGCCAAGGATCTCAACGTCTCGGCGAGTCAAAAAGAAATAAGCTCAGGGAAAGAATATTCCGGGAATAGTGTGCGTTTCTTTATCAATGTGGGCCGTAAAGATGGCTTAGAATGGATGGACCTTAAAGATCTGATTAGAGAGGTCGTTCAACTTGAAAAAGACGAGGTTTTCCATGTAGACACTATGGATGCGTTCTCCTTTTTCAATGTAGATGCGCCGCATGCCGACAAGGTTTTGGAAGCATTTTCTGGAGTTCAGTTCAATAATCGTAAGGTAGAACTTGAAGTTTCGAACGAAAAGCGTAAGAAATTCGGTCGAAAAGGAAAAAAATCACATCGCGGAAAAGGGGGAGGAAAACCCCATCGCGGTAAAGGAGGACAACGGGGCTCAAAAGGAAACCACCGAAAGGGGAGTCGCCCAGAAGCGAAAGGAACAGGCGGAAAGCGCCGAAGAAGACGTTAATTTTTCTTCTTAACGAAACTTTTTGACAGAAAAACAGTCTATTTATGTAGATTTACAACCTACGAGTTATGAGGCAGTACGCACTATTTATTCTTTTATTTTTTGCAAGCATCGCTGTTTGGAGTCAGGAAGGTGAACTTATCGATGGAAAAGTGCTCAACGATGCGAACGATGAGCCTTTGGAAAATGTGCATGTTGTTAATTTAAATCAAGTAATTGGGGCGACCACTAATAAAGATGGAGAGTTCTCGATTCGTGCTAAGGTAAATGATACGCTCTATTTTAAATATTTAGGTTTTAAATCCATTCGTGTGCGAGTTACCAATGACTGGCTCAAATTTGGTGATATTAGGGTTAAAATGACCGAATTGGCCATAGCTTTGGAAGAAGTGGTGGTAAAACCCGTTCAGCTTACCGGTTATGTCGAGGTGGATGCGAAAACCATTCCTATTTACGATAATTATCGCTACCGCATTTCGGGGGTAAATATTGGGTACGAAGGAGGTGACCGTTCGCCGGGCGCTGTCAATAAAGTGTTGAGCGCTATTTTTAATCCGGCTGATTTCCTATATAATGTCTTCGGAAAACGACCGAAACAGATGCGGAAGCTCCGGAAGATGAAGGAGGATGACGAAATTCGAAATTTATTGGCGACCAAGTACGACCGCGAAACCCTTATGGCAGTGCTTCAATTAGAGCGCGTTGATGTGGATGAAATTTTGAACAATTGTAACTATTCTGCCGATTTTATTAGAACGGCAACCGATCTACAGATCTTAGATGCCATTAGCGAATGTTATGACGAATATCGTGTCTTGAACCGAGACAAGCGCAAAGGATAATTCACGGTACTACTTCTATGACCGAACATATCGCAGCACAGCACGCATTTTTTCAAACCGGAGCGACGCGTTCGATAGCTTTCCGAAAAAAACAATTAAAGCAACTAAAAAAGATGCTTCGTGAAAACGAAGATCGATTGTACGAAGCGATTTATGCCGACTTTAAAAAATCACGGTTTGAGACCTACACTTCAGAAGTGGCCTTGTTGGAGCAGGACATTGATGACGCCCTAAAAAACGTAAGTACTTGGGCAGCTAATAAGTGTGTTAGTACCAATTTAGCCAACTTTCCGGGGAAAAGTTATATACAGCCAGAGCCTTTTGGTGTGAGTCTTGTTATTGGTGCTTGGAACTATCCGTATTTATTATCGCTAGGGCCGGTCATCCCGGCAATTGCCGCTGGAAACACGGTGGTGCTTAAACCGAGTGAATTACCCGATCACACCGCGCAACTGATGAAAAGCTTAGTTTCTTCGTATTTTGATCCTGAATTTTTTACGGTGGTCACGGGCGGAGTGGAAACTAGCACTGAACTCTTGAAGCAGCCCTTTCAAAAGATCTTTTTTACAGGGAGTCCGAAGGTGGGAAAAATAGTCTATCAAGCAGCGGCCAAGCAATTGATTCCCGTCACTTTAGAACTTGGAGGTAAGAGTCCGGCGTTTGTCACAAAACACGCCAACATAAAACGTACCGTACAGCGATTGGTTTGGGGGAAATTTCTAAATGCAGGTCAGACCTGCATCGCACCCGATTATGTTTGGGTGGAGGCTTCTATAGCAAATAAGTTTCTACAGGCTTTAAAAGCACAAATTCTCAAGATGAATTATGCTTTCGAGAACGATAATTACATGCAAATTATCAATACAGATCATGTAGATCGATTGGTAGGTTATTTAGAAGATGCAACGGTGTTTTTTGGGGGTGATCACAATCGAGACCATCGTTTTATTTCACCAACAATTCTTACGGATGTGACCTTTGAAAGTCGCTGCATGCAGGAAGAGATCTTTGGGCCGATACTTCCGGTATTATTTTATGAAAACTTAGCGGAAGCGATAGCGAAAACCAAACAGCTTCCAAAACCTCTGAGTTGTTATGTATTTTCAGATAACCAAAAAGAGCAACATCAAATTACGGAAACGTTATCCTTTGGCGGTGGCGCCATTAACGACACCATTATGCACATATCAAACCCTAAGTTGCCGTTTGGTGGGGTAGGGCAAAGCGGCATCGGGAGTTATCATGGAGAAGCAGGATTCAAGACCTTCAGTCATTATAAAAGCATGTTGAAAAAGGCGAATTGGATAGAGCTTCCGCTGAAATACCCACCCTATACAGCGCGAAAATTGCGCTGGATCAAGCGACTGCTCTCATGGTAATTAATGATGATGGTAGGGTTCATTCCGAAGAATCGTAAACCCGCGATAGAGCTGCTCTACAAAGAACAATCGAATCATTTGATGGGAGAATGTCATGGCTGAAAGCGAGAGTTTTCCTTGAGCCCGACTATAGACTTCGTCACTAAAACCATAGGGACCACCAATTACGAATACCAAGTTTTTGAGTCCGCTATTCATTTTCTTCTGAAGAAAAGAACTAAACTGAACAGAACTGTACGATTTTCCTTTCTCATCCAAGAGGATCAATTGATCGGAAGCTTGTAAGCGCTTTACGATCTCTTGTCCCTCTAACTGTTTCTGTTGTGCTTCAGAACGGTTTTTAGCGTGTTTGATGTCAGGGATGATTACGAGCTCCATATTCACATAGTGGGAGAGTCTTTGTTGATAATGATCAATTAACTCTTGAAGCGCACGATCGTCAGTTTTTCCTATCGCGAGAAGGGTAATATTCATAAGCGGCTATTAAGTTGTAAAAATAGGAACTTCCTTGGGTTTCCCGTAGGTTTTGGTTTCGGACTTCAAACTTTTTAGGTTATTTTAGCTGAAAGAATTTGTGCTATGATTTCAAAAAAACAATTCAACAAAGAGATCGATCTTATCATTGCCAACGCCATTCGTGAAGACGTAGGTGACGGAGATCATAGCTCTTTAGCCTGCATTCCCGAAGACGCTACCGGAAGGGCACATTTGTTGGTCAAAGATGAGGGAATTTTGGCTGGTGTTGAATTTGCTCGAAAGGTTTTTGAATTTGTAGATCCCGGATTAAGCTTGGAGATACTTATCCACGATGGAACTTCGGTAACCTATGGGGATGTTGCCTTCATCGTAAGCGGAAATTCTCAGTCCATTTTAAAATCAGAACGCCTTGTCTTGAACGCCATGCAACGGATGAGTGCCATCGCAACAAAAACGAATGCCTATGTATCATTGTTAGAAGGCACCAATACACAAATTCTGGATACGCGTAAGACCACACCCGGCATCCGTGCCCTAGAAAAATGGGCCGTTACTATTGGCGGCGGTGAGAACCATCGGTTTGCTTTGTATGATATGATCATGTTGAAAGATAATCACATCGACTTTTGTGGTGGCATCACACCGGCCATTCAGAAAACACAACAATACCTGAGAGAAAAGCAACTCGATATTAAAATTATCGTTGAGGCTCGAAACCTTGATGAGATCAAAGAAATTCTACAGAACGAAGGAGTGTATCGTATTTTGATCGACAATTTCAATTACGAGGATACACGAAAAGCGGTAGCGCTCATAGGCGACCAATGTCTTACGGAATCGAGCGGTGGTATTACGTTGGAAACTGCGCGAAAGTATGCTGAATGCGGAGTTGATTATATTTCGAGTGGAGCGCTCACACACTCAGTTCACAACATGGACTTGAGCCTTAAAGCCATTTCATGACCGAAGTAGAGGAAAATCTGTTAAAAGTACCCGTCTTGCGACAAGGTATTTTATGGAGTCAGCGGGTGATCTTACCCGGACTCAACGGATTGACGCTTTACGACCTTTTGGCAACCTATGTTTCTGGAATTATAAAAGGAACCTTTTCTTCTCGAGCAAGCTCCATCGCCTATAGCTTTTTTATGGCCTTGTTTCCGTTCTTGCTTTTCATTCTGAATTTAATCCCTTATGTACCTATAAAAAGCTTTCAAGAGCGATTTTTAGTTTTTATTGAGATCTTTCTTCCGCCGCAAACACAAGAATTCTTCTACCCCGTAATTGAGGATATTGCGTTGAATCCGCGATCGGGATTACTGTCTTTTTCGATTATACTAGCTATGTTCCTAGCAGCCAATGGAGTGAACACTATTTTCAGTGCCTTTGAATATTCGGTATACGTGACCATTAATCGCAGTTTTTTTCGACAATATCTTATCGCCGTAGCAGTTTCTGTATTTTTGGCATTGTTGTTGCTTTTAACGGTTGTGTTGGTGTTGTTGGGTGAATTTTTTATTGAAACCATTAAGGGTCAAGAGTTTATAAATAATGAAGCCTTTTTAGTTTCCGCCTTACAGCTCATCATTTCATTCGTTCTTATATATACTATCATTGCATCTCTGTACTATTTTGGAACCAAGAAACAAAAGGATATGAAGTTTGTTTCCATAGGGGCTACCGTAACCACAATTTTATTTATGGTAACTACCTATTTGTTTGGCGTTTACATCAATAACTTCTCAAATTATAATGAGTTATACGGTTCTATTGGTGCACTTTTGATAATGATGTTTTATATTTGGATTAATGCAAACTTGCTGTTATTGGGCTTTGAGCTGAATGCTTCGATACGGCAATTGAAAAAAAATAACTTTAATAACGAAAACCATAACCCATGAAAAAATTAATGCTATCCCTGATGTTGCTTGTAGGAGCAGTATCTTTTACGTTCGCCCAAGGCGTGACAGGAAAATGGAAAACGATTGATGATGAAACCGGCGAAGAAAAATCTATCGTTGAGATCTACCAAGATAATGGCAAGATCTATGGAAAGGTGATTGAAATCCTAAATCCTGCTCGTAAGAACGCTACGTGTACTGAATGTGAAGGTGCTGATAAAGACAAACCTATTGAAGGTTTGGTAATCATTAGAGGACTCGAGAAAGACGGTGACGAATACAATGACGGAAAAATCTTAGACCCTCAAAACGGGAAGCTTTACAAGTGTTACATCGAATTGGAAAGTGCCAACAAATTGAAAGTGAGAGGATACATTGGTTTCTCCTTACTTGGCCGCACGCAGTATTGGCAGCGGATAGAATAACCGTTATAAAATATAGTATCTTTAGGCTACCTTTTTAGGTAGCTTTTTTTTGTTGATTATAATCTGAATTCTGTTATCGAGACCTCCTTATTTTTTGTGGACGTTGTGTTGCCCATTCCATTACGGCAGGCTTTTACCTATGCTATCAATAAAGACGAGGCAGCATTTCTACAACGAGGAATGCGGGTTTCGGTTCCCTTCGGAAAGTCGAAAATTTACACTGCCTTGGTCGATTGTATCCACCAACAAACGCCACAAGGATATGAGGCCAAGGAGATTGATCAAATTCTAGATGAAAAACCATTGGTCACTGCACAACAATGGAAGCATTGGGAATGGATGGCGTCGTATTATCTGTGCACTTTAGGCGAAGTGATACGCGCTGCACTTCCCAGCGCTTTTTTATTAGAAAGTGAGACCCTCATTCATCTGGCTCCTTCTTTCGATATAACTACTATTGATAGTATGCCCATTACAGATGAAGGCTTTTTGGTGTTGGAAGCCCTACAGCATCAGTCTTCATTGCATATCAATGACGTACGCTCTATTCTAGACCAAAAAAGCGTGGTGCGTGTCATTCAAGAGTTACTTCAAAAAGGCTGTATAGAAGTGAAGGAAACCCTGTATGAATCCTATTCTCCTAAACAAAAGCGATACCTTCGATTAGCACCGCAATTTACTTCCGAAGAAAACCTGCGGGAACTTTTAGATACCTTGTCTAGAGCTCCGAAGCAAAGAGATGTCTTGATGAACCTGTTTACGCTTCAGGCTTCTGAAAAGAATGTGGGAAGTGTTTTGCTTCAGAAAAAATCGGATGCTTCTGCAGCTACTTTGCGTACTCTTATCGACAAAGGGATTCTTGAAGAATATTTTCTTCAACAGGATCGGGTTTTTTATGATGGGGAAGATCCTTCAAGCACCAAGGCATTGAGCGAAGCACAAGAACGTGCCTACCAAGAGATCTTACTGTCGTTTGAGCAACAACAAATATGCTTGCTCCATGGCGTAACGTCTAGCGGTAAGACCGAGATCTATGTGAAATTGATTGAAACCGTATTGCGGCAAGGCAAACAAGTGTTGTATATGCTTCCGGAAATTGCCCTTACCACACAACTCATTGGTAGACTTCAAGAATATTTTGGAGCGAAAGTGGCGGTGTATCACTCCAAATACTCTGTCAACGAACGCGTTGAGGTTTGGAATAATGTATTGGAAAATAAAGAAAAAGCGCAAGTGGTCATCGGGGCGAGATCTTCGTTGTTTTTACCTTTTCATGAACTCGGACTCGTTATCGTGGATGAAGAACACGAACCTTCTTTCAAGCAATACAATCCTGCACCCCGATATCACGGTCGGGATGCCGCGATGATGCTGGCCCATTTCCACGAGGCGAAAACATTGTTGGGGTCGGCTACACCTTCCTTAGAAAGTTATTACAATGCGCAACAAGAGAAATATGGTTTGGTTTCTTTGACGGAACGCTTCGGAAAAGTGTTGCTTCCGGAAATGGAGCTGGTAGATCTACAAGAGGCGTACCGTAAAAAGAAAATGACAGGACATTTTTCGGAAACATTGCTCTTAGCGATGAAAGAAACCTTGGAAGGTGGGGAGCAAATTATTTTATTTCAAAATCGAAGAGGTTATTCTCCGGTAGTCTCCTGTACCACCTGCGGTGTTTCTCCCCAATGCCCTAACTGTGACGTGAGCTTGACGTATCATCAACACAAGAATCAATTACGTTGTCATTATTGCGGTTACCACATCGCAATGCTTCAAAGCTGTATGGCTTGTGGCATGGAAACCTTAGACACCAAAGGTTTTGGTACCGAGCAAATAGAAACGGAACTACACTCATTGTTCCCGGAGGCTCGAATTGCCCGAATGGATCAAGATACCACTCGTGGAAAACACGCCTATGGAAAGCTCATTGAAAAATTGGAGCAGCAAGAGATTGATATTTTAGTAGGAACCCAAATGGTTGCCAAAGGATTAGATTTTAGAAATGTTCGGTTAGTGGGCGTCATGCATGCAGATAATCTGTTAAATTTCCCTGATTTTAGAGCCCATGAGCGAAGTTTTCAGCTGTTGCTTCAGGTAGCGGGTAGGGCAGGACGAACCCAAAAACGTGGGAAGGTGCTCATTCAAACATACAATCCGAATCATCAAATTTTACAACAGGTTACGGTCAATGACTATGAAAGTATGTACAAAGATGAGACCGAAGAACGCTATCAATATAAATATCCGCCCTATTATCGTGCCATTAAGATTACCTGTAAAGCCCGAAATTTTGTCACCATGCAACAGGCAGGGCAGTGGTTGGCACAGGCATTAAGCCTTCAATTAAAGGAGCATGTATTGGGGCCTGAACAACCTCCGGTGGGAAGAATTAGGAATGAATACCTGACATGTTTGTTAGTAAAAATTCCGAAGCAACAATCATTACCGAAAACAAAAGGGTATATCAACCAAGTGTATCGGCGATTTTCAGCCATCAAAGAATTTTCGTCAGTAAAGGTAGTATTGGATGTAGATCCGGCTTAGTTACGCATGGAGGCAGTAAGTGCTTCTACGAGATCGGTTTTTCTATTCCTACTCAGCGGAAGTTGTTCATTCTCAAGCTCGATCACCTTACTGTTGTAGCGTTCAACCTTATCCAGATTTACGATATAGGATTTGTGAATGCGTAAGAAACGATCTTCCGGTAAGAGCGATTCGAAGTTTTTCATCGTAGATAAAACCACTAAGGCATCATGCTCGGTCACTAACTTCACATAATCTCCCAGTGCTTCGATATAGCGTAACTCATTAAGGAATACCTTTCGTTTTTTCAGATTGCTCTTAACGAAGATAAAGTCTTCGTCATCAAAACTGTCTTCACTTTTCAACTTGAAATTAGTGATCGCTTTGTGAACGGCATTATAAAAGCGATCTCTGGAAATAGGTTTCCGCAGATAATCCACCGCATCGTAGTCAAAGGCTTTAAACGCATACTTCGTTTTTCCCGTGACAAATATAATTTGTGGCTTGTGGGTAAGGTCATCTAATAGATCGAAACCGGATAAGATCGGCATTTCAATATCTAAGAAAACGAGATCAATTTCGTTATTGGCCAATCCCATTTTCGCCTCGATGGCATTGTTGTATTCTGCAACAAGGTCGAGCGATGGGTGATTCTCAATAAGTTTGACGATAGATAATCTTTGCAGTGTAGAATCGTCAACAATAGCGCATTTAAGTACAGGTTTATCCACTTGTATCCCCTAGTTTTTTGTAAGACAATGATAAGTAAAAAATCGATGAACGGCAAATTTTTTTAACTTTTATCGAAAAAAAAGCACGCTTTAACTGACTGTGTAGGAAAAGGTTGTGTCAATTGTAAGTCGGGTTTGTAAATTAAAATATTCGTTGTATTTTTGCCCGCTCTTGGCAAGGTGCTAAGAACTTAAATTTAATTCAATTTTTATGAATCATTACGAAACTGTTTTCATCTTGAATCCCGTTTTATCTGATGAGCAGATAAAGGAAACAGTTAAGAAATACGAAGACCTTCTTGTTTCTAAGGATGCTAAGATGATTTCGAAGGAGGATTGGGGACTTAAAAAGTTAGCCTATCCTATTCAACACAAAAAAAGTGGTTTCTATCACTTATTCGAGTACACTGTTCCTGGTGATGCTATTACCGACCTTGAGTTGGCGTTTCGCCGAGACGAGCGTATCATGCGTTATCAAACGGTGAAATTAGACAAGCATGCAATTGCTTGGGCTGAAAAGAGAAGAAACCGTAACAAACAAAAAGCGTAACACATGGCAACCTTACAACAACAAGCAAAAGGAAAAAAAGACGGAGAAATTCGTTATTTGACTCCGCTTAACATTGAAACTACCAAAGCAAAGAAGTATTGTCGCTTCAAGCGATCTGGTATCAAGTATATTGATTATAAAGATCCAGATTTCTTGGCGAGCTTCGTAAACGAGCAAGGTAAAATCTTACCACGTCGTCTTACCGGAACTTCTTTGAAATACCAACGAAAAGTGGCTATTGCCATTAAACGTGCCCGTCATTTGGCGTTGATGCCTTACGTGACCGATTTGTACAAATAAAAAGCAGATAGGATTATGGAACTTATATTAAAGAAAGATGTAGATAACCTAGGATTCACAGACGATGTCGTTACTGTGAAGAACGGGTACGGCCGAAACTATCTTATTCCACAGGGATACGCAGTATTGGCAACTCCTTCTGCTAAAAAAGTATTGGCAGAAAACTTGAAGCAACGTGCTTACAAGGAAAAGAAAATTGTAGAAGACGCGCAGGAACAAGCCGATAAGCTTGATGAGATCCTTGAAATGAAGATCACGGCGAAAGTTGGAGAAGCAGATAAGTTATTCGGTTCTGTAACGAATGCCGACTTGGCCAACGCTCTTGAGAAAGAAGGTGTTGAGATCGACAAGAAGTATATCTCTATTGCTGGTGGCGCCATTAAGCGTGTGGGACAATACGAAGCAACGATTCGTTTCCACCGTGAGGTCGTGAAAAATTTCACGTTCGACGTGGTTGCCGAAGCGCAATAATCGAAACATTCACATATCAGAAACCTCGACTTTGGTCGGGGTTTTTGTTTTATAACCATTTATGAAATACGCCCGACTTACCAAAGAACAGCTAGAAGAATTGCATGAAGAGTTCATCCGTTTTCTTGCCACACAATCTATTACCGGCGAAGAATGGAAGCAGATCAAAGAAACCAAACCACAAGTTGCCGAAGAAGAGATCGATATCTTCAGTGATTTGGTTTGGGACGGAGTGTTGGAAAAAGCTGAATATCTTGAAAATTTGGCGCCGCAGCAACTCTTCTTATTTAAGATAGACGCTTCCGAAATGACATTGATCGCATTAAAAATTATGGATGCTTCCAAAGATATTACCTCAGAAGAAGGCTATCGATGGTTGCAACAGAACTATGCTTCTGAAGCCGTAGAGTTCTATACGGCAACCAAAACTTTTTCCGAAGATAAAAAGCAAGATATTTTCTCCTTAATTGAAAAAGGAGCCATCATTACGAAAGGCGAATTATTTCGGTTTTTTGAGAAGATAATCGAAGCGTAGGTTTATTCGTATCTAAGACTCTCAATAGGATCCAACTTCGCCGCTTTGTTTGCCGGATACGAACCGGCCAATACGGCTACAATAAAAGAGATCGTTGTCGCCCACAACATCGCCGTCCACGGAATGGTGAAGTCGGTTCCAAATAAACTTGAGATCACAAATCGCGTTAGAATTCCTAATAAAATACCTAAGAGACTCCCAAACTGACCGATCACAATCGTCTCCATAAAGAACTGGGTAGAGATGGTTGATCGCTTGGCACCTAAGGCCTTTCGTACGCCAATTTCTCGAGTACGTTCGGTAACGGAAACCAGCATGATATTCATCAAGGCGATGGACGAACCTAAGATGGTAATAATGCTTATAATCCAAGCGGCAATTGAAAGCACACCAGTGATAGAAGCAATTCGATTAATGAGGTCATCACTGCGCTCTATTCCAAAATTGTTTTCCTCCACCGGACTGAGTCGGCGTATATTTCTAAAGGTCACTACCGCTTCATCTTGCGCTCCTTGCATCATTTCTTTATCGTCTACTTTTACACTGATGGTGTAATTGATATTGGGTTCGGTGAAAATTCCTCTCGCCACTTGGATTGGGATCAACACTTTGAGGTCTTGATTGTTTCCGAAGGTAGCTCCCTTGGATTCCAACACGCCAATCACTTTGAACTTTACCCCGCGAATTGAAATGGTCTTGTTGATAGGGTTTTCATTTTCGAAAAGGTTTTTCAGAAAATCAGAGCCTATAACGCACACCTTGTTGTTATTTTGAATATCGAAAAAATTGAACTGCCGTCCCTGATCGATCTTGGTTCCGGTATTTTCTAAATAGTTTTCGTTCACTCCGTATACCTGAACTTCAGGATCGGTCTTTTCACTTTCATACTTCACTTCGGCGGCTCCTGTGCCCCGAAAAGAAATGGAGGTCTGCGCGAAAGGATACTGATAGGCATCCATAAAGCCGCGGATATCATTGTAGCTGATAATGGGATTGACCTTCTCGCGTTGCCCTCCCTGCCGCTGAATATCAAACTCATAGCGTTGGATATTGAAGGTATTCGCCCCCATGGATTCGAAATCACCGCTAATGACATTTTCTAACGCATCTACCAAACTCAAGATCCCTACCAACGCCCAGATGCCTATCGCAATGATCACGATGGTCAGGACGGTACGTAGCAACTGACTTCTAATAGAATCCAGTGCAATGCGTACATTTTCTTTAAAGAGTGAAAACATAGAAACAACTTCTGTGGCGTTAGACTATTAAGCCGGCATAAAGTTACAATTTAGCCAATATTTTAAGATATTTGTGCACGCAAATCTTATAAAGCCAAAGTCTTGTCTAAAAAACCTTCCATCCCTAAAGGAACCCGCGATTTTTCTCCGGAAGAAGTGGCCAAACGCAGCTATATCTTTGAAACGATCAAGCGTTGTTTCAAGTTGTATGGGTTTCAACCTATTGAAACTCCTAGCTTCGAAAATTATGAAACTTTGATGGGAAAATACGGGGATGAAGGCGATCGCTTGATATTTAAGATTTTAAATAGTGGTGACTTTCTTCGGAAAGTAGATGATGCTACCTATGCTGAAAAGGATGCAGCGGCTATGACGTCCAAAATTTCTGAAAAAGCCTTGCGCTACGACCTCACCGTGCCATTTGCGCGCTATGTGGTGCAACATCAAAACGAAATCGATTTTCCCTTCAAGCGCTATCAAATGCAACCCGTGTGGCGTGCCGATCGGCCACAAAAAGGCCGTTTTAGAGAATTTTATCAATGTGATGCCGACGTAGTTGGTAGTACTTCACTCTGGCAGGAAGTAGAACTGATTCAGTTGTACGATGCCGTTTTTTCGGAATTAAAACTGAAGGGTACGACGATCAAACTAAACAATCGCAAGGTATTGAGCGGGTTAGCCGAAGTGATCGGTGCTTCCGAACAGCTCATTGACTTTACCGTGGCGTTGGATAAGCTTGATAAGATCGGAAAAGAAAAGGTGGAGACCGAAATGCGAGAAAAGGGTATTTCCGAAGCCGCCATTCAAAAAATTCAACCGCTCTTTGAGGTTTCTGGAGATGCTTCCGAGCAATTGCAAACCTTAGAAACCATGCTGCAGCATTCTGAAGTTGGACAACAAGGTATTAAGGAACTACGATTCATTATTGAGAAGATTGGCGAATTAGGCTTGCGAACGGCGCAATTAGCGATCGATGTGACCTTGGCACGCGGACTCAATTATTACACAGGAGCCATTATGGAGGTGGCGCCTCCCGAAGGCGTTGCGATGGGAAGTATTGGCGGTGGCGGACGCTATGATGATCTCACAGGGATCTTCGGACTTAAAAATATGAGTGGGGTAGGGATTTCTTTTGGTCTCGACCGAATTTATTTGGTGATGGAAGCCCTTGCCTTATTCCCGGAAACGGTTCGGGAAGGCACGCAAGTATTGTTCCTTAACTTCGGAGAAGAAGAATCGCTATACGCCATGAAAGCGATCACAGCATTACGAAAACAAGGTATTGCTGCGGAATTATATCCCGACGCAGCCAAGATGGGAAAACAAATGGGCTATGCAGACAAGCGCGACATTCCTTATGTGGTGTTGGCCGGAGAAGCGGAAATGGCTAAGCATCAATATACATTAAAGAACATGAAGACTGGGGAGCAAGAATACGTAAATTTTGAAGCGCTGCTAGAAAACTTGCATTAGGCTCCACTTTGAAATAATTTTGACATTAACGTTATGTGTCATTGGCTAGTAAGAAGAAGCTCAGATATCACCAACGAGCCCTTTGACATTAAGAAATAACTGGACATATTATTGGTAAACCTTTATCGGATATTCCTGTAGAGAATATATTCTTGGATAGATTGAGTTGACATCCAAAAAAACTACTTACCATGAAGAATATTACTCTAATACTCCTTATTTTTTCCTTCGGAGCGTTACAAGCTCAAATTGTAACAATCCCTGATGCTAATTTTAAAAATGCCTTACTAAATCACGACCCGGTAATTGATACCAATAGTGATGGAGAGCTTCAGCTTTCGGAAGCTGAAGCTTTTGCGGGAACGTTAAATCTCTTCGATAAAGATATTAGCAACCTTACAGGACTTGAAACCTTCGTAAATATTACAGGCCTCGAATGCAGTCAAAATTCGATTAGTAATATTGATGTTTCAGCCAACGATCAATTAGTTTTATTGAATTGTGGCAATAATGATTTTACATCCATCGATGTAAGCAATAATGTATTATTGCAGGTATTTTCTTGTAGCAGCAGTCTTGTAACGAGCCTAGATCTCAGTCAAAATACTGCATTAAATGAACTGTATTTACCCTTCAGTGCCATAGAGACCTTAGACTTAACTTCGAATATTAATTTAAGAGTTATTAATCTATTTGGAAATCAACCAAACCCACTAGAGATCACTTCTTTAAATGTGAGTACTTTAATAGATTTGGAAGAACTTTTAATTGGCCATACCAAAATTAATAGTTTGGATGTATCTTTTAATAATAAACTTAAATATCTGAATTGTAAAGGAACTGATATATCGACTCTTGATTTGTCAATGAATCAGGATCTTGTTATGTTAGTTGTGGATCGGCTAGATCTTGAGGAGTTAGATCTTTCAGAGAATAAAAACCTAGAACTTCTCTCTATTAAAGAGAACAATTTTTCTTCATACGATTTTGGGTCTATTCCAAGTTTGCGTTGGGTAGACTTCTCAGAAAACCCTTTTACAGAAGTAGATTTTTCTTCAAACGAATTATTGTGCGGCATGTATGGTAATGAATGCCCTAACCTAACGTTTATAAATGTTAGAAATGGAAATAATACCGAATTTCAATATGGAGATTGGTGTAATTTTAATACGGGTGGTGATCTAGATTGGAGTGCACCATCGGGGATTTATGTTTCCAATAATCCTCAATTAACTACGATGTGTGTCGATAATGTTACCTATGCGGAGAAAAATTTTAGTGAAGTTCAAGCAAATGTAAATTATACTGAGAATTGCGAATTGAACATTGATGGGTTGAATAGTATTGAAGTTAGTATATATCCTAATCCGGTTACAGATGAGTTATATCTTACATCTGGTGTAACGTTGTCCTCTATTTCAGTAATGAATTTGCTCGGACAACAAGTACTGTCCACAACTAGCAATAGCAATATCAAAAGCTTGGACGTTTCAAACTTGGATTCTGGAACTTACTTTGTACGAGTGACCGCAGCGACAAGCTCACAAGTGTTTCAAATCATAAAGCAATAACGATTTCAGCTAAATACTAAAAACAACAAAAGCCCACGACCAATACATACTTTGGTTGCGCGAGTAGCCAACTGGTACGGATGACCACTTTCTACTTAGATCCATCACAGGAAAGGTATTATCAATATCATGGTTCCCCCAACACTGCCTTATATAGTAGGTTTTTTGCTCCTCCTACAATTGAATCTGATCGTGTTTGCTTTGCAGAAAGTCTCTAGAAGAATCTTCTTCGATCTCGATCCAAACAGGGAGGTGGTCTGAGACTTGATTTCGCTTCCAATAGCGGTGAAAGTAACTGTCGAATGCTTGATCGTCTGTCAGCGTGCTAGGATCATTTTTATGCGCTAGCATCATTTCATGGTATTCCGCTCTAGCGATATCCGTAAAAACATAGTCGTATAGTGGAAAAACGCCTCCCGAATCTTTATCATACACATTCTTACGAAGCTTAAAATAGGCGTCGGTTTTCATGAAAATCCGGTCATAACATTCGGTTTGACTGGTGTTGGTAGGCACGCCAATCAAGCTTTCACATTCTTTAAAACCTTCCTCAGTAATTAAAGAAACTATGTCGTGATTATCGTTGTAGAGATTGGTATCTCCCAAGAGGATAAGATTTTCATTCCATAGGTGTTTCTTGCTAACTTTTTCCTTGTATACTTCTAATAGCAGTCGTAGTTCTTCTTTTCGAAGTGCTTTGTCTTCGGAATCATTTCCGGGATGAAGATGAAGTCCTACCGTGGAAAACTTCTTCCAACCCGTTTCAAATCCGGTGATAGAGGGCGTTCGCTTCAACTGAAAGATATTCTGTAGAGGATCTACAAATTCCTCGGGAATCACCAACTCACCTGAAAGTCCGGAATGCTGTACCCGTCTCGTGTCAAAAATATATCCGAAGCGCTCTTTGTTCCCGCTGGAACCTTCGGTAATATCGGTGATTATGTAAGACCAATGACTACCCAAAATTTTCATGACGAGATCGAGGTCATACAGAGAGCGTTTGATCTCTTGAATGGCCACGATGTCAAAGGCATTGATGATCTCGGCAATATAGAAATATGCTTCCGGAAGGCGTTCCCCAAGATGTCCAAACTCCTTGACATTCCACGAAGCCAGCAATATGTTGCGGTCCATTTCTTTCTTCGGAACCTGTGTTGCGAGTCCGTCTTTAAGCGCGATCAGATTCTGAAGTGTTCTTTTTTTATCGGCTTCAGACATGCGAAGCGCTTCTTCATAAAAAACTAAGGAATATTTATTGGGAAGTAATTGCCAATCGGGACGAAGATCATTATACCACATACGATAAGTAATTGAAATTGAGTATGCAAGATAAATGATTAAGACCCGAACTTTGTTAGGAAAACCCTCTGAATTCCGTAAGGAAAATTCCTGTATGGGTATGCGTTTAGGCTCTCAATAGATACTCAAGAGAATGCCTTGTAACCTTTGCGATATAGTGTTTATGGTATTGCGACCCTACATGTCTCACCACGTACCGGTTCAGCCATAGTCCGTGGATGGCAAAGGTCTTCATATTTTCAACGTGCATGGCTCCGGGAGTATCATAGTTATATTCATAGGTCACGCCATTTTTAAAGGTCAGGCTAATGGCCTCTTCGGAAATGTGATAATAACGAATATTGGACGTGCCGCTTAGATTTTCATACGCTATCATGTGAAAAACAATAAAAGTTTCTCAAACCTAAGTCAGAATCAGAGATACTTGTTACGGTTTTCCGTAGCGGCAGGAATTAGATCAAGCCCATGTCTTTCGCAAGCGCCACAAGTTGGGTGCTATTTTTAGCGTTGAAGTGGTCTTTTAATTTACTGAGCCGTTTTTCGACGGTACTCAAACTACTGGGGCGAATGTTTTGTTCTTTTAAGAAATAGCTGATGTCCTCTTGTTGATATCCTTTGGAAAGTTGATCCAGCAGCGTCACATCGAAATCGGTAATTTCAAAATTTGAATCTTTAGAAAACCCATTGGCAATAGGTTCAGAATAAAAAGAGTTGCCCCGACTCACTTCTTTAATAGCCGCTGTGAGATCTAGCAGTCCTTTTCTGCCTTTACAAACATAGCCTTTGACCGTTGTCAATTTGGTGAGTGCTCTGGCTACGTCAACACGATCGTCTACAGAAAAGATGATGATAGGTACTTCAGGATGTTCTGCGGCTAAGATACTGGCGAGTTCTTTTCCGGAAGCTAAGTGGTTATTTCTGTAATCGGGTTTGAAGGAGAGATCGGTAATTAAAAGCTCAAAAGGGGCCTGTTGAAGCGTGGCTTTTTTCACTTTTAAATACGCTTCATCGCAGTAACTGGCATAGGCAATCTCTGGAATACTGAGATTCCTCAAGGTAGCTTGAATTCCCTCGTTGATACTGCCTAAGTCTTCCGCAACTAATACTTTTTTAAACATCTATATAATAATTTCAGCTTGAAAGCCATGTGGTGTATTTGAAGTAAAAGTAATAGAACCCGAGACTGCCTTAATACGGTTTTCCGCATATCTTAGTCCGCTTTTCGGTTCTTCCTGCGCCCCAATCCCATTGTCACGGTACTGAACGTGTACTTTTGACGCTTGATATTCAAAACTAATTACCGCAAAACTCGCATTACTGTGTTTCTGAGTATTGGTAAGCAACTCTTGAAGTACCTTGTAAAGCGCTTCTTTTTTTATTTTCGACAGCGAACCCCACGGAACCTTACTTGTATTTTTGGGGATAACGGTAATTTTTTCCGAAGAGAATTGCGTAAACAGATCTGATAGAACCTGGAGGAAGGGTTGGCTAGTATCTAACGCATTATGCGTTCGAGAAAGCGAGCGAGCCTGTTGATAGATCTTGTCAATAGCATCTAAAACGGGCACGTCTTTCTTATCTGAAAGTTTATTCATAACCATAAACAGGTTGTTGGCGATATCATCATGAACGTGTTGTGCAATTGCTTGTTCGGTTTCAAAAACAGCACGTTTCCTTTTTCTTTTGTGCCGAATGATAAGCAGGATAGATGGAATCAAGATCAACACCAAACCCGTGATGGCTAAAAATAGCGTCCGCTCCTGAACGAGCTGTGCGGATAACGCCTCACGTTCAGCTTCCGACTTATCATATTTCAGTAGTGCGTAGGCGTTTTCAATATCTCCTTTCAAAATATTCAAACTGTCTGATAATTGAACATAACGCGAAGCGTATTCTGTTTGATTCAGTGTTAATAATAATCCCAACGCTTCTTTTTCATATGATTTGTCACCTATTTGCCTTGAACTACGATACATCTGCGGTGCATATTTCAGGGCTTGTGTTATATCATTTCTACGAATGTAATGCTGAACTAAATGACGGTGGATGGAATAATTTCTAATGGTATTTGAAAGTGACTTTTCTAATTGTAGCGCTTTCAACAGTTCAGGCGCTCCTCCTTCTCCGGAAAGAGAGCGTGCATTGCCCAAATTGTCAAGAAATTTAGTGCTGTGATATAAGGTGTCTGCAGACAATTGGGGGATGATATCCAAACCCAATTGATAGGTAGCAATTGCTTTATCAAATAGCTTCTGCTCTTTATACAACGTCGCTTGATTGTTCAAGATATACAGACTATCTAAGGTATTATCAGCTAGGGATAACGCTTTGTTGTATTGTTTGTCTGAAAGGTTAAATAGCCCTTTTTCTTGCTGTAGAATTCCGAGAAGGCACAAGACGCGTACCCTTGCCGCTATACTATTTTTATCAAGTAATGACAGGCTTTTCACTGCAAGCTGTTCACTGGCCTCGGCGTCTCCAATTTTATAATAGGTAGTGGCCATAACCTCATAAACATAAGCCTGATAATAGTTCGGTTGTTTTGCTATGGTTTCTGGATGCGACTGTAGATAGTCAATTCCTTTAACCCATGCGATGTAGTCTGTGTTGAGTCGAATATCATTTAGAATCGAATCCAATTCATTCTTTGTGTTTTGGCTATAAGCCGAAGTCTTCAGTAGAAAAAAAATACTACAGATAAAGCAAAAAAAGAGGAATGAGTGTCGGTGTCGATTCATTCCTCTAAAAGTACTTAATTGATTTGAAACATCAGTTATTTCCATCCGGTGGCGGCGGTGGCGGTGGCGGTGGAATAGGATCATTCTCACCACAACAAGCTTCAGGTTGTTTGTCTTGCGAGTGTAATTGTTCTGGTGTGCATGAGGTTATCCCTGAAATGAGGAAAACCGTAACCAACATTATAAATAATTTCTTCATTTTTAGATGTTTAAAATTGAACCCAACCTTGCCGAGATTTTCTCGGAAGGGTGCGAAATCGCATAAAAATGAAGAGGCGTCCCTCCTCGTGTTGAGAAGTTGAGAGCGACGAGTTTGAGAGGTGAATACTTCTCAAAAAACAACTAACAAACACATCACTCGAGGATCATGTACCGATATCAGAATACTTGTCTGATACAGGTGTGGTAAATGATTGAGACAAAAGAAGGGCGGCTTGGAAACAATGCGTTGAAAGAAGATGGAAAAGGCATCGAAATTTTATGGAAATCATATTTCGATGATGTGTTTTAACTCCGAAGAAAAATAATAGTCATGCATCAAAAATTGATTGTACAGTCCTTTGAGGCAGCCGGGCAGAAGCAGGGAGTTTCTAAAAAGTTTAGAAGAGCTCGTGTCTTGTCTGATTATATTGAGGAAGTGACTGTCCATTCATACACTGAGCGGAGCTTAGCAGATAAGTACGACGATTCGTTGGCTGGAACTAGGGTAGAATTGCCGGATTTTGTACGAGATGCATTATGTAATTACTTAGGGTATGAAAGTTTCGAATCGTTTCAAGAAAGTGAGATGTTAAAACCTAAGCCCAATACCAAGACTCTGAAGCGAAGGTCTTGGAAGCTCGTTTCACTGACACTCTTATTGATAGTCGCAGTAGGAGCGATGCTTTGGCAATATCTCACCAGAGAACGCTGGATGGAATGGAGGGATCCTCGTTATGAGGAAGTTTCTTTTGATGCTGAAAAGTTGCGAAATGGTTTATTGAAATTATACAAACAAGAACGAATTGAGCATTTTCAACGCGTAGAGCCTAATTGTGATTATGAGTTTTTTAATCTGGATGGGAGTCCGAGACTTTTTTACGGAAAGAACCATAAGAAAGAATACGAATGGTTCACACAGTTAGGGGAACATCCTGAAACGGGAAAACCGTTGAAGGCAATAACAAAATATATGATTGAGAAGTATATCTGTAAGTCGAAAGAAAAGAATAGACAATTCTAATAAGAGAATAAAAGTAAAAACCCGATACAAGAGTATCGGGTTTTTTATTGTAGCGTGGGGGAGACTTGAACTCCCGACCTCCGGGTTATGAATCCGACGCTCTAACCACCTGAGCTACCACGCCTATTTTGCGAGGGCAAAGATAATAACAAATTCAAGTAGAGCAAACATTCCCCTGAAATTTTATCGTTTCTAATTTGTAAAAATTTTGTTGTTTGTATCAGGGTTTCCGACGAAATTATATATATTGGGCTTCCAGCTAACAGAACTATGGACGACAAAATTAAATACGAAATGGAGTTCCCTATTCAGGTGTCTCCATCCTTGCTTTATCAATATATCTCAACCCCTTCTGGCATGAGTGAATGGTATGCCGACAATGTGAATTCTCGAGGTGAATACTTTACTTTTATTTGGGAGGGAAGTGAAGAACGTGCGCGCTTACTGGGCAAAAAATCCGGGGAACGTATTCGTTTTCGTTGGGAAGATGATGAAGAAACCGACTATTACTTCGAACTGCGAATTCAAGTAGACGAGATTACCAAGGATGTTTCGCTTATGGTAACCGATTTCGCGGAAGAAGATGAAGTAGAAGAAGGCAAAATGCTTTGGGATAATATGATTTCTGATCTAAAACAGATCCTAGGTTCGACCTAAACACTGCCGTGCAAAATACCTATCTTTGCGCCATCACTACAAGATGGCTTTTTTTATGATCAATCTGAACGGAACCCTCCATACAAATTCGAATGTTTTAGAAGCAGATAATCGCGGACTCGCATATGGGGATGCTGTTTTTGAAACCATTCGTGTTTCTGCGGGAAAAGTTTTGTTTTGGGAAGATCATTATTTCCGCCTCATGGCGTCAATGCGAATGCTTCGTATGGAAATTCCTATGAAATTCACACCGGAATTCTTAGAAGAAGAGATATTCAGAACCCTCGCTTCTACCGAAGATACAGCGCCTGCCTACCGTGTTAAAATTCAGGTTTGGCGCAAGTCGGGAGGAACCTATACTCCAAAGAATAGGGGAGTGGCCTATATGATCAGCTTCCAAGGGCTCAAAACTCCTTTTTATACGTTGAATCAGGAGCCGTAT
This sequence comes from Flavobacteriaceae bacterium UBA4166, assembly GCA_002379985.1. Taxonomy (GTDB): domain Bacteria; phylum Bacteroidota; class Bacteroidia; order Flavobacteriales; family Flavobacteriaceae; genus DFVG01. The sequence goes on from DFVG01000003.1 coordinate 37,981, forward strand.
GAGATCGAATTGTTCAAAGATCACTACATCCATTCTGGCATGCTTTCTACTTTGAAAACCAATAATAAGATTGTGAATGTGCTAGGGAGTATTTATGCGGAAGAAAACGATTATCAGAATTGTTTGTTATTGAACGAGAAGAAAGAAATTGTAGAAGCCCTAAACGGCAATCTTTTTCTGGTAGATGGCTATAAGATTAAAACACCTCCATTGGAATCGGGGTGTTTGAACGGAATTCTTCGGAAACAGATCTTCGCCATCCTTGCGAAGCTTCCCGATTATATTTTGGAGGAAGCCCCGGTATCGCCTTTTGAATTGCAAAAAGTAGATGAAATGTTCCTTACCAATACCATTGTAGGCATTCAGCCTATCTCAAAATATAGAAAGAAAGAATATACCTCCAAAGTGGCTAAAGAATTGATTGGAAAATTAAATGCAAAAGCGCGTTTCGACTAATTATAGGAAGGATTTTCAGGAGCATTCGACCATAAAAGGTAGTCGCCCCCCAGTTCGATCATCTGTTCTTTCCAGAAATTGTCAAGATTCTCACCAATAATTCGATGTCGTAATTTGTTCTTGGTGATCACCCAACTGTTCACTTCCAACTCTTGATCAAGCTGTGCACGATCCCAACCCGAATAGCCTAAAAAGAATTGGATCTGTGAGGCCTTTAATTCGTCTTTTTGAAGTAGTTCTAAGATCGCATTGAAGTCACCTCCCCAGTAAATTCCTTCCGCAATTTCAATACTATCCGGAATATGTTCAGGAATTCTATGAATGAAATAAAGATTGTCTTGTTCTACGGGACCGCCATTATATACTGGCAATTCGCAATTTACTTCGGGAATAAAATCTTTCAGATTATATTTTAAGGGTTTGTTCAAAATAAACCCAACAGAACCTTCTTCATTGTGTTCTGCTAACAATACAACAGAGCGATTGAACGAAACATCACCTATAATGGAAGGCTCGGCTACTAAAAGTACTCCCTTGTCAGGTTGTAGTGAGATCATAGGCGATTAATTTAAAATTAAAGCTAAGTAATATTTCCGAATACACAAAATAATTTGAATTTCACAAGGATCAACAAAAAAACCTTACCACAAATGGTAAGGTTTTTAATGTTTTTAAAAGTGTTGTGATTAGTTCACAGCATCTGAAAGATCAGATCCGGCTTTGAACTTCACTACATTCTTAGCAGCGATTTTGATGGTTTTTCCAGTTTGAGGGTTACGTCCGTCACGAGCAGCTCTTCTAGATACTGACCAAGAACCGAATCCTACTAAAGATACACGGTTTCCTTTTTTCAAGGACTTTTCTACATTTCCTAAAAATGACTCTAACGCTTTCTTTGCAGCTGCTTTAGTAATTCCGGCATCTGCCGCCATTGCGTCGATTAAATCTGATTTGTTCATAGTTAAATTTTAGATTAAACTGTTGGTTAAACTTCATTAAATTGCCTTACAAATTTAATGGGATTCTCTTATCACGCAAGGAATGACGCGGGAAATACGGATTTTTGTTGATAACTTCGGTCGTTTGTTAATAAAGCTGGGCTATTTTAGCTTTTTTTAGCGAATTCAGCAATAACAAGGCTTCACAGAACGTAGGCGTCGTTTTCAAAAGTAAATCCATTTAACAGATCCTGAACCCTCATTTTGCGTTTTCCGGGAAGTTGAAGTTCTTCAATAAAAAGAGTCCCGTCTTTTACGGTTATGTATAATGATTTTTTGTCTGAAAAAACCTTCTTTACACTATCCGTTGCATCTCCGGCTACAAATCGCGCTTGGTATATTTTCATCGTCAGGCGCTCCTCATTTTGATATAGTGTTGTCCACGCAGACGGGTACGGAGAAAGCCCTCTGATAAATGCTTCAATATCCGCACCGGAGCAGGTCCAATCGATTTTTGTGTTCTCTGTGGTGAGTTTTGGCGCTTTTTGAAGCGGTTCGGCGGGGGCTTGTTCGATCGCAGTTATGGTTCCTTCGGAAATCATCCTCACAGTTTCCAGTACGAGTTGGGCTCCCAGATCCATTAAACGATCATGAAGGCTTCCGGCGGTCTCTTTTTCTTCTAAAATGACTTCTTCGGAAGCGATAATAGCGCCCGTATCAATTTTCTCATCAATAAAGAAGGTCGTAACGCCGCTTTTTTTCTCTTTATTTATAACGGCCCAATTGATGGGAGCTGCCCCTCGATATTGCGGTAGGAGGGAAGCGTGTAAATTGAAAGTGCCTTTTGGTGGCATCGCCCATACCACCTTAGGTAGCATCCGGAAGGCAACGACCACTTGTACATCTGCCTTTAGATTTTCCAACGCCAATAGAAAACTTTCGTCCTTCAGATTGGTGGGTTGTAATACCGGAATGTTCTGGGAAACAGCATAAGTTTTTACGGCAGACGAACGCAGTTTTCGTCCGCGTCCTGCCGGGCGATCGGGCGCGGTGATGACGCCAACCACTTTATGTGAGGATGAGACCAATTTTTCTAAACTAGCCACGGCAAATTCGGGTGTGCCCATAAAAACAATGCGAAGAGAAGTATTCACGATAAATGATATTGATTTCGAAGGTTAGATTCAATTTTTCGTGCTTCCAACAGCAAGGTAAGCACATGCAAGATTTTTGCTTCAGCAAAGGTAAGGTTTTCGGTAATCTCGCGAGAACTTTTAGGACCCTCTTCTAAAAATTCTAAGATGGCTGCTGCAATCATTTTAACTTCACCATTTCCGGCTCTTGTTTGCTCGCGCGCGCAGACCGAACATATGCCACAGCGTTCTTCTGCATCTTCTCCAAAATACCGAAGCAATTGAACACTGCGACAGGTTTTTTCGTTTTCTATATACTGTAAAACGGCTTTCACCTGTGCTATTTTTCTATCCCTGTGAATTTTGACTTCTTTTGATAGTGGATTGATGGTTTTTTCATCTTCGCGCGGCACCAAGAATGTGATGCTGGCATCGGTAGTGTACAATTCTAATTCAATGATCTCCTGTTGTGCCATCTGCTCTAAGACTTCAATGATCACCGCTGTGGATTGCCCTGTTTTCTTAGCGATAAGACCAATATTGATCTTGGTAGGAAGTTCAAAAATACCACTGTACATTCGTAACAGCGTTTTACCGATCAACGAGGCTTTTCTATATTCTTTAAAGTAATTAATGGCTTGTTCCGAAGCAACGATAAAACGAACGATGGAAGTCCGTCCAAATTCTTTGGATAATTGTAGCACGCCTAAACGATCCAGACTTTGCAATCCGTTATAGGTAAGCATATAGGGAAGTGAATAGGTCTCACAAAAATCATTGAAATCGAAAGGATGCGTTGTATGGGCTCCTTCTCCATAGGGAATGCGGAAGTAAGCATTGAGTTTTTTATAAATCTTTTTGAGGTCTTTCGCACCGGGCAAACTGTCAATAAACTGCTTTTTCACCAACGATTTATCAAAGTCATTGTACAATAAAATCGCTTCTGAAAAATCTCCGTTGCGCCCGGCTCGTCCGGCTTCTTGAAAGTAACTTTCCAAGCTTTCCGGAAGTTGTACATGAACTACGTAGCGTACATCCGACTTATCTATGCCCATTCCAAAGGCATTGGTAGCCACGATGATAGGTTTACTACCATGTTGCCAGGCTTCCAGACGCTCTTTTTTTTCATGCGTCGGGAGACCGCCGTGATAATAGGTGGTGGTAAATCCAAGTGTATTAAGTTGTTCTGAAAGTTCTACGGTTTGCTTTCTGCTTCGGGCATAAATGATGGCAGGAGTATCCTTTTTCTGAAGTAATTGTTGTAGTTGATAGCCTTTGTCTTCAGCATAAAATACCTTATACGCCAGATTTCTTCGGAAAAAAGAACCCTTAAAAATAGCCGGATCTTCTAATTGAAGTGAATCTACCGTATCGGCTAAAACCTCTGGTGTTGCCGTGGCTGTGAGTCCGATGATAGGAACCAACGGATGCAACTCTCGCAGCACCGTAATGTTTCGGTAAGCAGGTCGAAAATCATTTCCCCATTGTGAAATACAATGCGCTTCATCTACAGCGATCAGGCTTATCGAGATCTGTTTTAGTACTTGTTGTATTGCTTCTTGCTGCAACCGTTCAGGAGAAATGTAAAGAAAGCGATAATTTCCGAAGAGAATATTATCCAACTGCCGATGAAGCTCTTCTCCTTTCAGGCTTCCCGTGATGGCCATTGCTTTTATTTGTCGGTCTTGCAGCTGGGCAACTTGATCGTTCATAAGCGCGACCAACGGAGAAATTACGACCGCGGTGCCTTCCAAGAGCAATGCGGGAATCTGAAAACAAATAGATTTTCCACCTCCTGTAGGCAATAGCGCCATGGTGTCGCGACCATGTAGCACCGATTCGATGATCTCTTCCTGAAATGGCCGAAAGCGCGTGTGACCCCAAAACTGTTCTAAAACCTGAAGCGGTGTTTTCACGTTATTTGATTAAATGATCTTTTATAAATGCCATCCGCCAAGGAACGGTACCTGTGGGAACTTCAATAGGAGCGTACCCGTATCCTTCATAGGCTTTCCGAAGATACTGGAAAATCGCTAATGCTTGATTAAAAGACTCATAGCGTTCGTTATCCTGTTGATAAATAGCTTCCCAAGGAGGAAGCAAAAACACCTGATCGTAGCGATGTTGCTGGCAGGTTTCATCAAAATAGGCCTCATAGGGAGTATCTAGGTAGTGCATATAAGCAGTTACATCTGGGAGTCCGCGATCGTAAAAAAGGTGGGAGTCTGTAAAATTTTCGGCTTCTTTAAATTGCGCTAATCGTCCTTCCAATAGCTTACTGCTAAATAACGTAGGATCTTCCAAGAATAACTGGGTAATGCCTTGTTGCTGTGCTTCGGCAGTGACCTGTCGCGAAATCTCATGAAGTACGGCTTCACCACTTGCCTCCAGTTGGGTTATGAGCGTGGTTTTTCCTGTACCGGGTCCCCCTGTGATCACAATTCTACGTGTCTTCAATAGGATAGTGTTTTAAGCAAAGTTCGTAAATATTTGGTCATGGTAAAAAGTGTATCTTTGTAAGGCTGAAAAAGACACCATTAAACGCTATGGAAAACGATAAGAAAACAACAGAATTCTACGACCGACTTCGCACGCAACTTTCAGAGGACACAACGTGGCCGTCCCCCTATTTGTATAAATTTATTGTGCCGGCGGAACTCGAAAAAATTGCAGAAATTGAAGCCATTTTCAATGGCACAGATGCAGAAATTCAAACCCGTGATTCTTCTAAAGGAAACTATACAAGTGTTTCCATTCGCGTGGAGATGGAATCCCCCGACGCAGTGATTCAGAAATATTTGGAAGTTTCGAAAGTGGAAGGGGTTATTTCCTTATAATTTTAGTATTTTGCAAGCAGCATTACTACATGACGATTAATTTCCTTTAATTATACTCTTTTGATAGACGAAATAGAATACAATACAGAGCGTCCGCATCTTATTATTCCTGAATACGGCCGCCACATTCAGAAAATGGTAGAGCAAACGGTAGCGATGGAGGATCGCGACGCTCGTAACCGAAACGCAAAAAGCATCATCGCGGTGATGGGAAACCTAAATCCGCATTTAAGAGATGTTCCAGATTTCCAACACAAATTGTGGGATCAGCTATTTATCATGTCCGATTTTAAATTGGATGTTGATGCCCCCTACGAAAAACCTTCTAGAGAAGAACTTTCAGAACGTCCGGAGCCTTTAGAGTACCCTCAAAATTTCCCTAAGTATCGTTTCTACGGAAATAACATCAAACGCATGATCGATGTGGCGATCAGTTGGGAAGAAGGTGACAAAAAAGAAGGGTTGATCTTAACGATCGCGAATCATATGAAAAAGTGCTACTTGAATTGGAATAAAGATTCGGTAGAAGATGATGTGATCTTTCAGCACCTGTATGAACTTTCCGAAGGAAAAATTAATTTAAAAGACGGCGAGGAAGATCTTTCTGACGCTAAGAATCTGATCAGCGGGCATAGCAGTTCTTCTAAAAAACGGTATAGCAAAAAGCACAGCAAACGCGGTAGAAAACGTCATTAAAAACTTCACCACGACTTATGGGAACATTTCAAATTGAAGGAGGACATCAACTTAAAGGTGAGATCACTCCTCAGGGGGCGAAGAATGAAGCCCTACAAATTCTTTGTGCAGTACTTCTTACTCCTGAAAAAGTGACCATCAATAACATTCCGGACATTCGGGATGTCAACAAGCTCATTAAGATTTTAGAACACCTTGGAGTAAAGGTCGAGAAACTTGGAAAAGGAAGCTATTCTTTCCAATCAGATGCGCTGGACCTTAGTTACTTAGAATCTGCTTTGTTTAAAGAAGAAGGGAGCTCTCTTCGCGGATCGATCATGATCGTAGGCCCTTTATTGGCGCGCTTCGGAAAAGGATATATTCCACGTCCCGGTGGCGATAAGATTGGGCGACGCCGACTCGATACACACTTCGAAGGCTTTATAAAACTAGGTGCTTCTTTCCGCTATAATAAAGAAGAACGATTTTATGGGGTGGAAGCGTCAAACGGACTCAATGGTACGTACATGCTGCTAGATCAAGCGTCGGTAACCGGTACTGCTAATATTGTGATGGCTGCAGTGTTGGCGAAAGGAACGACCACCATTTATAATGCAGCTTGCGAGCCTTACCTACAACAGTTGTGTAAGATGCTGAACAGCATGGGGGCGAAGATTAGTGGGGTAGGTTCTAACTTATTGACCATTGAAGGTGTTACTGAGCTTGGTGGATGCCAGCACCGCATCCTTCCGGATATGATTGAGATCGGAAGTTGGATTGGATTGGCGGCCATGACCAAGAGCGAACTGACAATTAAAAATGTAAGCTGGGATAATCTGGGGCTAATACCAGATACCTTTCGGAAACTTGGGATTACGCTAGAAAAACGGGAAGACGATATTTACATTCCATCACATAATGAATACGAGATTCAAGGGTATATTGATGGCTCTATTCTCACGGTGGCAGATGCACCTTGGCCCGGATTTACACCTGATCTACTGAGTATTGTTCTTGTCACCTGTACGCAGGCAAAAGGAAGCGTATTGATTCATCAAAAAATGTTTGAGAGTAGATTGTTCTTTGTTGATAAGTTGATCGATATGGGAGCCAAGATCATTCTTTGTGATCCGCACCGAGCAACGGTAATTGGTCATAACTTTGAATCAACATTAAAAGCGACCACCATGACTTCCCCAGACATCCGAGCGGGAATCTCCTTGTTGATCGCCGCACTTTCTGCGAAAGGCACAAGCACCATTCATAACATTGAGCAAATTGATCGAGGCTATGAAAATATCGACGAGCGACTACGTGCAGTTGGTGCGAAGATTGTACGTACCGAATAAGAACTTAAGATGAACAACAAAAAAGCCGCTTTACGAAGCGGCTTTTTTGTTATCCTTTTTTCTGTTTATTGATTTCGTCCTGAAGTTTTCGACGTAGTTGCTGTTCTCGCTCTAAGGTACGCTGTCGATGCGTTTCAAACTCTTCTTCTGTTTCTGCTAATTTCAGCTGTGCAGCACGTGTATCTCGATGGCTGCTTTTAAACTTATAGACCAAAAAGGCAACGCCGGCAATCAATACTAAAATGATGGTCCACATAATTCCATTGTACGTAGCTTTCGGAAGCAAGGCACCTAAAAAAGAAATTCCGTCTTCGCGTTTTTTAGAAAGCGTCAAATCTTCTTGAGTGGTTTTTAGATCCTGACTCAAGGTGTTGATCTGATTGTCTTGTTTTGTGATGGTGGTCTGTGAAGAGTCAATCTCTGCTTCTAAAGCCGCAATTGAGTCGAATACTGATTTCTTAAGATCATTGAGTTTGTAGATCTTCACCACTTTGTAGTCCTGATATCGATTGGAGTTTTCAATGACATCAGTAAACTGTCCTTCTAGGGTGTTGGGGAGTTCCGTTTCTTGCTCTTGGGCATTGAGGATGCCTGCAGTGAGCAATAGCGCGAAAGTAATTCTAAAAAGCTTCATACGTTGTTTGTTAGGTCGTCTTTAAATACGCCACAAGAGTAGAAAAATTGTGTAAAAATGCCTAATTTTTAAAGTACATTAGACTTTATTTAACAGCCGTACACATCCCAATACGTTGGCACGAAAGGGCTCCTGAAGGACAGCGTGATACCTGTTGTGCAATCCTTTCTGAAGAAGCCGCATCCAAGTGTATCCAGGGAATCACAGCGGTTCTAAATACTTCAGAGAGCTCTTGCGCACAATGTTCAGAATGGGTACATTTTTTCGGGTCATATCTAACGGTAATTTCACCGTTAGTGTAGGTATTTGGGGTATTCATATCATTTGCAATTTGGGGGCGATACCGTAAATAATATCGATAAATATATTAAAATATTCGATAAAAAGCGTTTTTAGAGAATATTCGTACATGAAGTGTTAGGAAACTGCTTTCTTGTAGGTGCTCAAGGCACGCTCTCTCGCGTCTTTATGAACGACCATGCGTTCGGGGTAATCATCAGTATCATATTCTTCGATCCACGCCGAAACGTACGCTTCCTTCTTATCAAACTTTTTCAATTGTGATTCTGGATTAAATATTCGGAAATAAGGCGCGGCATCAACGCCACTTCCCGCGGCCCATTGCCAGTTGCCTACGTTGCTCGCCTGTTCGTAGTCCAACAATTTTTCAGCAAAATAAGCCTCTCCCCAGCGCCAATCGATCAATAGATGCTTGCATAAAAAACTGGCAACCACCATCCGCACTCGGTTGTGCATATATCCGGTTTCATTGAGTTGTCGCATACCGGCATCCACCATAGGGTACCCAGTCTTGCCTTGTTTCCATTGTTCAAATTCGTCTTCGTTGTTTCGCCATTTGATACGGTCATATTTCTTCCGAAAGGCATTGTTCACTGTTTCCGGAAAATGATACAGGATCTGCATAAAGAATTCTCTCCAGATCAATTCCTCCCAAAAGGTTTCATTCTTTTCGGCAATTGCTTTCTTTACCATCTTGCGAATACTTACCGTACCAAAACGCAAGTGCGGACCTAGCCTTGAAGTGCCTTCTTCCGCAGGAAAATTACGAGTATCTTCATAGGCTTGTATGGTCGTAGGCGTTACATCGTATTCCGGAATTTCAATGCTCGATCGGGTAAAGCCCATATCAGATAAAGAGATATTGGGTAAGCGTGTATGCGCTATGACATTTTCTAGGTGACTGCTCGTATAATAGATGTTGAGGTCTTTTTCTTTCTTGAAAGCTTCTTTCCATTTCTTCATATAAGGCGTGTAAACCACATACGGGTCGCCGTCGTCTTTTACCACTTCATCTTTCTCAAAGATCACTTGATCTTTATAGGTATGGAAGCCAATATCTTTAGTGTCTAGAAATTCTTTAATTTCTTTATCACGTTCCTGTGCGTAAGGCTCATAATCGTGATTCGTGATAACATGTTGCACATTAAAGTTGGAAGTAATCTCTTTAAATGCCTGCAATGGTGTAGTGTAGTACATGGCAATACTACTATTGTGATCTTTCTGAAGGCTATCTCGCATCTTTTGAAGCGTATCGAAGATGAACGTAACGCGGGCATCATCTTCCGGAAGTTCAGTGAGAATATTCTTATCAAAAATAAAGACCGGTAACACGGGGTGTTTTCCGTGAAGCGCTTTGTAAAACCCTACATTGTCATCCAATCGAAGGTCTCTTCGAAACCAAAATATATTCACCTTATCTGCCATCTTACTGAGTGTTGAGAGTTGACATTCCTCCGTCTACACCAAGTACTTGTCCTGTCATCCAAGAAGAACGATCGCTAAGCAAAAAGGCTGCCATCTGTGCGATGTCCTTATCTGTTCCTACTCGCTGTAGCGGATGACGTTTCGCCATTTTTTCTTTTTTGTCTTCGTTAGAAAGTAATTTATCAGCCAATGGGGTATCTGTGAGGGATGGAGCAATAACATTGACCCGAAAGCTTGGAGCATATTCTGCTGCGAGGGCCTTTGCAAATCCTTCAATAGCGCCTTTGGCCGCAGCCACACTAGTATGAAAAGGCATGCCTACTTTTACCGCGACTGTACTGAAAAAGACCAAACTGGCCTGATCTGATTTTTTTAACTTCGGAAGCAATGCATGTACGGTTTTAACCAAACCGGTGAAGTTGATGTTCATATCGGCTTCAAAACTTTCCGCAGACATCATTTTAAAAGGTTTAAGCTGAATGCTTCCCGGGCAATACACGAATCCGTCAATTTGTTCAGGAAGCGCTAGTGTTGAAATATCATCTTTAGAAACATCAAAGGTGAGATGCGTACAATCTTTAGGAATATTTTCGTTTGAGCGGGATGCGATGTAAACGGAATGGTTTTCTTGTAGTAGGTTGGCGATCGCGTGGCCAATGCCATAGGAACCTCCAATTAATAGTATATTTTTGCTCATGATGATTTATATGTTCCGAAGCGTTGCTCTAAAGCTTGCTTCCGATATTCAAAAATTTCATTCAGTTTTGGTTTTACGAGGAAGGGATGTGCCCATTTTCCAATAATTCCGAAGGGTAATTTATAATGAATAACATCTTCCATTTCTACGCCACCCTCTATAGGTCTTAGAAAATGCTTGTGATGCCACAAAGAATAAGGGCCAAAACGTTGCTCATCCACAAAATATTCACCCTCTTTAACGTGGGTGATTTCAGTAACCCAAGACGTTTTAATTCCTGCAATGGGAGTAACAATATATTCAATGATCTGACCGGCGTACATAGATCTCTCTCCTCCGGAAACAATATGAAATCCCATATAGTCTGGAGTGATGACCTTAAGATTCTTTGGGTCAGACAAGAATTCCCACGCTTCTTCTAGTGAAATAGGAAACCGTTGCTGTGCCCGAAGGGTAAAAATCTTCATAGACTTACGTTACGTAGGTTATCTGCCTTTTCCGTAGGTAAGTTTTCTGTTGATCCTAACCAATCTGTAAATGTCTTGTGTAATTCTATTCCTGCTACGGAATCCGAATATTTTCTTTAGAATTTGATACATCGCTTATTTTTTTCTTTAAAGGTACGGTGCAGGTATCAGATACTAAAGCATTTAAAAAAAGATTAACAGTTGTCATTGCAGCAGTTATCGTCTTTCACGAGTCGGCAACTTACTACTGCTAATAGCATGCCTAGAACAGGTGCTAACAGATAAATCCATAGACTATTTAATTGACCCGATAATACCGCAGGCGAAAGGGATCTAGCAGGATTCATGGAAGCCCCGGTAAGCGGACCAGCAAACATTGCTTCCAACAACACCACACCGCCAATAGCGATTCCGGCGATGACTCCAATTTCCTTGGCTCCTGTAGAAACGTGGATGATGACGAGCATTAAGAGGTACGAGAGAATACATTCCAAAATGAAGACTTTCCAAACTTCCCAGTTCGGTACGGTGGCTCCAAGGTTTTGTTCTTCTGGAAACATAATTAAGAGCAATACGCTCGCAATAAATGCCCCCACACATTGCGCAATCACATATTTAGGAACTTCCCTCCACGAAAATTTTTTAGCGAAAGCAAAAGCAATGGTGACGGCCGGATTGATATGAGCTCCGCTAATATCACCAAAAGCGTATATCATAGCCATCACGATAAACCCAAAGGTGAGTGCGATACCCACATGAGTGATGGTCCCTCCGGTGTATTGATCAATGACAATAGCACCCGTTCCGCAGAAGACCAAACCGAAAGTCCCAATGGCTTCAGAAATATATCGTTTCACGAAAACAAAGATAGAACGTTCAATATCATTTCATTTTAAACTTTTGTTAACAAACCTATAGGCGATCTAATTGTATTTTCGTAGAAACCAAAAAACACATATCCACAATGAAAAAATTTCTTCTATTACTCTGTGTGCTAGTTGCTTCTAGTGCTGTCTACGCACAGTTGGAAACCCCTGCACCCAGTCCGTTTCAAAAAATGGAACAAAAAGTAGGACTAACCGATATTACGTTAGAATATTCCCGACCCTCCATGAAAGGTCGTAATATCTTTGGCGGATTAGTACCTTTTGATAAAGTATGGCGTACCGGGGCCAATGAAAATACGAAAGTTACCTTCGACACCGATGTTGAGATTGGTGGAAAAACCGTAAAGGCCGGAACGTACGCGATTTACACAAAACCTATGGCTCAGAATTGGGAAATTATGTTCTATACAGACACCAATAATTGGGGATTGCCTCAGGAATGGGACGAGAGCAAAGTTGCTGCGAAAGTAACCGCTCCAGTATATCCTTTACCAACAGATATTGAGACCTTCACCATGTCATTTGATGATGTTACCAACGATGGCGTGAACCTAGGGATGATGTGGGAGCGTACATATGTAGCTGCTCCTATCAAAGTGCCTACTGATAAAATGGTAACGGCCAATATCGAACGGGTCATGGGCGGTCCTTCTGCCAATGACTACTATCAGGCTGCCGTCTATTATTTACAAGCCGGAAAAGATATGGAAAAAGCGAAGACTTGGATTAACAAGGCGATCGACATGCGGGAGCAACCAGCCTTTTGGTTCTATCGTCAAAAATCGCTGATTTATGCCGAATCGGGAGATAAGAAAGGAGCTGTAACGGCTGCTAAGAAATCGTTAGAACTGGCAAAAGAAGCAGGAAATAGTGACTACGTGGCATTAAACACCAAATCCCTGAAAGAATGGGGCGCCATGTAATCGAGACATTTTAATTAAAAGAAAAGCACCGATTTCGGTGCTTTTTTTATGCATATACTTTTTTGAGTTCGTTGCGGTATTCGGAAGGACTCTTACCGGTATACGCCTTAAACTTCTTACTGAAATGAGAAAAGTTATTGAACCCGCATTCAAAGCAAATATCCGTGATGCTTCGTTGTTCTTCCATCAGTAACTTGGAAGCGTGTACCAATCGATATTCATTGACAAACTGCGTGAAGGTCTTGTTGGTTTTCTTTTTGAAATACCGACTAAAAGCGGGCGCTGTCATGTTCACTAACTGGGCTATTTCTGAAAGTGAAATAGTACGTTTGAACTCCTTGCTAACAAAACAATAGATGGTGTCAAGCCGTTCGGTATCTTGTGGTTTCGATTCTAATACTACCTGTTCTACATTCAATAAAGTGTAATCTTCAGCATCTGCCAACAGTTTTAGAATATTCAAAAATTCTAGTAACCGAGTGTACGTATCTAACTGTTCTAGTTCTTCTAATCGTGGGCCGACTACTTTTTTTGTAGTATCATGGAATGCTATTCCTTGTTTTCCCCGAACAAATAACTGTTTGATCGATTGCATTTCCGGTACATTGAAGAAATCGGTACCCAAGAAATCTTCTTTTACCTGAATGACCACTTCGCTCTTGTTTCCGGTGAGTCGGTCTGTAAATCCAAAATGCGGCAGGTGTGCTCCAATAAAGATCAGATCGCCATCGCTATAATAAGAAATGTGATTCCCAATATGACGTTTTCCTGACCCTCCATTAACATACACGATTTCCATTTCCGGGTGAAAATGCCAATTCGGAACCAAATTATTAGAGGCGCTCTCATACTTACTCACTTTTAACGAACTGCCAAAGGAGGGTCTAATAGCTTCTAAGGATGGCGTTTTAGAATTTTTCATAGTTGAAAAATAAGGATTGCTGTGATATTCTGAATGTGCAAAATTACCTTAAATATGTAGTATTTTAACCTTATTAAAACGTTAAGTGTATGTTATTGATAATTAAGAACAGGTTTCTGCTAAAACAGTGGAGGTATACTGTTGGTTTTCGGCGCATCTTTGTATCACAAACCTTTAAAACCAATGTTATGAAAACACTTAAAAACATTTTAGTAGGAATCGCTTTAATCGCCACAACATTAGGCTTACACGCAAATGATGCACGAATTATTGTTTCTGAAGAGAACAATGTAACGATCACCGAAGAGAACGATCTCGTTGAAGTATCGGTTCTTAATACACAACAGGAGATGTTTCAGTTACTAATCATTAGTCCGGAAGGAAAAATTGTCTTTGATGGATTTTTAGGAAACGAAGCAAGCCTCGGAAAGCAATTTGATTTTAACTCGGCTGCCGCCGGCACGTATAAGTTCAAGTTCGTGACCGGAAGTGGAGCCACCTTTTCCTATGATGTAACCGCCGGAAACTAAGTTGGCGTTACATTTGTTAATTAATCGTGGTTGAAGGGAGTTGGAAACAGCTCCCTTTTTCTATGCGCTTTTACCGCTTATCCCTTGAATTATCAATGCGAGCCCCATTACCAGTGCGCAGCCCACTACATTTAACCAGAGATAAGGCATAAGGTCAATATACCAAACAATAATGATAATTACTTGTGTGATCAACGCGGCTACGAAGGTGGCCTGACTCTTCACAAATTTTATAAAAAAGGCAAGTAAGAAAATACCTAACACATTTCCGTAGAAAATAGAGCCAATGATATTCACCAACTGGATCAAATTATCAAAAAGATTGGCAACGCTGGCCACCCCAATAGCGATCACTCCCCACAACAAGGTGAACCATTTAGAAGCACGTACATAATGTTTCTCTGAACGGCCCGGCGTATTACGTTTGTAGAGATCGATGGCGGTAGTAGATCCTAAAGCATTTAATTCGGAAGCCGTAGAAGACATGGCAGCACTAAGGATCATCGCAAGCAGTAAACCAATAATCCCTCGTGGCAGATTGTTCAATATAAAGTGAATAAACACGTAATCCTTATCGTTCGTTTCGGCTTCAGGGTTGGCTTTTTTGATCAAGGTGCGTCCTGTTTCTCGTAAACGTGACTCGGTTTTATTAAGTTGCGTGATTTCTTGCTGAATGGTAGTTGCTTCGGAAGCATCTTCCGTACGGGCAAATTGCAATTGTTTGGTGCGTATCTCTTGTTCTAATTCTTTTTTATCGGCTTCCAGCGCTACATATTTTGAAGCGTATTCTGAAGCCATGACGTCCTTCACGGCTGCCGGGTTAAAATGTAAGGGCGAACTATTGAATTGGTAGAACACAAAAACCATGACGCCCACGAGCAGAATAAAAAACTGCATCGGCACTTTTAGCAAACCGTTCATGACAAGGCCAAGCTGACTCTCACGGATGGATCTTCCCGAAAGATAACGTTGCACCTGACTTTGATCGGTTCCGAAGTAGGAAAGCGCTAGAAAGCTTCCGCCGATGATCCCACTCCAAAATGTATATCGATTTTCAAAATCAAAGGAGAAGTCCAACACCTCCATTTTCCCATTGCTACCTGCAATTTGCAAGGCCTTACTAAAGGAGATGTCCAGCGGCAGATAATTCAGAATCAACAAAAAAGCAAACAACATCCCCATAAAGATCACGGCCATCTGCTGCTTTTGGGTCACACTAACAGCTTTGGTGCCACCGCTCACCGTATAGATGATCACCAAAGCACCAATGATGATATTTAGATATAACAAATTCCACCCTAACACGGCAGAAAGAATAATGGAAGGCGCAAAGATGGTAATCCCGGCTGCGAGTCCGCGTTGAATTAGGAAGAGGATGGCCGTTAAAGTACGTGTTTTTAGATCAAAGCGTGATTCTAAATATTCGTAAGCCGTATACACATTGAGTTTGTGATACAACGGGATGAACACCATACAAATAATGATCATCGCAATGGGTAGACCAAAGTAAAATTGCACAAAGCCCATCCCATCGTGAAAGGCTTGTCCCGGTGTCGATAAGAAAGTAATAGCGCTAGCCTGAGTAGCCATAACACTGAGTCCGATCGTCCACCATTTGGCATCGTTTCCACTTTTCAGATAATCGCTAACGCTTTTACTCCCGCGCGATTTGTAGGTTCCGTAGAGCACAATAAAGGTCAAGGTTCCTATAAGAACCATCCAATCGATCTGCTGCATCAAGTAAAGGTTTTCATCAAATAGTAGAAAAGAATGATATAGGTTGCGTTAAAAACCAACACCAAAGTGTAACGAAACTTCCAAGCGCCTTCTTTTTTTGTAGGTGTATCCGCCATTATTTTCCGATAGATAAAAGGTTAGCAAATAGGCGGTAGGCTCCTGAAACACCAGCAGGAAGTTCTCTAAAGAAACTCAAACCAGTATAAATGTAATATCCTTTACCATAGGAGGCGACCAAGAGTGCACCTTGGGAACTCGCTTCTCCCGGATCGTTCATTTCTAAAATTGGCGTAAATGCCGGATCCCATTGATTAGGGAAATATAATCCCCGCTCCTGAACCCAGCCATTGAAATCGGCTTGGGTAATTTTGTTCGGTTCGTTCAATACAGGATGTTCTGGCGCTAGGAAGGTGACGCTGGATTGTTCATCGGTTACGCGATCTCTGGATAATTGCAACGAATAGGGAGCAATGTTTTCTGAGACCATTCTTCGGTTGGTGTTGTATTGTACCAAGACCGTTCCGCCCTGTTGAACATAGGTATTGAGAATTTGTTGTTTATACGCCAGTTCGGGCACCGTATTGTACGCTCGAATTCCCACAACCACAGCATCGAAATCTTTTAGAATAGCTGTTGTAATGTTTTCAGGGGAAAGCGTCGTCACATAATACCCAATATACCGTAAGCTTTCAGGAATCACATCTCCAGCGCCTTCAATGTAGGCAATTCGATCGCCTTCTTTCTCTAGATCGATACGTACGACTTTGGATTTGCTGGGCAATAATACACGTTGATAAGGAATGTGTTCGTAATCGATGATCGCTAATTCTTTATCGTAAAAAGAATCTCCTACGGTGAGTAAGGGCTGTATAAACCCTTCACTGGCGTTCTTTGGTGGCTGAAGTGTGAATAAAAAGGTTTGAGAAGTTCCTGATTTCGAAATCGTAAAGGCTTGCGTGGCGGGTGTTACCTTCCAACCTTCCGGATGATTGATCTGAAGCGTACCGCTTACATTATCACGACCCGCCCGAACCGTTACCGGGATTTGTTTTTCATCTTTCGTAGCAAAGATCATCACTTTTTCGGGAACACTTACCGTTACTTCCGGAAGGATTTCCAGCGGTTGATAGACCTCTCCATGCACCGGGTCGGTGTATTTATAGACCACATCTCTGGTAACCGAAAGGGTCGCTCTTCCCAATCCCAATGTAAAGACAACTTGTTCCGGAGCCGAACTTTCCGGCATCCCGATCATTTTTTCGGGGGCCTCATACATTCCGAGGCTACCTTCTTTATTTAACCAATAGGGCGTTGAAGGTAGGCCGTTTTTTAAGGTTCTTTTTTCTGAATACTCCAAACGTTCATTGGCCGCCAGCGTACTATTTCGATTAGTAATAATAGTACCCGAAGCAGTACTGATAGATTGCAACACTACAGGAAAATCACTGCGATTGATGGCTTCTACCGTAAGCTCATACGAGCCATTAGGCGTTACTTCATTGGTGTTTGCCACAGCTTCTAAGAAGATCCCGCCACAATCTAAAATGATCTCTTCAAGTTCTTTCATTTTGATAGTGCGCCAATGCGGATCCGGTAATTGTTTCACCAGTTCATACGCTTGCAGTAAAGGACGAATCATAGAAGACGGATTCTTAAAATCGAAGTCATCTTCCAACGGATACAAGATAGCCCCGATCATTTCTCCACCTTCAATGCGAGACCAACTGGTGTCGATACCTTCAAACAAACCTTCTTTGTTTTCCGGAAAATCTCCTTTTAAGAATTCTAAATATTCTGTTTGATTGCCACGTGAACCGCTACTTCCAAAGCCTTGGGATTTGTGCATGCTTCTACTCAAGGCGGCGATTTCTCCATTGCTTAGCCCTAGTGACGGATAATAATTTCCTGTTTCTACTTCGATTAACTTGCTTTTATCTGCTTTCTCAAAGTTTTCTTGACTTCCGTAAAACCACCACGAGGTATTAAAGAAAAGACGTTTAGGCTGCCACGCGCCAAATTCTGTTATCGTTTCGGGATAGCTAGTGGCACTTCCTACCAGATCAAAGGCTTCCATGCTTAACATGGCAGAGGCTGTGTGGTGGCCGTGGGTGGTTCCTGGGTTTCTGTGATTAAACCGATTGATGATCACATCGGGTTTAAATTTTCTAATGGCGCGAACCACATCACCCAACACGGCATCTTTATTCCAGATATCCAACGTTTCATCAGGGTGTTTTGAATACCCAAAATCATTGGCTCGTGTAAAAAACTGTTCACCACCATCGGTGCGTCGCGCTGCCAGTAATTCTTGCGTGCGAATTACCCCGAGCAATTCTCGAATTTCGGGTCCGACTAAATTCTGTCCTCCATCGCCTCGCGTCAACGACAAATAGGCTGTACGTGCATGAACGTCATTGCTGAGGTAAGAGATCAATCGCGTATTCTCGTCATCAGGATGCGCTGCGATATACATAGCAGACCCTAAAAAATTAAGTTTCTGCAGCTTGTGATAAATTTCAGAAGCTGTGGGTTTTTGAGGTGCTTGTGAATAGCAGAAAAAAGTAGAAACAAAGAAAGCCAGTAAGAGCGTTGCAAATGTAAAATACTTCACGAGGAGCTGATTTTGATGATGAACCAAATATATTGAAATTCAAACGGCTCTGTAGCCTGTTTGGTTTTCTTTAACAAAATCTACGTTAGAGTCCCAAGGAATCACGCCAAACCAGATGGCGATTTTGATTTTGCTGCCAATATGCAGTGCGAATGCGTTTCAGTTTAACGGCGCGAGTCACCAATGCCGTACTATCTTCCTGGGCTTTTCCAATAGCTTCTTCCCATTGTTCTATTTCAAAAGGAAATATACTCTGAAAATGTAAGGTGAGTTCTCGCTCTAACGAGGGATAGGTTACTTGATAGGTTGCCATCGAATCCCCTTGTTTCAAACTTGCAAACGCTTTGTAAGCTTGAAGCTCCCGATGTTTAAGGCGAAGGTGCTCAAAAGAAGGGATGATCATCAATTCCCCTGTGGGAAGTTCGTCAGGATTAATTCTAATAAGGTTCCAAAGTTCGTCTTCTAACCAAGTCTTTTCCAGAGTGAGCGTTGTATCTGCTTCCCCTTCAAAATACGAATGTGCTTCGATCTCAAATTGTTTTCTACGGTTGAGTTGCGTATAAACATGACCGCACCATTCCTGTACCGAATTGCTTACCTTCAACGCATGCCCTGTTTCCGCAATAGGCGAAAAGGTACTGGTCATGATCGAATACGGATAGATGCCTGTAAGAAATTTTTTGGTGGCATTGAGTTTGAGCACCGAAATCGTTTCTTCGGAAGCCTGGTTTGCTTTCACTTGTTGCTTCGGAAGAAAATCTTCTGTCACAAAAATCGTAACCGCAGTTCCTTCTCTTAACTCGCCGTAGCGAGCCTGTGTTAATTGGTAGGAGGTCAACTCAGCGGTGCCGCTGTACCAATAGCTTTTAAAGTCTTCTGAAACGGTTCTGGGTTCTGATTCTTTATGAATGTGACTTGGATCAGAATTAGGGATCAACTGATGTTCAGACTCTTTACAAGATTGAAAGAATAAGACACTCCCTATTCCGAAGAAGAAAAGAAAATAATGACGCAACATACAATTAACTTTCGATTAAAAGTACAATAAATTTATGGGCTGGTAAGCTCCATCAGCGTTTTATAGACCAACCGAGTAGGAAGCCCCATAACGTTGAAATAACAGCCTTCCAGACGTTCGATCCCAATGTATCCTATCCATTCTTGAATGCCGTAGCTTCCTGCCTTATCGTAAGGTTCATAAGTGCTGAGGTAGTATTCAATCTCCTCATCGCTCAACTCTTTGAACCAAACCTTGGTCGTGTCATTGACCGTTTTTTGAAAGTCGGCTCCCGTAAAACAGACGGACGTGATCACCTCGTGCATGTCGCCACTGAGATTTTTAAGCATTTCAATCGCTTCCGCTTTATCTTGCGGCTTTCCAATAGGGATTCCGTCTTTTACAACAATCGTATCACTCGTCACGATGATCTCATGAGGTTGAATATCGCTGAAGCCCGTGGCTTTTAGTTGTGCCAAATGGTCGGTGATGGCTTCTCTTTTTAATTCCTTCGGAAAGGTTTCATCCACAGGCCGCACATCAATCGTGAATTCTAAATCGAGTTCCTTAAAAAAATGATGACGTCGGGGAGAACCCGAAGCGAGAATGAGATGATAATCCTGTAAACGTTTTGTGAGCATTAGAGCAATTGTTTCAGCAAAAATAAAGAAAGCACTCCGGTGAACATGATACCTTTTAGCAATAGTGACAGCAAACCATAGTCTTTGGGAGTTTCGGCGTGCCACGCACGAATGCAAAAATAGATCAACGGTGCTACCACAGCGATCAAAAAATACCCTGAAAGGAAGGCGTTCTGATAAAAATTCACATAGGTGTAGTACAACACCAATAAGCTGGTCACCACCCCCATGATAAAAATTAGCGAAAGGCTTCGGCTACGACCAAGAGCAATAGGTAGGGTACTAATCCCTCCGTTTTGATCTCCATTAATATCTTCAACATCCTTTACGATCTCACGGATCCAATTCAGAATAAACGCAAATACAGCGTAGTGAAAGATGAGTTGCGATGCGGCTACATACGGCGCTCTTTCAGTCCTAATGATCACCGGATATACATCAAAGATTAGCACAATGAGTACGCCAAAGGCCACCAAAGCGGCGATCCAAATATTGTTGAGGAGGACAATCGACTTTCCAAAGGAGGCATAAAAATACAACAAGGCAGCGACGACAATAAAGATCGCAGCCAGCCCCGGACGGCCTACGTGGTTGGCAACAACAAATCCTAATCCCACCCCTATGATCGTAAGGGCCATGTAGAAGAATACGGCTTTCTTTTCAGAAATAAACCGACCCACAATGACCTTTTCAGGCTTGTTGATGGTATCAATGGTAACATCATATACATCATTGATTACATTTCCTCCGGCAGCAATGCATACACAGGCCAAAACAAACAATAAAAATATACTAGTTTCCATGGCAAGGGGTTGCCCGAGTGTTTCTAAGAATACAAACTTTACAAGCAGTTGCGTGATGGCGAGAAGCGCCAAATTGATCGGTCGTGTGATCTTGAAATAAGATACTAAAGTAGGCGAGGAGGGCATATAGCGATTAATCGTATTGCGCGCTGCTTTTCTCTTTCTGAACCCACTTTCCCTGTACTTTTAAGACTTGTTCAATCACATCACGAACACAGCCTTTACCGCCCTTTTTGTGGGAAACATATTTGGAAATTTCTTTGATCTCCGGTACAGCATCTTGAGGACAACATGGGAGGCCTACCTCTTTCATGGCATATAGATCAGGGATGTCGTCGCCCATAAAAAGTACATTCTCTCGCTTGATGTCATAAACATCCAAATATTCGTCGAGGGTATCGGTTTTATGATGCGCGCCGAGGTAAATATCAGTAATTCCCAATCCTTTTAACCGGGCTCTTACGCCTTCATTCGTACCTCCGCTGATGATACAAACATGAAACCCTTTTTCGAGAGCAGTCTTCAATGCGAAACCATCTTTGGTATGCATGGTTCGGTACATTTCGCCTTCGGTGGTGATGGAGATGGTGCCGTCGGTAAGGACGCCGTCCACGTCAAAAACAAAGGTGGTAATGTGTTGCAGGTATTCTTTATAGCTTTTTTCCATGAGTTTGTGCGATGGATTCTGTGAGTTGTTGGTAGAGCGACTGAAACGCGGTTCCTTCCAACAAATGTAGTTGTTTTTTTATCGTTTTTTCATCCCCTCGAATGGCGGGTCCGGTTTGTGCTTCGGAAGGAGACATCTCAGAAAGACGCTGTGCAGTTTCGAAGATCAACGGTTGCAAAAGTGAAAAATCCAAATCATTCTTGCTAAGAAGTTTTTCTGAAACTTGATATAGATGATTCACAAAATTATTCGCGAATACAGCAGCAAGGTGTAGCTGCGCTCTCGTTGTAGAATCGATGTTGAAAACACGATCGCTCAATTTTGAAGCTAACGAAGCTAGAACCTCATAGTCGTCTTTTTGTTCCGCTTCCAGACAGATTGGGATCTCTTTGAAAATTACCGGGCGTTTCGAAAAACTCTGCAAAGGATAAAACACTCCGCGCCGATGTGTATCAGCAATGGCTTTTATGGGTGTATTTCCGGAGGTATGAACCACCAAACCGTTTCGTTCGGGTAGGGTTTCAGAAACTTCAGCAATGGCATCATCAGCTACTGCGATGATGGTTACGGCGGCTTCCGGAAGCTCGTCTAGTTTTGGAACGATGGGGATTTCTGTAAGGTTCTGGAAGCGTGCTTGATTCCGACTAAAAACAGCAACTACTTCACAATTTTCTGAGATAGAAAAGGCTTCATAAAGGTGCTTTCCCACGTTTCCAAACCCAATAATCGCCACAGTTATCATAGTGCTAAAATACAATCTTTGAAAGAAAGATCGCGACAGGCGTTGTGTCAAAATTTAGAATCGGAATATCTCCTAATTTCATTATAATTTACAGTTGGTTTTCAGTATTTTTGCACAAAATTTTTGCTCATGCAAAAGAAAATAGCAGCGTTTCTCTTTTCTACCCGACTCACTTCCTTTTTGTTCATTGCTTTTGCCGTTGCCATGGCCGTAGGAACTTTTTTAGATGCTTCTTCGGAAACATCACCCACACCGTATTCCCGCGAACTTATATATAATGCTTGGTGGTTCGAGCTTATCATGGTGTTGTTTGTGGTGAATTTTATCGGAAATATTTTTCGCTTTCGCCTTTACAAAAAAGAAAAATGGGCAACACTTACGCTACACCTCTCTTTTATCTTAATTCTCATAGGTGCGGGCGTAACGCGCTATTTGGGCTACGAAGGTGTCATGCATATCAGAGAAGGCGCCACAGAGAATACTTTTTTGAGCGAACATACCTATCTGAAAACCTTTATTGATGGGAATTATGAAATTAATGGAGTGCTGCAACGCCGTAATCTTCCGCCCAAAAGATTGAATCTTTCAGATCGCTTGGATAATGATTTTAGTATTGAAACCGACTATAACCAACAACCGCTCACCATTCGCTATAAAGATTTTATTAAGAATGCCAAGCAAGGATTGATTATTTCTGAAGGAGGCGAACAATACCTAAAAATTGTCGAAGCGGGCGATGGAAATCGGCATGACCACTGGCTCAAAGTAGGGGAGGTGGCAAATATTCACAACATCCTCTTTGCGGTGAATTCACCTACCGAAGGAGCCGTCAACATCACCTACGATGAAGCAACCGATGCGTATACCATCAAAGCACCATTTGAAGGAACGTACATGCGCATGGCCGATCAAGCTCAAGGCACGGTGGCTGCCGATAGCGTGCAACCTTTGATGTTACGTTCGCTGTATCAGATGGCGGGAATGGCGTTTGTGATTCCTGAACCTATGGCTGAAGGCCGACAAGGAGTAATGAAAGCGGGGCTTAACGAAAAGACCAATCAAGATGCGCTTGTTGTTGAAGTGGCTTCTGGAGGGGAAACGCAAACTGTGGAACTTTTGGGAGGAAAAGGTACGAGTCCGAATCCACAATCGGTGGAAGTAGGCGGACTTACCGTGTACCTCAGTTATGGTTCTGAAGCGTATGAATTACCCTTCAGTATTACGCTGAATGATTTTATTGCCGACAAATATCCGGGAACCGAAACAGGCTATTCTGCTTTCAAGAGTAAGGTGACGGTCAATGATTCTGAAAGTGATTTCTTCGACTATGAGATCTTTATGAATCACGTGTTAGACCACAAAGGATATCGGTTCTTTCAAGCGTCGTTTGATCCCGACGAGAAAGGTACGGTGCTCTCTGTAAACCATGATTGGTGGGGCACTTGGATTACCTATATTGGTTATTTCTTGCTGTATTTGGGCCTAATGGCAATTCTTTTTGATCGAAATACACGCTTCGGTTCCTTGAAAAAAATGCTAAATAAGGTAAAGAAGAAAAAGACAGCGCTTACTATTCTATTGGTGTTGTTTTTTACGGGTATCGGAACGGCACAAGAGCATACCGGAAACCACTTACAACAACTTAGTACCACGCAAATCGACTCTATCATTGAGGCCAACGCGGTGGATAAAGAACACGCAACGCGCTTTGGAGCCTTGGTGTTGCAAGATAATGGTCGCATGAAGCCCGTCAATACTTTTGCTAGTGAATTGCTTCGGAAGGTTAGCCGGAAAAATAGTTATAATGAATTAGATGCAAACCAGGTGTTCTTGTCGATGAGTGAATTTCCACGCGTGTGGTTTGAAGCTCCGTTGATTGCCGTGAAATGGCAAAATGATAGTATTCGGAAGGTGTTAGGAGTTGCTGAAGATGTTTCTAGAATTCGTCTTTTAGATTTGATTGACGAGCAGGGTAGTAACAAATTAGACCCCTACTTGGAAGAAGCGACGACCACCAATACCCCGAATCAATTTCAAAAGGATATTGTGAAGGTCTACGAAAATGCATATTTGTTGAATCAAGCATTAAGTGGTGGTATTCTGAAGATCTTTCCGAAGCCTGACGACCCCAATAACAAATGGGTGTCTTATCCAGAGTTAGGGGAAGCCAATTTTAAAGGTATGGATTCGGTAGCAACACGCGCGATCTTACCAGCCTATTTTTCAGTATTAAAAGAAGCTCGAAAAACGGGCGATTATACGCAAGCTGATGAGATCTTGGTAGGCATGAAACGCTTTCAAGAAAAATATGGAAGTGACGTATTACCGTCTGACCGTAAGGTGCAAGCCGAACTTTTATATAATGAAGTGAACCTTTTCAACCGACTCTATCATTACTTCGCTATGATGGGAGTCTTTATGTTCATTTTTATTATTGCACGGATCTTTAGAGAAGGAAAGGTACTTCGGTATTTGATTGCGTTCTGTAAATATACCATTTGGGCGTTCTTTATTTTGATGACTGTCGGACTTATTTTCCGTTGGTATATCAGTGGCCACGCCCCGTGGAGCGATGCGTATGAATCGATTATTTATGTCGCATGGGCGACGGTGTTCTTTGGTTTGGCCTTCGGAAGAAAAAGTAATTTAACCATTGCATCAACGGCTTTCGTTGCTGCGATAATTCTTTGGGTGGCCAATCAAAATTGGTTAGATCCTTCCATTGCGAATCTACAACCGGTACTAGACAGTTATTGGCTTATGATCCACGTAGCAGTGATCGTAGCAAGCTACGGTCCGTTTACTCTAGGAATGATCTTAGGGGCCACTTCGTTGTTGCTGATGCTTTTGACCACTAAGAAAAATAAGGTGAAGATGGAACTCAATATAAGAGAATTGACCATTATTACGGAAATGGCGCTTACCGTTGGACTCGTTATGCTGACGATAGGAAACTTCTTGGGAGGTCAGTGGGCGAACGAAAGTTGGGGGCGCTATTGGGGTTGGGACCCTAAAGAAACGTGGGCACTTATTAGCATCATGGTGTATGCTTTTGTGATACACATGCGACTTGTACCCGGGCTGCGAGGGCGGTGGTTTTTCAACGTAATGGCCATCTTTTCATTCGCTTCGATCATGATGACCTATTTTGGGGTGAATTTCTACCTGACCGGACTTCATTCCTACGCCAGTGGTGATGTTCCGGTAACGCCAAGTTTCGTGTATTACATTCTAACGTTCTTTGTGTTGCTTAGCGCACTCTCTTATTGGAGATACCGAGTGCATTACCTTCCGAAGAAAAAATAAAAAAGCTTCCGAAGTAACTTCGGAAGCGCTACCAAAAATTAAATTACTGAATTAATTGTAGAGATAATCAGGTTGGGCGTCCAACATACGGTGATCCTGTTGGATTTGCTCTCCGATCTCTAATTTTTCATAAAGTTCTTTGGTGAGGTCTTCTACCTCTACTTCGGTAATTTTGAGTCTTCTGGCAATCTTTGCATTATCAACTCCTTCCGAAATGTATTGAAGCAACTTGATCTCAAGTCCGTCAAGATCGTAGTGCATAATAAGGTTTTCGAGGTAGACATCTTCTACCAGCTTTTCTGTTTTTTGGCGTACATTCATTACTTCTTGTCGTTTTAAAAAGATGCGCATTTCTGTTTGGCGCAAAATATTTTCTTCTTTAATGGCTTGCATGCGATACATGATCGCGTAGGTAAGGATGATCATTTCTGCGGCGGTAGCAATTTTCAAATGAAAGGTCATGGTACCTAAAAAATGAATATTGAGAGGCGCCAGCACGAAATAGTCGATCGCAAATAAAAGTGGAATAAAGGAAGCGATCACATAAAACTTTGCGTAGTTCTTTTTGGAAAACATATAAATACCGGCCATAAAGTAGAGGACCAGAGCCGACATGGAGAAGGCTACTGATAAGTTTGAGAATAAAATGTTTTCGGTGCCGAAGGCAAACCCTAATAGCAAAGCACTTAGGCAAAAGAACCCAATGCTTACAATTCTAGCTTTGGGTAGATATTCTTGCAATCTCAAATATCTTGATGCAAACAAAGAGGTGACCCCGGTGGCTATGGCAAGTAATAACGCTTGGGTAGGGGCATGTACTTCTACCACACTTATATCCAACAAGGCTAGGAGTCCGTCGTTATAAAAGAATATCAGTCCCCATGACAGAATACTCAAAGTGTGGTATAGATAGGATCGTTGCGCGAATAAAAAGAAACATACCAAGTTTAGTAAGACCAGCATTAAGGTACTTCCATAGAAAAAACCATATCCAAATACCGATTGATTGGATAAGGTGAATAGAGAACCGGCAGGGATACCCGCTGTGGTAATTTTGTAGGAAAATTCTGAATTTGTAGAATTCTCTTTTTCTAAAGTCTTCGGAAGTATGGCAATTCCGGAAGCGATTCTGCTATCGATAAAATTTCGATGCGCTTCCAAAGAGAGCGTTGAAGGGAAAGTTGCGGTATGTGCCGCAATAGTTTGTTTTAATGGGCTTTTAGCGGAAAATGCTTCTGATTTCAATGTAGCAAAGCAGCTCGTTTGAACCACTAGTAGCGTTAGAAAGAAGCACCACAAAGCGGGGTAATTTTGTAGCCTCATAATAAGTAAGTTTCATCAAATTGGGTGCTCCAATATACACAAAAATTACATTTCACCTAAGAAAAATGCATTTTATCGATGAAATAGCGCTTTTCACAACTAAAAAAAGCGGAGCCCATAGCTCCGCTTTCTTATATGATGTAGTGAATTCTTAGTTTCCAACCATATCTTCAGGTCGTACCCATTCGTCAAACTCTTCAGCAGTGAGGTAGCCTAAGTTCACGGCTTCCTCTTTTAGCGTTGTACCATTCTTATGGGCTGTGTTCGCGATCTCTGCCGCTTTATAATACCCGATCTTCGTATTTAAAGCGGTTACTAGCATCAAAGAATTTTTCAGAAGCGATTCAATCTTTTCGGTATTGGGTTCAATTCCTTGTGCACAATGTTCATCAAAAGAAACACATGCATCACCCAACAATTGTGCTGACGATAAGATGTTGGCTGCCATCACAGGTTTGAACACATTCAATTCATAATGTCCTTGCATACCTCCAACTCCAATGGCTACGTCA
This sequence comes from Flavobacteriaceae bacterium UBA4166, assembly GCA_002379985.1. GTDB lineage: Bacteria > Bacteroidota > Bacteroidia > Flavobacteriales > Flavobacteriaceae > DFVG01. The sequence continues at coordinate 65,493 of DFVG01000003.1, forward strand.
TTCCCCATTACCTGTGCGCACACCATCGTAAGCGCCTCACATTGGGTGGGGTTTACTTTCCCCGGCATAATAGAGGACCCGGGTTCGTTGGCAGGAATGGTGATTTCACCTATACCACTACGAGGTCCGCTGGCCATCAATCGAATGTCATTTGCAATTTTATTGAGGGAAACTGCGAGTTGCTTTAATGCGCCATGGGATTCTACAATCGCATCGTGGGCCGCGAGCGCTTCAAATTTATTTTCCGCAGTAATAAAAGGCAATTCGGTAAACTTGGCAATATAGCTTGCCACTTTCTCTGAATAGCCCTTGGGCGTATTGATTCCGGTTCCTACCGCAGTTCCTCCCAAGGCAACCTCTGATAAATGCGGAAGGGTGTTTTTTAACGCTTTGAGTCCGTGTTCTAATTGTGAAGCATATCCGCTAAACTCTTGTCCGAGGGTAAGCGGAGTGGCATCCATTAGGTGGGTACGCCCAATCTTCACCACCGTATTGAAATCGGTTGCTTTCTTTTTTAACGTTTTGTGAAGCTGTTCGATCCCCGGAATCGTAACTTCCACTAATTTTTTGTACGCCGCGATATGCATTCCGGTGGGGAAGGTATCGTTGGACGATTGCGACTTATTCACATCGTCGTTGGGTTGTAAGGTCTTATCGCCTTCACCGATCGTCTTTCCGGCCAGTTGGTGCGCTCGGTTAGCAATGACCTCGTTGACGTTCATATTACTTTGTGTACCGCTTCCGGTTTGCCAGATGACCAGTGGAAATTGATCGTCATGATCGCCTGCCAGAATCTCATCACATACGGTTGCGATCAGGTCTCGTTTTTCTTCGGAAAGCACTCCTAATTCGCAGTTGGTATAAGCGGCTGCTTTTTTCAAATAGGCAAAACCGTATACAATTTCCAAAGGCATGGAACCGGGAGCTCCAATCTTAAAATTATTTCTAGAACGCTCTGTTTGCGCTCCCCATAACACATCAGCAGGCACTTTTACCTCGCCCATGGTATCTTTTTCTATTCGGTAACTCATAAGATCTTTATTGTGTTACAAAGGTACTAAATAGGGGGGCTATGGTCAAATGGCATCCTGTTTATTTACTGTGAATAAATTGAGTTCTTTTGCTGTTTTTTCTGAAAAAATCCTTTTATCTTTGTCGCATAAATCACGTTATTATGTTTGAATTTGATCAATACCTTGGATTTTTAGCATTTTTAACCATTTTGACCATCGGCTTTTGGTTGATGATCTTTTTGATCTCTTTTATTCCGTATTGGATTGGAGGCGCCTTGTATGAAAACTGGAAACTAAAACGTGAGAAGAAAAAAGCGGAAGCTCAAGAATCGTAATTATTATAGTATTACTATATAAAAAAGGGGGAAGTCATTTGACTTCCCCCTTTTTTTAGGATCGATTCTTTATACGACTATCCTTCAAAATCTCCTTCATCTTCGTAATCGCCATTGCCACGATTTCTTTGTCGTTGTTTCTTTTGATTGAAACGATAGGTAAAAGAAAGTGTAAACTGTCGTTGGCGCCATTGAAATTCTGAATCACTCGTAAACGTATCGGCTACGGTAAACGAACGTCGTTTTCTTGAATTGAAAACGTCACTCACATTAAATCCAATGGTTCCGTTGTCATCCATGATGTCTTTACTCAAAGCAATATTCATAGAGAAAATCCCTTCATTTTCTGTCTGTGCATTATTGCTTGGCCCACGGTAAAAGGCATTGGTTTGCCAATCTATTTTATAAGGTAGCGTCACTTTTGAACTGGCACGAGCAAACCAACTGCTGTTTTCGGCGCCATACTCTATTCCATTAAAGCTTCCGTCGCTTTTAAAGTTGAAATAATTGAAACTTCCATTGAATCGCAACCATTTTGCCGGGTTGTATAATACGCCTAGTTCAAACCCCATACGTTCGTTGGTAGAAAGGTTGATGGGGACGGTTCGAACTACATTGACACCATTAATAACTTGTCCTGTCTGTTCTTGAATACGTTCAAAAGAATCTGTTTCATATTGATAATATATGGAAGTAGTTAAGGTCAACTTATCCCATCTTCGTAAATAACCAAGATCAAAAGCACTGGCAAAAGCAGGGTCTAAATCAGGGTTTCCTTGAAATACGTTGGTCACACTAGAACGTGATGGAAAGGGGTTGATAAACCAGCCGCGAGGTCGGTTAATTCGTCGGTTGTATCCCAAAGAAATATTTTCGCGTTCTCCTAACTCATAGATCAAGTTCACAGTTGGGAACAGCCCTAAGTAGTTTTTGTCAAAGTCGGTATCAATATCAACACCCAAAGCTTCTGAGAACGCACCTTCGTCTAGATTCGATTCGATCTCCCCTTTTAATTGGGTGTTTTCTAATCGTAACCCTAAAAGAAACGACAGCTTCCCAAATTTGTTTCCGTATTGTGTATAGACCGCGTGAACATTTTCGGTATAGTCAAAAATGTTTGACAGTGTATCATTTCGAACGAAAACCCCGGCTTCATTTTCTTGGTTTAAGGTGTAATCGGTGACTTCATTTTCTAACGTTCCTCGATATCCGGCTTCAAACTGTGCGTTCTCACCAATGGGTAATACATAATCAGCTTGAATTAAATATTCTGTTTGCGTTTCTTCGGTGAGAATGTCTTCCGAAGGAAAATCAAATTCCGAAGGAAAACTACGGCGTTCTGTGATAAAAGAACGTTGCTCTTCGTTATCATTTTCATACTGAAAATCAGCTGTCAGTTTATGTCCCTCATCATTAAAATTGTTGACGTAATTCAGTGAGAACTGATAGCTTTGATCTTTTTCGGTTTCGTTTTCTTCCCGAACGGTGGTTTCCGCCAAAGCTCCGTCGGTGAATCTTCGAGTGCGGTTGGTGGTAAGATCCTCATCGTCTCCTAATCGAAGGAATACGCTTCCGGTGATCGAAGAATTTTCCGATAAGAAATATTCCATTCCCAAATTGGTGTTGAACCCTTCATCTTTCCTATCGTAATCACGATTTTCAATGGTACGATCAAATGTGGGCTCAATAGTGATCACTTCTCCGGTATCCGGGTCTACTTCGGTTCGCGGAAAATATTGGTTGTCGTAGGTGGCATTCCCCGGAGAGGTTCGGTATCGAATCCCGGTGGTGTTAAAAATATTGAACTTATCGGTACGCAAGTTGATGTTTCCTGTGATCCCACTTTGTAGCGGAACACCAAAATTGGTTTGAATGGAACCATTCAACCCTAATGTTTTTTCTTTCCGAAGAATAATATTCAAGATCCCTGCGGTTCCTTCTGCATCATATCGGGCGGAAGGTGACGTAATTACTTCCACGCGTTCAATTGCTTCGGCGGGAAGTTGACGCAACGCATCGGTCGATCCAAAACCTGCAATGGCAGACGGTTTTCCATTAATTAAGATACGTACATTCTCGTTTCCACGAAGACTGATCGCACCTTCCACATCTACCGTTACCGACGGAACGTTGTTCAAGGCGTCGCTCACGGTGGCACCACTGGTCGTAAGATCTTTTCCTATCGTGTATATTTTTTTGTCTAAGCGGACTTGCACTTCGGTGGTTTCGGCTCGAATGACCACTTCTTCCAAGCTTTCCGAATTCACCGCTAATGAAACGGTAGGTAATGTGGTATTTTTTGTAAGATTCTGATTGGGTAATTGTTCTGTTTTATAGGAGATAAATTCAAATTGAACCGTATAGACCCCAGCCGGTATTTGAATGGAGTAGTTTCCGTCTAAATCGGTAATTCCACCCGTGACAGTATTTCCTTGTGCATTGATGAATGAGACGGTGGCATATTCCAGCGGATAGTTTGTGCCTTCTTCCATAACCTTCCCTTGTATGGTAACTTCCTGCGGCGTAGTATCTTGCGCCATCGCAACAAGAGATGTACAGAAGAAGAGCGCGAATAATATTCTTTTCATAGTCTTTTTTGGTTTCGCTTTTGACTACGAAAATACAAGGGGGTTTAGGCGAAGCTTCCTAAAGTTGTGTTAAAACTAGGCGGTGTTGAAATGGGAATTTTCAATAGTGGAATTGGCACTATTTATAGGATGGATGTGATGCCTTCAGGAGGCCTACCCACAATGGCTTTATTACCTTTTATCACAATAGGGCGTTCTATCAGTTTGGGATGCGCAACCATGGCATTGACAATTTCGGCATCGGTCAAAGCTTTGCCTTTGAATTGTTCTTTCCAAATTGTTTCATTTTTTCGAATCAGATCGATAGGAGCAATGCCCAATTTTGCAATGATTTCTGAAAGGATTGCTGCGGAAGGCGGTGTGTCCAGATATTTGATGATCTCAATAACTTCTCCACGATCTTCAAGAATTTGAAGGGCTTCTCTCGACTTTCGGCAGCGCGGGTTGTGATAAATGATCGTATTCATAGGTTATTTTTTTAAAAGGTGTTCGAGCTCTTGTTGATAATCATATTGAAGATCGGGGTGTAATCCCTCGATTTTCTTTGCAATCATCTGAATTTGTCTGTCGAATAGATTCTGCATGGTGGTGCTTCGTTGCAGCGACGGACCAAACAATTGAAACTCTCTGCAAAAATGAAGCAACAATTCTATTTCTGTGGCTTTGCTGTTGGAATACCGACTAAACTTCTTGGCTTCTCGTAGGATCTTTCGAATACTCTTCTTTACAAAGTAAAACCGGTTTCTATTGACAGTTCGAAACTGCTCGGTCATGTATTCTTTTACATGTGCTACATAACCGGTTTCATCCTGCGCTTCAAATAGCAAATAGGTGAGGAGCTCTTTGTTCTCTTTTTTAAAACGTGCCAACCGAAGACAAATCTCCTTGATCTCTTCCGGAGATCGAAAGGCAAGTTCTTTTCGTATTTGCGGCACCGAAGCAGGTTTCATGACGTACTAGTTATAGCGATTCCAAGTGTATTTAGGTCTTTTGACAATTGTGCTGCGGACGTAAAATGCAAGGCGGTGATCCCTATTGCTTCTGCAGCGGCAACATTGCGTTGATTGTCGTCAATAAAGATCGCTTCGGAAGGATTGATATCGTAACGTGATAAGATGAGTTCGTAGATCTCAGGAAAGGGTTTTCGCATCTTTTCATCACCACTCACTAGAATCCCTTCAAACCACTGGAGCCATTCAAACTTGGCAATTGCCTTTGGAAAGGTCTCCCCACTCCAATTGGTCAAAGCATACACGTTGAGATTTGGATCGTCAATGGTTTGTTTTAAAATAGCTAACGTATTCTCATGGGTATAGCCCAGCATTTCTTCCCAACGTCCGTAATACATGCGAATAAGATCTTCATATTCGGGAAATTCTTTTACTTTATCTTCTGTGGCTTGTGTCAAGGGGTACCCTGCATCTTGGTTTTCGTTCCAATCCCATGAGCAAACCGTATTTAGAAACCAGTTCATCTTTTCCCGATCGCCACGGAATTCTTTCAGAAACACATATTCCGGATTCCAATCTACCAATACGCCTCCCAGATCAAAAATAATCGTGTTATAGCTCATTACTCGTTTCTTTTTGTCCGGTCATCATTAAATATGCTTTTAAAAAATCGTCCAGATCGCCATCTAAGACAGCATCGGTATTTCCGGTTTCGTGACTTGTACGCACGTCTTTAATGAGTTTGTAGGGATGCAATACGTAATTTCGAATTTGAGATCCCCACTCAATCGCTTTCTTATCAGCTTCAATAGCGTCTCGCTGCGCTTGTTGTTTCCGAAGTTCAATTTCATATAACTGCGATTTCAACATCTGCATGGCCTTTTCACGATTTTCCAGCTGCGAACGTGTTTCACTATTATGGATCACAATACCGCTAGGATGGTGGGTTAGAATGGCCTTGGTCTCTACTTTATTTACATTCTGACCCCCGGCACCACTACTTCGGGCGAAGTCCCAAGAAATATCGGCCGGATTGATATCAATCTCAATAGAGTCATCGGCTAACGGATATACATAGACACTAGCAAAACTGGTGTGTCGCTTTGCATTACTATCAAAAGGAGAAATGCGCACCAAACGATGCACACCGTTCTCACTTTTCAACCATCCAAAGGCGTAGTCGCCATCAATTTCCAGCGTCACGGTTTTCACACCGGCCACATCGCCGGCTTGGAAGTTCAGTTCTTTAATTTTGAATCCGTTCTTTTCGGCCCACATCAGGTACATGCGCATGAGCATTTGTGCCCAGTCGCAACTTTCGGTACCTCCGGCTCCCGCAGTGATCTGAAGCACAGCGGAAAGATCATCACCTTCTTCGCTCAGCATATTGCGGAACTCAAGTGCTTCAACGGCAGAAGCTGCGTTCTCAAATCGACTTTCTACATTGGCGGCTTCGCCTTCTCCTTCCTTGAAAAATTCGTAGATGACCTCGGCATCCTCGGTGAGTTGCATGGCATTTTCGTAATCTTCAATCCACTTCTTTTTATTGCGAAGTTGCTTCATAAAAGCTTCGGCTTCCTGAGGATTGTTCCAAAAATTCGGGTCGTATGTTTTTTCTTCGTCGTTAGCTATTTCGACACGCTTTCCGGCAACGTCAAAGATACCTCCTTAACGCATCCAGGCGCTCTTTAAGATCATTCAGTTGATCAGATGTAATCATTCGTAGTATAATTTTCAGTAAAAATAGGATTTAACTTCCGTTGCTGAAATGTTTTTAAAGGAATTTTAGTAGTTTAGGGCATTCCCCAAAGCAAAGATCCCACGCATGAAACATTTTATTCTTAGTTGTTGTACCTTACTCTATATGGCCGTTGCCCCGGCACAATTTTTACAGAACAAAGCAGACGTTGAAAAATTTGAAGGTTTTTTTGATTTCTATTACGTGGAAGACGAAGGAACTATTTTATTAGCCGTTGATAAACTAGATACCGAATTTCTTTACGTTCACTCGCTGCGAACCGGATTGGGGTCTAATGATATTGGGTTGGATCGCGGACAATTAGGTGGGGGAGAAGTTGTTTCTTTTGTGAAAAGTGGGAACAAAATTCTCTTGGTACAACCCAATTTGAAATACCGTGCGACATCCGATAATGAATTGGAACGACGTTCTATTTCGGAAGCCTTTGCACGCTCCGTATTGTTTGGTTTTACAATCAAAGAGACAGATGGCGACACCTATTTGATTGACCTGACTCCTTTTTTGATGGAAGATGCCCATCAAGTGGCAAGTCGGTTGAAACGTGGGAAAGAGGGAACGTACAAAGTAGATGCCTCTCGAAGTGCCTTGTGGATGGAGCGAACCAAAGCATTTCCGAAGAATGTGGAATTTGAAGCGTTATTAACGCTGAAAGGAACTCCTTCTGGAAGAAACTTACGGACGGTCGCACCGAATGCCGAATCGGTTTCGGTGATTCAGCATCACAGTTTTGTAGAACTTCCCGAGGAAGGCTATACACCAAGAGCGTTCGATCCGCGCAGCGGCGCCTTTGCTATGAGCTACTTAGATTACAGTACGCCTATTTGGGAACCGATTCAGAAACGATTTATAACAAGACACCGACTCGAAAAGAAAAATCCAAATGCTTCCATCAGCGAAGCCGTAGCGCCCATCATCTATTATTTAGATCCCGGAACTCCGGAGCCGGTTCGTTCTGCGTTGCTGGAAGGCGCGCGCTGGTGGAATCAAGCTTTTGAAGCCATTGGTTACAAAGATGCCTTTCAAGTAAAAATGCTTCCTGAAGATGCAGACCCTATGGATGTTCGTTATAATGTGATTCAATGGGTGCATCGTTCAACGCGAGGATGGAGTTACGGAGCGAGCATCACCGATCCGCGCACCGGAGAGATCATCAAAGGACATGTAAGTTTGGGGAGTCTACGGATTCGGCAAGATTATATGATCGCACAAGCGCTTATGAACAAGCCATTTGCAAACAGTGATGAAAACTACCAACCGATGCTAGATTTGGCGTTGGCCCGAATTCGGCAGCTATCGGCTCACGAAGTTGGGCATACCCTTGGCTTTGCACATAATTTTGCAGCCAGTACGGTAGATCGTGCGAGTGTGATGGATTATCCGCACCCAAAGATTGATATGGATGCCGCAGGTGCGCTTCAATTTAGCGATGCGTACGATACCGGAATTGGTGATTGGGATAAGGTGACTGTAGCCTACAGTTACAGCGACATTCCTTCAGGAACTAACGAGCAAACCTATCTCAATGCAATCTTGGAAGGTGCTTTCGCAGATGGTCATCGTTTTATTACTGATAGCGACGCGCGGCCGCAGGGAGGCGCTCACGCCAAAGCACATCTCTGGGACAATGGAGCAACGGCTGCCCAAGAATTAGAGAAGGTCTTACAACTTCGGAAGAAAGCTATGGAAACGTTCTCTTTAGATAACATTCGTACGGGAGATCCTTACACTGTGTTAGAAGATGTCTTCGTGCCATTGTATTTTTTCCATCGCTATCAAACCGAAGCAGCAGTGAAAAGTATTGGCGGTATGGAATATGATTATTTGGTAAAAGGCTATAATGGTCAACTGCCAACGTACCTCTCGAAAGCAGTACAAGCCAACGCTCTATCTCAAGTTATCAATACCCTACGGGTGGAACAGTTAGCAATTCCGAAGCAGATACAATCCTATTTTCCACCACGAGCTTATGGATATAACCGCAGTCGCGAATCCTTCAAAAGTGACATGGGCGTAGCGTTCGATCCGCTGGGAGCTGCAGCAACGGCTAGCGATATGACCTTGCAATTATTGCTGCATCCTTCGCGGTTAAATCGTTTGGTGGTTCAGGCGGGGCTGTCTTCCGAAGAAGACAATCTAGGTGTTGAAGATGTACTTAGTGCGCTAACGGCCTTGTATTATGATGCCCCAAAAGATAAATTTCAGAAAGAAGTACATCATACCATCCAACACCGTATCTTGTTCCATGTGTTGGCTTCCATGGAAAATAAAGACGTTATTCCTCAGGCAAAGGCACATTTGAATCATCATCTCTCCTTATGGGAAAAGGCGATGAAAAAATCGAATACTATTAATGATCAGCAAATGCTTAGTACCATTGAGCAATTCCGAAAGAATCCTGAAAAATTTAACGTTCCACCGGTTCCAAAGATCCCCGATGGGAGTCCGATTGGCGGTGGATGTATGTTCTATCATTAACCACATTATTAAAAACCTCACGATGAAAAAAATTACTTGTATCCTTTTGTTGCTGATAGGCAGCATGGGGTTTTCGCAAAATGACAAGGCGAAAGTCGAATCATTACTCAACCAATTCACCACAGAATTGACCGAACGTGGCATTACGAATTTCTTTACCACCAAGCGATATTGTTTGGGAACTACTGAAATGTTTCGGATCGGGAACAATCAAATTTGTACTTCCGAAGGAACCTATTACGAAAGTTATGTGGTATGGCAAGAACCGGAAGGAGACACGATGATCAAAAAGATCGATAATTGCGGTCTCTTTAGAGCTGTTTCGGTGGGAGCTACTAATCCGTTGTCGTTCTATCTCACAAATCTATCCACCCTACAAAAAGAAGAAGTAAAACTATATAAGGTGAGCAATCCCGGAAATCGACCTACGCAACGCACTCAGGTGCATCCTTGTAGACGCGATTTTTCTTTTTTCGCAGACGCGGAAGACACGGTGCAAATGACCTATCGATTATACGATATGACCAATGGATCGAGTCAGCCTAACCTCAACTACGAATACAACAAGAACCTAAAAATTACGATGTTGGATGCCATGATGGATGAGACCATTGAAGCCAACGAGAATCGTTTCCGAAGAGAAATAGAATAGCCCCAAATGATGACCATTGACCTACGAAGTGACACGGTAACCCGTCCGACTCCAGAAATGTTGAATGCTATGATGAAGGCTGAGGTAGGGGATGATGTGTATAAAGAAGATCCTTCAGCGAATGCCTTGGAAGCGCAAGTTGCCGACATGTTTGGTATGGAAGAAGCTTTGTTCTTTCCGACCGGAAGTATGGCGAATCAAGCCGCTATCAAATTACATACCCAACCCGGCGAACAGCTTATTTGCGATCAATGGGCTCATGTGTACAATTACGAAGGTGGCGGAGTATCTTTTAACAGTGGTGTTTCGTGCAAGTTGGTAACCGGCAAGAGAGGAATGATCACGGCCAATCAAGTAGCTGCGCATATCAATCCGCCGGATTTTTATCATAGTCCGTTGACCTCGCTCGTATGTCTAGAAAATACTACGAATAAAGGCGGTGGAGCTTGCTATGATTTTGAGGAATTCAAGCGAATTCGGAATGTTTGTGATACTCATGGTCTCGGACTCCATCTAGACGGAGCGCGATTGATGAATGCATTGGTAGCGACCCATGACGACCCAAAGGAGTATGGAAAGGTTTTCGACACCTTAACACTTTGCCTAAGCAAAGGTTTGGGAACTCCTTTAGGAACGGTTTTAGCGGGGAAGAGAGAATTTATGAGGAATGCCATTCGCGTGCGGAAGATCTTAGGCGGTGGGATGCGTCAGATAGGGTATATGGCGGCTGCCGGAAGTTATGCCTTAGCACATCATGTAGATCGGTTGGAAGAAGATCACCGTAGGGCCAAAGAATTGGCCGCTCAATTAGAGGCTTTGATGTATGTTTCGGAAGTGGAGCCTACTGAAACCAATATTGTTATTTTCTATTTGAAGGATACGATCCCTGCAGCGCATTTTATGGCGTATTTAGATTCCGAAGGAATACGCATTAGCGATATGGGACAAGGGAAATTACGGTTGGTAACGCATTTAGATTATTCCGAAGCAATGCACAAGAAGGTGCTCTTAAGTTTACAACAATACGAAACAAAAAAGCCTTCTTCATAGAAGAAAGCTTTTCGTACCTTTTTGAAAGGTATCTATTACTCGGCTTCCTTTACATCAGCACCAGGAGCATTTTTCTTTACCGATTCGATACCGTTGTTCATACCACTTTCAGAAGCGTACATTTGACTGCTTCCAATGATTTGACCATTGGTAGACTTAATGTTGAAATGGAATTTACCATTCTTGGCGGTTTTACGTTCAAAGCAATTGTCATCACCACAATTCTTCTTAACCGATTCGATACCGTTTGTAGCACCCGATTTGGAAGCATACATTTGGCTGGACAAAATAACCTGTCCGTTAGAAGCCTTTAAGACGAAGTGAAACTTATCGCCGCTCTTTTTGAGTTCAAACATGTTTTCTCTTTTTAGGGATTATCATTCTTGTAAATATCTGAAATATATCTAATTTCAAAAAATTTGAGCGTAATTAGTTTTCCGCTGAGGGTGTCGTGTTATTTTGAAATAGATTTTTATTTTCCGAAGAGCTGATCCATTCCCGGAATACTCGGCATGCCATCCTTTGCTGCAGCTGCCAATTCCGCCTCGTTGATCGCGGTCGCTTTCTGTATCGCTTTGTTCAAGGTAACGATCAAGTAGTCCTCCAATTGCTCTTTGTCTTCTAATAATTGATCATCGATCTCGATAATCTTTACGGTTCGATTGGCGGTAAGAGTTACTTTTAAAAGTCCGTCTGAACTTTTCTCGTCAACCATTACCGTATCCATTCGTTTTTTTGTGGCTTCTACTTTTTCTTGGGCTTCCTTGAGTTTGCCCATCATATCTCCAAACATAATTTCTATTTTATTAGTGCTACAAATTTACTATTTTCGGTGGGTAACTCCTCATATTTTTTCTGATGAAATATATCCTTTCCCTTTGCATCATTAGTGCTATTTTTGCTTCCTGTAACGAAGAAAAAGAGCAAAAAACTGCTATGAAACATACTCCTCCTACGGCCGAGAAGATTGATAAAAACCTAGAAATGCATGGTGATATGCGTGTGGATTCCTATTTCTGGCTGAACGATCGAGAAAATGAAGAGGTGATTGATTACCTAGAGCGGGAAAACGATTATTACAATAAAATGACAGCCCATACCGATGGGTTAAAGCAGGATCTGTTCGAAGAAATTAAGAGTCGGATCAAAGAAGACGACAGTTCTGTGCCTTATTTCTATAACGGCTATTATTATATCACCCGCTTTGAAACCGGAAATGACTATCCCATCTATTCCAGAAAGAAAGGATCGTTAGATGCGGAAGAAGAGATTCTTTTCAACGTGAACGAAATGGCAGAAGGCCACAGTTACTACAATTTACGTGGCATCAATGTGAGTCCGGATAACCGTTGGGTAGCCTACGGAGTAGATACGGTAAGCCGTAGAAAATACACCCTTTATATCAAGAATTTAGAAAGTGGAGAAGTATCTTCTGAGACCATTCCCACCACTACCGGAGGCTCTACATGGGCGAATGACAACAAGACCTTGTTTTACACAAGAAAGAACGAACAGACGCTTCGTTCCAACGAAATTTTTAGACATGAACGCGGGACTGATTCCTCCAATGATGTAAAGGTATACGAAGAGGTAGATGAAACCTTTAGTACGTATGTATACAAAACCAAGTCGGATGAATTCTTGGTAATAGGCTCCTACAGTACGCTTACTTCAGAATTTCAAATATTAAAAGCCGATACCCCAAAAGGGACATTTACGGTGTTTCAGCCGCGGATACGCGGACTCGAATACGGGATTTCCCACTACGGAGATCATTTCTATATCGTTACCAATAAGGACGGAGCGACAAACTTCAAGTTGATGAAAACGCCTGAAACGGCAACGACGTCAGAAAATTGGGAGGAAGTAATAGCGCATAGGGACAAGGTGTTGTTAGAGGATATCGACATCTTTAAAGCCTATTTAGTGGTGAGTGAACGCGATAATGGTTTGAATAAGCTTCGCATTATGTCATGGGACGGGACAAAAGATTATTACCTGCCATTTGACAATGAAACCTACACCGCCTACACGACGCAGAATATTGAGTTTGACACGAAGATCTTACGTTATGCGTATAACAGCCTAACCTCACCTGCTTCGATTGTAGATTTTGATATGGAAACGCAAGAAAAGGAGATCAAAAAGCAGACAGAAGTATTGGGCGGCACTTTTGATGAAGCCAATTATGAGTCGAAACGCATTTGGGCAACGGCAAGAGATGGAAAGAAGATCCCGGTTTCGTTGGTCTATCGAAAAGGAATCAAATTAGACGGAAACAATCCTTTATTGCAATATGCCTATGGTTCGTATGGGTCTACCGTAGATCCTTATTTCTCTGTAGCGCGTTTGAGCTTGCTAGATCGAGGATTTATCTATGCCATCGCCCACGTTCGCGGAGGGCAGTATTTGGGCCGCCAATGGTACGAAGACGGTAAATTGCTCAAAAAGAAGAACACATTTACTGATTTTGTGGATGTTTCTAAATACCTTATTGAAGAACAATACACCTCCCCGGAGCATTTATATGCTTCCGGCGGATCTGCCGGAGGGTTGCTCATGGGAGCCGTAGTGAATATGGCTCCTGAATTGTACAATGGAGTGGTTGCAGCGGTTCCTTTTGTAGATGTCGTTACTACGATGTTAGATGATTCTATCCCGTTAACCACCGGCGAGTATGACGAGTGGGGAAACCCGAATGACGCTACGTATTACCAGTATATTAAATCGTATTCGCCATACGATAATGTTACTGCAAAGAATTACCCCAATATGTTGGTCACAACCGGATTGCACGACTCACAAGTACAATATTGGGAACCTGCAAAATGGGTGGCCAAACTGCGAGAATTGAAAACCGACGAAAACATTCTTTTATTACATACCAATATGGAAGCCGGTCATGGAGGAGCTTCAGGAAGATTTGAAGCCATTAAAGAGGTTGCTCGAGATTATGCGTTCATTTTGGACCGCGAAGGTATTTCGAAGTGATTTAAAAAAATACTGTACCTTTGTTGCGTGAAACAGAGGCATCCGTGTTTCCTGTTTTTTTATTGAATCCCTGTGTATGAAAGATGGTATACAAGCCTACAACAATGTGTTAGACCTCATCGGAAACACACCGTTAATTAAGCTAAACCGAATTACAGCATCCATGGAAGGTAGTTTTTACGCCAAAGTAGAAGCTTTCAATCCGGGTCACTCTTCCAAAGACCGAATTGCCCTTCATATTTTAGAAAACGCCGAAGCCAAGGGTATCCTTAAACCTGGTGACACCATTATTGAGACCACTAGTGGAAATACAGGTTTCAGCGTGGCGATGGTTAGTATTTTGAAAGGGTATCAGTGTATTTTGGCTGTGAGCTCAAAATCTTCCGCAGATAAAATAGACATGCTTAAGACCATGGGAGCACAAGTTCATGTGTGTCCCGCTCATGTTGCGGCAGATGATCCCCGTTCTTATTATGAAGTTGCAAAACGTCTGCATGAAGAAATTAAAGGCTCTATTTATATCAATCAGTATTTCAATGAATTGAATATTGAGGCGCACTATGCCACGACCGGACCTGAGATTTGGGAACAAACACAAGGTAAAATTACCCACCTAGTAGCCTGTAGTGGCACCGGTGGTACTATTTCCGGAACGGCACGCTACTTAAAAGAGCAAAATTCAGACATACAGATTATTGGTATCGACGCCTATGGTTCTGTACTTCAAAAGTTTCACGAAACCGGCAAACTCGATAAAGACGAGATTTACCCATACCGAATTGAAGGATTAGGGAAAAACCTGATTCCTTCGGCAACCGACTTCGCTACGATCGATCGTTTTGTAAAGGTTACCGATGGTGACAGTGCACACACAGCCCGAGAAATTGCAAAAACAGAAGGACTTTTTGTAGGGTATACCAGCGGTGCCGCGCTGCAAGGGATTAAACAATTAGATGAAGAAAACACCTTTGATAAAGACAGTGTGGTGGTGGTGATCTTCCCTGATCATGGTTCTCGCTACATGAGCAAGATCTACAATGATAAGTGGATGGAAGAGCAAGGATTCTTTGATGCGGATAGTGAAGAAGTTCCCGCTGTTCAATACATTAAATAAAAAAGGAATGCTTATTAATAGAGAAACCGTTGCTTAGTGACGGTTTTTTTATGCCCTTAGCGATGTTCTTTCTGAACTTGTTATCCCAACTAAAATACTTATTTTTGCAACTTGATTGAAACAAAGGACTTAATGAAAGACTTATTTGACAAAATCTACAAGGATAAAGGCCCTTTAGGACGCTGGGCAGAGCAGGCAGAAGGGTATTTTATTTTCCCTAAGTTGGAAGGACCCATCGCTAACCGAATGCAATTCAACGGTCGCGAGGTGATCACATGGAGCGTGAATGACTATTTAGGACTGGCAAATCACCCTGAAGTACGCAAAGTGGATGCAGAAGCGGCCTCCGAATGGGGGAGTGCTTACCCTATGGGGGCTCGTATGATGAGTGGTCACACTAATTTGCACGAGCAACTTCAAAAAGAATTGGCTGCTTTTGTTCAAAAGGAAGCTGCTTATTTGTTGAATTTTGGTTACCAAGGAATGGTTTCTACGATCGATGCCTTGGTTTCTAAAGACGACGTGATCGTCTACGATGTTGACGCTCATGCGTGTATTATTGATGGAGTTCGGTTACACTTAGGACAACGCTTTACCTACAAGCACAACGATATGGAAAGTATCGAAAAGAACTTGAAGCGTGCCGAAAAAGTTGCTGCTAAGACCGGTGGTGGAATTCTATTGATTTCTGAAGGTGTCTTCGGAATGCGTGGCGAACAAGGAAAACTAAAAGAAATTGTTGCTCTAAAGAAAAAATATAACTTCCGACTTTTCGTAGATGATGCCCATGGGTTCGGAACCTTAGGGAAAACAGGCGCCGGAGCAGGCGAGGAGCAAGGCGTACAGGATGGAATAGACGTATACTTCGCCACTTTCGCGAAATCGATGGCGAGTACCGGAGCTTTTATCGCAGCCGATGAAGAGATCATTAATTACCTGAAATACAACTTGCGTTCTCAAATGTTTGCAAAATCTTTGCAAATGCAGTTGGTGGTAGGTGCGTTGAAGCGTTTGGATATGTTGCGAACCATGCCGGAGCTGAAAGAAAAGCTTTGGGAGAACGTGAATGCCTTGCAGGGCGGACTCAAAAAACGTGGTTTTGATATCGGAACCACACAAAGTTGTGTTACTCCCGTTTATTTAAAAGGAACCATCCCGGAAGCGATGGCTTTGGTAAAAGACTTGCGTGAGAATTACGGAATTTTCTGCTCTATTGTTGTATATCCGGTGATTCCGAAAGGATTGATTTTGTTGCGAATGATTCCAACGGCATCACACACCCTAGAAGATATTAATGAAACTCTAGAAGCGTTTTCTGCGATTCGTGACCGTCTTGAGAACGGAACCTATAAGCGATTGAGTGCCAGTGTCGCGGCTGCGATGGGCGAGTAATTGCAAAACAATATAAGATCAAAACATAAAACCATCCGATAAGCGGATGGTTTTTTTATGATAATGGTTTTCGAAAGGTACTCCGCTCTTTGTGTTGTTCAATGTTGAAGTTTATAGCTCTTAATTTTTTGAATACCTTCCCTGAGAAAAGGACGCTACTATAGTACTATTTGCTTTTTTACAATTTTTTGGAAAATCCCAAAAATAGATACAGTTTGGAAGCCCCTTCTTAAAGTCTACTTTTACCCAACCCTGCTTATCACCTAAAAATCCTTGGTAGCGGTAATTCGCTTTAAGAGTTTTAGGAGCGCCATTAGTATCTTTAGATAGTACTTGTACGCTTGAAATACTATTTAAAACATAGCGATTCATCATCCAGGTTTTTGATTGGTTAGCCACAAGATCATTCAAAAGAGAATGGTAATTTTGATTTCCTTTAGGTGCTCCCGATTCTTTCATTAAAGTATACTTGCTGGAAGTTTTCATGCGTATGGGCGAAGTACCTTCGGCATACCGTTTTAAATTTTCTTCAAAACGTTTCATTCCTGATTCGCCACAAGGATTTAATCTGAATATAACCGAGAGGTCGTTTTTTAAACCATTTACTTTATGCATCATGTCTACAGAATTTCCTAATGCATTTGAATCGCTATATAGACTAAAAACATATTGAATGGCTTCTCCGTTTTGTGAGGCTTCTAAGGTTTTTAATCCCCTGTACATGTCAGGTTTGGCATAAATTCCGCTTCCAATAGTAGTGTATTCTATACAGCTTCTATCAATCACAGTTCCATAGCCATTTTTGGTTACCCGTTCTCTCTTGCAGACAGTTTCCATAAGTTCAATTTTGTTAGAAGGTAGTTGAGAAGCACATTGACTTCCGTAGGCACGCAAAAATTGATTATAGATTGCCATTAGAAAAAGATCATTTCTGCGGATTTCTATATTTTCAAAATGACCTCTGAATATTAAATCATAAAATTCAGCAAAGTAAAGGCCGTCTGTGTTGAAATTTACTTCTTGAACGGTTTTCATTTCTTCGGAAAGGGTATTATTAGGAGTTCCGTAGATTGAATTTACAGCAAGTGTTAATAGTGTTGTAATTAATAAAATTGATCTACAAGCTTTCATGGTTTTAATTTTAAGATATTATAGGTTCAATTTTTTATTATTTTGAAACTTTTAGTTTTATCAGAAAATGTTACTTTTAAAATATACACCCCGCTTTCTAAGCCTTCACAGAATATTATATTGTTTGAATCAACTAAAGTTTTCATAACGTGTTGCCCGTTTACAGTAAATATTTCAGCATTTTGTCCTACTAGGCTCATAGGTGAATTAATTTGAATTTGATCATCAAACGGATTCGGAGTAATAAAAATTTGATCTAATAAAATGTCTTGAATACTAAAAGATCCAATTTCAAAGTTTTCACATTCGTATAAAGACCAAATTCCATTTTCGTTTTGAATACGAATACAGAATTGATGCATTCCCTCTGAAATTCCTTCTGTATCAATTGATAGCGTTTGTGGGTTAGAACTTATATTAATAGATATTCCATTGCCTACTCCCGGATCATTATCTATAAAATACTCGGCTATAATAATATCAGCTGGTAAAAATGAGAATTCATTGATATAAAAAAGAGCTCTATCATAAAGACTCCAACTACCATTGCTGTCTTGTATTCTTATGTATAAACTATTGAAGCCATTTGATAGACTTGAAGTGTTTATTGAAAAACTTTGAGTAAGTTGCCCTGAATTCGTGTCTAAACTAAGAGCTATGCCATTTCCAATTCCCGGATCATTATTGAAAAAATATTCTGCTGTTGCCAAGTTTTGAGCTTGATTTTGCATTGTAAGTAAAAGTATTACAAATGAACAAATTAGATTTTTCATTTTTTTCTTATTTAGTTAGTGTTACTTTCTATAATCACTTCGAGATTCTCTTCAGGCGCTATTTGGCTAGTTATTGATAAAATTTTAATGGAAGGTATTCCTTGGGTAATCCCAAAGTTATTAAAGAGAAATCCAGAACTATCGAAAATTCCCAAATCTCCACCTGAGATGCCAGTACCAATTCCAGGCGAACCATTTTGAAGCCTATAGTCATCATCAAGCGAATCAAAGTTTTCATTTGTGGCGCTAAAAAAAAGTGGATCTGTGTCGTTAATATTGTTATTACCATTTAGAGGTAAAACATTACCCGTAATATTGTAGCTTAAGCAATGTTCAAAAAATACACCAGTACTATTGTAATTTACAGTTGTAGCTCTATCAGCATAAAAAATACAATCTTGAGCATTAATATTTCCAGATGATGGATCTAGGTTGTTTATTGAGGCTGAACCTAAAAAAATATTGTTTTTTACATCGATACTATTGTTGAATAATACATGTAAGGTGCCGTCAAATATATTATTGGTTATTATCGCATTTGAATATTGGCTAAATACAGTTGTAGTGTTTCCTAAACCACTCAAAAAAACATTTCCTCTAATAAGTAAACCGTCTGTAAGTGCGGTACCTCCAAAAGATACTGGGTTCTCAAATAAATTGTTTTCTAAAACTAAATTAGATACTAAAGAAATGTCGTTATTTAAGTAAAAATCATTTGTGATTCTAAATCCTGAGATTCGTGTATTAGAAGCATTATCAGTTAAGTCTATTTCGTCTATTACACTGTTTTTCTCTGGATTACTGTGGGAAAAACCTATCAGGGAAATATTTTTATCTATAAGAATATCTCCATAATTAGTATTAGAAGCATGAACATAGATAATATCGCCATTCTGTGCAGAACTGATTGCAGTTTGTAGATCATCAAACTGAGCTGAAGAACCTGGAGTGTTATCTACAGTTAAAATGTTTTGAGCCAAGAGTCCAAAGGTATTTAGTGCTGTGGTCAAGATTAAAAAAAAGATTTTCATAACTTTAATGTTTTATTTTTTACTCGATTTTATTGATATATTGGATTTTTTAATTTTTAGGATTTTCTACAAAATCTGGGTTTTCACGAATATAAAATGCACTGGTGTGGGTAGTGTAATTAAGTGCTTTTTGGGCTTTGCGTAAGTTTCCTAAGGCACGTATCGATTTTAGACTCGGGTTTTCAACTATTTCTTCAATCATGGAAGGAGCCAATTCGTAAAGACTATCTGCCTCAATATGAATACGTGATACAAGTTCATTCTCTAGTTCCACCGGGATTTCAGTTCCGGCTAATTTTAGGCTGTCGTACACATACACTTTATGATACATATTGAAGGACGTAGTTACAAAATCATCTACCGATGCAATTCTACAATTGCGTTTCGGTTTTTTAATACGCTTAGGCAATTCTCGAATTGTAATTTCTTCGGAAGTGTTTGTCTCTTGGCTTTTTACATGCGATGTGGTCAATAACAATAATGCCAAACCAATACATTTCAGGAGGTGTTTAAAATTTTTCATGGCTTTTAGTTTATATCTCTAAAACTATTTATTAGTTACGCAGCTTTTTCAACAAACCCATGAGTGCTAGAAAATTAACCATGAATGGGGTGGTTTTTAGTATGAAATATTTTTACATTAGTGAAAATTTCAAATACAATGGGGAGAATTTGGATTATTATCATGCTTTTTTCTGGTTTCGCTTATTCTCAAAATGTTGTGGAAAAAAGGGTAGATTCCCTGAAGTCTCTTCTGCTACAAAATCATGACGAAAGCGAAGAGACGATTCATTTCTTCAATGAATTGTCTTATGAGTATTATCTGCTAAATCCGGATATTGGAACGAGATATGCAGATTCTGCAATTTCTCTCAGTAAAAAACTTCGTATACCTACCGCATTAGGAACATCTTATCAGCGAATGGCCCAAAATTTAAATGCGAAGGATGAATCCGATCTTGCGTTAACCTACTGCGATTCCGCAATTACCGTATTCAGTAGTGCAAATGCAGCGATAGCATTGGGTAAAGTATACTATAATCAAGCCATGATCCTGCAAAAACAATCGAATTATGTAAAGGCGTTAGATAGTTATGAAAAATCCCTTGTAATTTTTGAAAAAGCCGAAAGCCCCTATCAATCCTCAGTCTTAAACGGTATTGGAATTATCGCAACTTACATGTCTAATTATCCCAAAGCCATTGACTCTTACCAAAAAGCGTTGCTTTACTTAGAATCGGTTGGACAAGCAGAGACCGTTTATTATGCTGATATTTTAAATAACTTAGGACTTCTTCAAACCAAATTTGACGAAAACAATTGGAGAAAAGCATTAGATTATTTTGAAAGGGCTCGAGTGATTTATAAAAAATTAGATTATAAATCGGGAGAGGGAGATACGCTGCTTAACGAAGGGAACATATTCGATAAAAATGGACAACTAACTTTGGCACTAGAACGCTATCATGAAGCAAAAAAAATCTTTAGTGCATTAAATAGTGAAAGAAGAGAAATTAATGCTAATGTAAATATTGGTATTGTAATGAATACCATGAAAAAATATGATGAGGCAAGAGATCATTTTACATCAGGAATAGCGTACTATAAAAAAATTAACGATCACCGTAATTTGGCGATTGCCTATTCACAACTCGGTAAAAACTTCCTATTTACAGAAAACTACGCAAAAGCGATTCAAAATTTTGAACAAGCAGTGCGTTCCGCAAAGAAAATTGAAAACCTCCGAAATATTTCAAGAGATCAAGATCTTTTATCTCAAGTGTATGCAAAACTTGGAAACTTTGAAAAAGCCTATAAATATCGTGATAGTGCTGCGCTCACATATGAGCAATATCAAAACGATAATGAAAATCAAAAAATAATTCAACTAAGCGAAGAATATAAATATCAAAGCCAACGAATTATTGATAAAGCGCAAGCAGAAGCCGAACAACAAATACTTGAAGGTAAATTGAAACAAGAATCTCAATTGCGAATTTTCTCTATCATTGGAATCATATCCGTCATTACTTTTTTACTAATATTACAGTATCAAGGAAGAAAAAAGCGACAAGTAGAACATGAAAGGAAAATTGCATCGTTGCGTTTAACAACCGCTCAAGCCCAATTAAATCCTCACTTTATATTCAATAGTTTAACAGCAATTGACAATTTTGTTGTGACCGGAGAAGCAACGCAAGCCAGTGATTATCTAAAAGAATTTGCTTATGTCATGCGTAAAGGCTTGGAAAATACAGAAAAGGAACGAATTTCTCTTCAAGAGGAAGTTGATTTTATTAAAGCGTATTTGGATATTGAAAAAATAAGAAAACCATTTCAATACGAGTTTGTTATCGATAAAGAGATAGATGTACAGAAAACGAATATACCTCCTTTGTTGCTTCAACCCATATTAGAAAACTGTATACGACACGCAAAGCCGCCAACAGGGACTCTGCTGTGTATCAGTATTAAACTTGCATATGATAAAGACAATCATTTAGTATGTACTATTGAAGACAATGGAAATAAACCATGGAAGGAATCAAACAAACAACAGAGAACTTCAACATCTTTTGGTACAAGAATCACTCGTGAACGCATTATAGCATTAAATGATCTTGCTCCGTCCTCAAAATCAAAAATTGCTTACAAAGTCTCTCCCTTAAACGGTAGCACCGAGTTAATTGTTCCAATACAATATGTGGCATGAAAAAAAGCGTACTATTAATAGAGAACGAATATTATAGCCAACAGAGCTTAATAAGACTTTTAAAGAAAAGGAAAGAGTTTGAACTAGTAGCGACCTGTACAACTATAGAAAAAGCAATTGAAGCCTATACTCTTTATAATCCAGATGTGGTTTTTTTGGATATTGAACTTGATGATGGATATGGATTCGATTTTGTAAATCATTTCCAAAATTTTTCAGCAACAATCATTGTTACTACAGGTGAAAGCGCATACGCTGTACAAAGTTATGAGGTAAGAGCTTTTCATTTTTTAGAAAAACCCATTTTACAACGTAAATTTAATGAGGTGATGGACTTATATCTTAAAGAGTCTTCTATCTCTCCGCTGCCTCATGATCAAAAGAATACGCCCTCCTCGATAAAAAGAATTTTTATACCTACCCGATTAGGAAAGCGAGCGCTCTTAGTTTCAGATATTCAGCTGCTGAGAGCAGATCTAGGGTGTGTTGAAATTTTTACTGATAGCCGTGACGCAGAAGCGGTAGTATCTAAAAATCTACCTTGGTTTATAAAAAAACTTGATGATACACTTTTTATTCGAATTCATCGAAAATATATAGTAAATCATGAAAAGATTTCCCAGGTAATCAGACATAAGGATAATATGTCTCTCATCTTAGAGAATGGTAAAGAAGTAGCAGTTTCTAAAAACAATATTCAATCTGTTTGCAAGCTGCTGGATGCGTATTAAAATATCAAATTTTTGAAGATTTTAAGTAAGCGCTTTCCTAAAGGTACTCCGCTCTTTGTGTTGCTCGGGATTGTAATCTTTCCAAAGCAATTGTACCGCGGTATTTTCTTTTAGTTCTGGATTGGTTTCCACCACTTTAATACCTTTGTCGGTAAACAAGTGTTGCATTTCTTCAAAAATAATGGCGGTGACGCCTTTTCCTTGGTATTCAGGATGAATACCGATCAAATAAAAGGCAGCCGTATCATTCTTTTTTTGTGCCTGAATAATATGAAACCATCCAAATGGAAATAAGCGTCCGTTCGCTTTCTTCAACGCTTTGCTGAACGAAGGCATCACTACGGAAAAGGCTATAAGCGCTCCCGAAGCATCCTTGATACAGGTTATGTAATCGGAATGAATGAAACTGAAGTATTTCTCTTTGTAATAGTCTATTTGGTATTGCTGAATCGGCACAAAGGTCTGAAGCGTATTATAGGTGTTGTTCAATAGTTTGAACATATCATCCACGTAGGGAAGGATTTCTTTTTTATTCTGAAACCGAATCACCGAAAGATTAAATCGTTTTTTGATGAGTCCCGAGAATTTTTTCACCTTCTCGTTAAGCACTTCTGGGACGTTCATTTTATATTCTACCCAAGTGGCTTGCTTTTTGAACCCTAATTGTTTAAAATGTTCCTGATAGTAAGGGTAGTGATACCAAGTAATCATGGTATTGCGTTCTTCGTACCCCATGGTTAGAATTCCGGCCTTTTCCATATTCGAAAATCCTACTGGGCCTTCCATGTATTCGAGTTGATGCTGGTTACCAATCTCCTGAACTTTTTCTAACAGGGCTTTGGTTACGCTTATATCATCGATAACGTCAAACCATCCGAAGCGAACTTTTTTCTTCTGCTGTTCTTCAATTTCCAAATGGTTAATAATCACCGCAATTCTACCGGAAATGCGCCCTTCTTTATAGGCGAGAAAATACTCGGCTTCCGCATTGTTGAAAACGGGATTCTTTTCTTTATCAAGAGTTTCCATTTCATCCTTGATAAGCGGCGGCACCCAATACTCGCAATCTTTGTAAAGTTTAAAAGGAAACGTTACAAACTGCTTCAGCTGGTTTTTGTTAGTTACGGGTATAAGTTCAATCATAAGCTCTATTGACGACCGCCATCGTCATCCACTTCAAAGGCATCTTTTCTTTTCTTTCCACCATCATTATCATCCTCTTTTTTGTTTTTTTCCTCCTTGCGTTTTTTACGACCTGCTCTTCCTTTTTCTTCAATGTATTCATCAGTATTGTGCATATCAAAACGATAGGCAACACCAACTCTTCCGTAGAAAACAGAAGGAGTGTCTTTAATATTTATGGTTGCTGAAAGGTCTACATGAAGATTTTCATTGATCAATGCAGCCGCACCCGCTCGAAAGAGCTGATCGGAATAAAAATCACTCTTAAAACCTTGATTCTCCACAAAAATGGAAAAGTAATCGTTGGTGGCATGCGTTAAGGTCACAATATATCCGTAGGTGGGAAACTCGGTGGTGACCCGATCTACAATGATGTTTGTGACCAATACAAACCCACCTAAGAAATTATTTTGTGTGGAGAGGATGAATTTCGGACTGATACTAGATTCAACTTCGGGAGTAAACGGATTGTTTTTGGTGTCGAAATTAGCCCCAGCATAAAAAGAAATAGCAGGAATAAGGTCGCGCCATTGAAACCGGTTATTTGCTTTCCAACTATAGAGATTTGGTCCTTCTAATGTCCGCTTTCTGTAGGGATCATAAAATAAATATTTTGCGCCCAGTGTATTGCTTCGGAAGTTACTTATAGGGTCTTCTTCAATGGGAATAGCTCCCCGGTTATCGGTTATAAGATTGCGCTGGAAAGCCCCGATAAGACTTACTTCTAACTCTTCTTTCCAAACCCCGTAGCGCACAGAATAATCAATTCCGTATCCAGTGGTTTCATTTTCTAACAATCGGTGTTTTTCTTTTCCGTAAAAAATTCCGGTTTCAAATTGTAAAACATTGGTTCCCACAGAAAAGGCGCCTTGGCTCACTCCGGGCCTGTTGGTGTTGATCATCTCAGTGTATTGCGCCTGAGAAACATAAGGAATTCCTAGAAATAGAAGCCAAAGAAAGAGGTTACGCATGCACAATAGGTTTGGTTCAAATATATAAGATTTTATCATTAATTTAATAGTTGTAATTCTTCTTTTTAGCCTACAATCAATAATTTTGAACTCATATTTAAGATATGGCTTTTCTTAAAACGATACTCATCATCTTGTTGGTATACTTCGGTGTCAAATTCTCTTGGCGCCTGGCAAGACCGTATGTAGTAAAATATATTCAGCGTAAAATGTCAGAGCGCTTCCAAAATGCCTTCGGAAATGCAGCTCCAAACAACCCTAATCATCAATCGGAAGGTGAAGTGACCATTGATCGCATGCCTAACAAACAGCGAAAAACCAATGACGGCGTAGGCGAGTATGTTTCCTACGAAGAAGTAGAAGAATAAGTTCCGCAGAAAACAGTTAGGGTTCTAGCCATTTTTTGTAATTTTCGCCTTTCAATAAAGCCGTAAGCGGATGCCTAGATTCACTAAAATCCTTCCTCATCTTATCGTTGTCATTCTCTTTGTTCTGGTAGCACTGCTATTTTTTAGTCCGGTGTTACAAGGTAAAGTATTGTTGCAAAGCGACATTGTTCAATACACAGGCATGTCGAAACAACAAAAAGATTTTAAAGCCGCTACAGGGGAAGAAGCCTATTGGACGGATGCTGCCTTTGGGGGAATGCCTACCTATCAATTGGGTGCCAAATATCCTCACAACTACATTAAGGATCTTGATCTAACCATTCGTTTCTTACCGCGACCGGCTGATTATCTCTTTCTCTATTTTATTGGAATCTATATCTTATTTCTGGTACTGAAGATCGACTATAAATTGGCTTTCTTAGGTGCATTGGCGTTCGGTTTTTCCACATATTTGATCATCATTTTAGGGGTAGGTCATAACGCAAAAGCTCATGCCATTGCGTATATGCCTTTGGTGCTCAGTGGGATCTTACTCACCTTTCAAAAGAAATACCTGTACGGTTTTCTGCTCACCACCATCGCGTTGGCACTAGAGTTAGTAGCGAATCACATTCAAATGACGTATTACTTGCTGTTGCTCGTGATCTGTATCGGAATTGCCTACGGAATCGATGCCTTCCGAAAAAAACAACTCAAGCATTATTTTACAGCTATCGGGATCATGGCCGTGGGGGCTGTGATTGCATTAGGATTGAATGCTACGAACCTCATGGCAACCAAGGAATATGCAGATACGTCAACAAGAGGGAAAAGTGAATTGACCATCACTGCAGACGGAATGCCGAAAGACAATCCAAACGGACTCGATTACGAATATATTACCCAGTATAGTTACGGTATTTGGGAGTCTTTCAACCTATTTATCCCCAATTTCATGGGAGGTGGAAGTGCCGATCCATTGCCGGAAAACTCTGAAACTGTGGATACACTGTTAAAGATGGGCGCTTCTCCTCAGGAAGCACAGCAATTGGCGGGACAGGTTCCGGCCTATTGGGGCGATCAGCCTATCGTCGCTGCTCCGGCGTATATTGGCGCTGTAGTTATCTTTTTAGGCATATTGGCTTTATTTTTAGTGAAAGGCAGATTGCGTTGGTGGATCGTTGCTGCGTTTCTATTGAGTTTGTTTTTATCCTGGGGTAAGAACTTTAATTTCCTGACGGAATTGTTCATTGACACCGTGCCTTTATACAACAAATTTAGAGCCGTATCCTCCATTCAAGTGATCATTGAATTGATCATACCCATCCTAGCAATTGTTGGCCTGCATCAGTATTTCAATGATTTCGTTGCTGAAGAGAAACGCAAGAAGGCGTTGATAAAAGCAACGGCTATTGCTAGCGGAGTGGCATTGGTATTCTTACTCCTGAAAAATGTACTGTTGGACTTTGCGAGTCCGTATGACCCTTTATTTCGAGAACAACTTGGCCCGGAATTAATTGAGGCGATTCGTGCCGACCGAGCGACACTGCTCACACAGGATGCATTCAGATCCCTAATTTTAGTGCTTTTAGCGGCAGCAACGCTTTGGTTCTCTCTAAAAGGAAAACTAAAACAAATAGTCACCATCATTGTTTTGGCTGTTTTGATCTGTTTTGACCTGATAGGGGTCGACAGACGATACGTTACCAATGATGATTTTGTGTCGAAACGCGTCATGGAAGCGCCCTTTCAACAGAATGGCGCTGATAAGCAGATCCTAGAGGATACGAGTGGACATTTCCGTGTTTTTGATGCTACTGTTGATGCCTTTAACAGTGGTCGAGCAAGCTATTACCACAATGCATTAGGAGGTTATCATGCCGCGAAACCCGGTCGCATGAGCGATTTGTATGATTTTTACCTTTCCGAAGGAAACGTAGGAATACTCAATATGATGAACGTGCGTTACATCATCACTCAGAATCAGAATGGAGGCCCGGTCGCGCAACGTAATCCCTACGCTAACGGAAATGCTTGGTTTGTAGAAAATGTGATCATTGCAGAGAACGCCAATGAAGAGATATTGCGTTTGGACAGTCTCGATACGAAGCGTGTCGCTATGATCCACCAAAATTTTGAAACGTTGTTGCCGGAAACATCCATTGCGGTGGATTCTACTGCGAGTATTGAACTTACCAGCTATCAACCCAACCATTTAGTATACGAAACCAAAACAGATACACCACAACTTGCTGTCTTTTCAGAAGCCTATTATCCTGATGGTTGGAATGCGTATATTGATGGGAAGCCCGCTGAGTATTATCGAGCGAACTATGCGTTACGAGCCATGACCGTCCCCGCAGGCGTACATCAAATAGCATTTAAATTTGAACCTTCCGTCATACAAACCGGAAGCACTATTTCTCTGGCAAGCACTATTCTTTTTGTTTTGATAGCAGTGGGAGGGGTGTTGTGGGTCTTCCGACGTCAGAAAAGTAACACATCGTCATGAAACGCGTATTGATCATTGCATACTACTGGCCTCCTGCGGGAGGACCGGGCGTGCAGCGATGGCTTCATTTTGTTAGGAATTTCGAGCAGTTTGGTATTGAACCTATTGTCTATGTTCCTGAAAATCCAATGTATCCCATTGAAGATGCCTCGCTTTCCGAAAAAGTTCCGGATACGGTGACGGTGCTAAAACACCCCATTAAAGAACCGTACCGCTGGGCGCAGTGGTTTTCAAAAAAGAAAACGAAATCCCTAAGTAGCGGGATCATTTCTGAAAAAAAGCCATCGTTGCTAGAGCGAATATTACTCTACGTTCGAGGAAATTTTTTTATTCCTGATGCGCGCGTCGGGTGGGTGGATCCTTCAGTATCGTTTTTGAAAGACTACCTTTCGGAAACGCCCGTAGATGTAGTAGTAACGACCGGTCCACCACACAGTTTGCATTTGATCGGTAAAAAACTAAAGGCCGCATGCCACATCCCTTGGGTGGCCGATTTTCGAGATCCTTGGACCACCATTCATTATCACAAATCGTTACGCTTAACCAAAGCTTCCGAAGCGAAACATAAGAAACTAGAAGCCGAAATTTTAAATACAGCCAATCGTATTACGGTAACAAGCAAGGTGACAAAACATGAATTTCAAACCATCACCTCTCGGCCTATTGATGTGGTTACAAACGGTTTTGAGGAGGTTGTTAGTGGTGAAGAATATTCTTTAGATAAGACATTTTCTATCGTTCACATAGGTTCCTTGCTTACGGAGCGAAATCCGCAAATCTTATGGAAAGTATTGCGCGAACTAAAAGAGGCGCACCCTGAGTTTCAGAAGCATTTAGAATTGAAATTGGTAGGGCAATACAGCCAAGAAGTCTTGGATGACCTTACAGAAAACGATCTTATAAAAAACACCACGCTCGTAGGGTATGTGCCTCATAAAGAAGCCGTGGCTTATCAACGTAAAGCACAGGTGCTACTGTTAGTTGAAATGGATCGAGAAGAAACCAAAGCAATTATTCCGGGGAAATTATTTGAGTATCTTTCGGCGCGACGCCCTATCATCGCTATGGGGCCGGATGGAAGTGATGTTCAAACTATTCTGCAGGAAACCAAAGCAGGCGCTTATTTGTTGTATTCCGAAGAAGAAAAATTGAAAAATAAAGTATGGGACGCTTTTAAACTATACCGAACGCAGGACTTGTTGGTTCCCGAAGCAGATATCTCTTCCTTCAGCAGAAGTGAGCTTACGCGGAAGATGGCATCAATTTTAACTTCTGTAACGAGCGAAACCCCCGCTCAGCCATAGGCTTCACGAGGGTTTCTAACTAACCAACCAAAAAAATTCTTACTGTATTCCGCGGCCTCGTCGGTTTGATGTCCCTTTAGATCGGCTTGATCCACTACTGCGGTTTACGGTTCCTCTAGATCTGTTCGAACTACTACGTTTTGCGGTAGTTCGCTTAGAAGTACTTCTGTTTATTGTGCTACTGCGCTTAGCAGGGGTACTTTTTCTGGAAACTCGGTTTGAATTTCCTTTGGAACGAGACACACGGTTGTTCTTTGCGATGCCACGTTGCGAATTCGAAGTACTTTTACGAATGGAACGATTTGCCGTATTTCCACGAGTTACGTTCTTACTGCGTACGGAATTGTTGCGTTTAACGGCTTTTGAATCTCTCGAGGATTTTGCAATACCACGAGTGGTCGTTGTGCCTCTCGAAATAGTATTTCGTTTTGAATTACCACGTACAGTATTTCTATTCACTGTTGTGCGATCGTTCTTCTTTGCAATACCTCTGGAATTCCCGCGAGCGGTATTTCCTCTGTTCGTGGTTCGCGCTACAGCCGTATTTACACGTCTCGGGTTGTAATCTCGGTTCTTAACCGTTCTTCCGTCTTTATAGTGTTTTCTACTTCCAGGGCGATAGAAATTTCTTCGTCCGTTAGCATATGCCACATTTCGACGATTGTTATAGTATCTTCTGTGATGCGCAAAGCTGTAGCGATGCGGTTTGTAATAGCGTCTATACGGATAGTCATATACAATGCAGCTCGCATAGATAGGGCGGGCATAATATACGTGCCAAGGGCGGTATACGTAGGTACGGTAAAACGGACTCACAAAACCGGTGCAATAATCAAAGTATCCATAACGATTATAGAAGACACGCAATCCACCAACACGAACGATACGGCGATCGTTGTATCGAATTTCTACGCTTCCCGCTTGTGCGATACGTCCAAATTCGTCATAATAAATAGGTACATCTTCTACCTGAATCACAGCACCATAATCATCGTACTGTACAAAGGCATCATAATTATAACCAGAATTATAGTTGATACTTACACCCGGTGTATTCACACTGACATTAACGCCATTTGACTGACCTAGAAATACAAAGTCGAATTGCCCATCCGGAAACACTGAAAACTCAACGTTACCTTCTACAAAAATGTAGGAACTTCCATCGTATCCTCGAAAGGTTGATGCTTCGGCATTGGAGGCTGCTTTAACGGAAATTCCGCTGAGCAGGAGTCCAATGAATAAGAATGCTAATTTTTTCATGATGTTGAATTTAAGGGGTTCTACTTACTTTTATTTTCTTTGGTCAGTAAGAACATCAAATATAAAACAACGACCGTGCCAAACTTTGGAATCTATGTATTTACGGGTGTTTCAGAGGAAAGTGGAAGAGTGTAACTAACTGGTTATAAATTAAGAATCCGCCGCGATTCACATTCAAACCGCGACGGATCTTTCAAAAAAACTAACCAACCAAAAAAACTATAATCTTAAATTTCTTTCTTTCTCAAGCGGGTATTTCTATCATACCATTCGTCATTTTCATTACTCCCTTGCGAATACCCATGATATAAATACCAATCATCGTGCCAAAAATTTTGATTAAAACGATTCACACTCCCAAGGGTCTTGCAAATCTTTCCGAAGCGATCATAGATAAGTTTCATATTTCCAACACGAACTAATTGACCGTGCTTGTAATTCATAGTGATACTACCTATGCTTTTTACCTTTCCATTGCGTTGATAGGTAATCATTGAATTTCCAACGCTTCGAATTCTACCCAATCGATCTGTGGTTACAAAAGCACGGCGCCCACGCTCGTAAACAGAAAAATTGCCCGGAGCATTGATGGCATAGTTAACGCTGGTGTTTGAACGCCCTCTGTTGCCAACATCTTGCCGTTGGAGCGGCTTGAAATCAAATTCTCCAAAGGTATTCACCTTATAAAGAACGCCGTTTTCAACAAACAAAATTTCCTGAGCGTTATAATAGCGGTGCGCAGGCAATGTTAGCTGAATGTTCTGTTGTTGTGCCTGTGTAGCGGCTCCTGTTAGAAGCACTGCTACGAAAAGAATCACTTTTTTCATAATCAAATCATTTTAAGTGAGGCCGCAATAGAAGCGATGCGACGTACGCTATTTGATTATGAAATACCAAGAGGCGTGCCAAAAAGAAAAGGTACTGTAGGAGCCGAAGGTTATTTGATAAGTAACTTTCCGGCTTTGAGGGTATTGCCTTCGAAAATAATTTTATAGAAATACAACCCTGAACGATAGTTCATAGCATGGATCTTTAGATGGTCTGCGGAAGGTTTTTCTTTTCTAACTAAGCTTCCGTTGGCATCAAAAATGAGGATTTCATCAACCTGTTGTGCTTTTGGAAGTGAAAGGATAGAAACCTCCGTCACCGGATTAGGATATACTCCAATGGCTTCAATAGTGTTATCCACGGTACCAAGGGTAGTATTGTCGCAAGAGGTAGCTTCGTTAAAAAAAGTGGTGTTTCCTTGATTGGTGAAACAAGCCAAGCGATGTTCAGCAGTGATATCAATAGTTTCGTCTAAAAGATCTAACCCTGTGATATTTCCGATCCCCTCAATCCATTGAAAAGGTTCGCCCGTAACACCGAAGTTTTCCTCAAAAGTAATTACTGTTCGATCTTCTCCCGCAATAAATTCAGTGCTAATGCTTCCAACCGTAAGCTCTGAATAAGAAGTAGTGCTAAATGCATCCCCCGCTACACACGACTTGCGGAAATCATATCCAGAACCGGGTATTTCAAAAGTTTCACCCACTTGTAGGTTAAAGTCAAAGATCACGTTATCTGTTTCTGAAAACTCTTCATACTTATAGATAACTTTGTTTTGTTCACGTAAAAGACAACGCACTTGGCCATTGGCTACCATCTCGTAATATTCGGTACCATTGACCTCAACAAGTTCTCCAACAACAACGTCGAAAGTAATGGTATAACAACAAGGTATATCGGGTGGAGGATCAAAAACCTCATACCGAACGTCCACATTCCATTCGTTTCCTTCTTCCAGCATCGGAATATAGGCTTGCGACCAGCTATAAGAAGCTATAAATAATGTAAGTAAGAATGTAATTTTTTTCATCTCCCCGTAGTTTACTGGAAGATACTAAATTTTTTCTTTAAGGTATTGCGCTGTAAAGGAGTCTGTGTTTTTAATGATCTCTTCGGGAGTGCCTGCTGCAACTACAGTTCCACCTTTTTCACCGCCCTCCGGACCTAAATCTATGATATAGTCGGCACACTTGATCAAATCGAGATTGTGCTCTACAACAATGACGGTATGTCCCTTGTCAAGTAAGGCATAGAAAGATGCTAACAGCTTTTTTATATCGTGAAAGTGAAGTCCGGTCGTAGGCTCGTCAAAGATAAAAAGTGCTTTGTCCTTGGTATTTCCTTTGACTAAGAAAGACGCCAATTTGATGCGTTGTGCTTCTCCTCCGGAAAGGGTAGAAGAACTTTGACCGAGTTGCACATAACCGAGTCCGACATCCTGCAATGGTTGTAGTTTCTGAACGATCTTTGTCTCCTCGTAGGTTTCAAAGAATGCAATGGCATCATCCACCGTCATATTAAGGATGTCGCTGATATGCTTTTCATTGAATTTGACTTCCAAGATCTCTTTTTTGAAACGTTTACCGTCGCAAGTATCACAAGTAAGATGTACGTCGGCCATAAACTGCATTTCAATGGTCACTTCGCCTTCACCTTTACACGTTTCACAGCGACCTCCGTCAACATTAAAGCTGAAATGTTTCGCCTTGTAGCCGCGGATGTCACTCAGCTTTTGAGAAGCAAAAAGTGCGCGTATATCATCATAGGCCTTGATATACGTAACAGGATTCGATCTGCTAGAACGACCAATCGGATTCTGATCAATGAACTCAATAGTTTTGATGGCGTCCACGTTTCCGGTGAGTTCGCTGTATTGTCCCGGCTTGTCACCATAGTTACCAATTTGTCGCTGAAGGGCAGGGTAGAGGATCTTCTTTACCAAGGTGCTTTTTCCACTTCCGGAAACCCCGGTAACTGCAGTAAAAGCACCTAAAGGAAAACGCACATCGATGTTTTTCAAATTGTTATGCCGGGCTCCTTTAATCCCAATTTCTTTTACTGTCTTCCTGCGTTGCTCTGGAACTTCGATCTCCATTTCACCGTTCAAGTATTTTGCGGTCAGCGAGTCTGAATTTAAAATTTCTTTGAAGGTGCCTTTTGCAACTACCTCACCACCGTAGGTGCCAGCTTCCGGACCAATATCAATAATAGTGTCAGCCGCTTTCATAATGTCTTCATCATGTTCTACTACAATCACCGTATTGCCCAGATCACGTAGGGATTTAAGCACGCCTATCAATCGTTCTGTATCCTTTGGATGGAGGCCGATACTAGGTTCGTCGAGAATGTACATAGAGCCTACCAAACTACTTCCCAGCGAAGTGGCCAGATTAATGCGTTGCGATTCTCCTCCGGAAAGGGTATTGCTTTTTCGATTGAGCGTCAAATAGCTGAGTCCGACATCCATCAAAAATGTGAGTCGGTTATTAATTTCCAAAAGCAATCGTTTGCCAATTTTTTCTTCGTATTTATTGAGCGTAAGGTTCTGAAAGAACGCATAGACCTTATCTAACGGGATTTCTACTAATTCGGTAATGGCGGTATCATTGATCTTTACGTAACCGGCTTCCGGCCGAAGTCGTTTGCCTTTACAAGTACTGCAACGTGTTTTTCCGCGGTAGCGAGAAAGCATCACGCGATTCTGGATCTTATAGCTTTTCGATTCCAGGAAACTGAAAAAATCATTCAGCCCTTCAAAATATTTGTTGCCATCCCAAACCAGTTGTTTTTGTTCTTCGGAAAGTTCAAACCATGGTTTGTGAATAGGGAAGTCAAATTTATAGGCATTGTTCACCAACTGATCGCGGTACCAGCTCATACTTTCTCCGCGCCAAGGAAAAATGGCATTGTCATAGATGGACAGACCGGTATTTGGAATCACCAAATCTTCATCGATGCCGATCACATCACCGTAGCCTTCACAGGTAGGGCAGGCCCCATAAGGATTGTTAAAGCTGAAGAGATGTACGTTAGGTTCAATAAATGTGATTCCATCGGCTTCAAATCGGTTATTAAATTCGTGCAGTTGGTTGCTTTCGAGTTCTTCAACATAGAGTTCGCCTTTTCCTTCATAGAAGGCCACTTCAGCAGCATCTGCCAATCGATTATAGAAATCTTCATCATCTTGAGTGATAACGCGATCAACGACCAACCAGAGATCATCCGGAAGGTTATCATGATCGATTGCATCCATCCGAAGAACTTCTCCATTCGCTTTGATACGAGCATACCCTTGTTGTGCCAACGCTTGTAACTTATCCTTCATTTTTCGACCTTCTTCCAAATGAATCGGGGCAAGGAGCAATAATTTGGTGCGATCGGGAAATGTTTTAATAAAATCTAACACATCACTCACTCGATCTTTTTTCACTTCTTTGCCGGTTGAGGGAGAATATGTTTTTCCCACACGAGTGAAAAGTAATTTTAGGTAGTCATAGATTTCAGTCGAAGTTCCTACCGTAGAACGCGGATTTGTAGCATTCACCTTTTGCTCAATGGCAATTGCGGGAGCGATGCCTTTGATAGCATCAACCTTTGGTTTATTGAGTCGGCCTAAAAATTGGCGCGCATACGAGGATAGACTTTCCACATAGCGGCGTTGTCCTTCAGCATAGAGGGTATCGAAGGCGAGGCTTGATTTTCCACTTCCGGAAAGACCTGTAATCACTACCAATTCGTTTCTGGGGATATTAACATGAATATCCTTGAGGTTGTGAAGCTTTGCGCCTTCAATGATGATGTTCTTTTTGGTATCTAGCGTTTCCGTAGTCAAAATAATTGCCTTCTTTTTTATTAATTTCTTAGATCATAGATAATACAAAACGGCATAACTATTGTTCCCATTTGTATAAGCTATCGTTTGAGATTTTGCAAAGATACTACATTGTTTTATGCTTCTACACGAGCGACTTATCAATGTCTTTAATTAGGGTTTTTTTAAGAAAAAAGCCACAAATGTTTGCATTTCTTAAAACTTTGTTATTATATTTACCCCTCGCAACGATAAAAAATAAATTTATTGCCTATAGCATAACATTACTTTAAATAAACATTTGAGCTAAGCAACCAAGGTCACCTGTTGTTTATTTTTTTAAGAAGAAGTATTGTTATGAAGCGAAGTATACCTACCGATGCGCACTATGTTAGTGCCTACATGAATGGAGATGAATCTGCACTCTGTGAGCTCATCACCAGACACAAACAAAGAATCTACAGTTTTATTTATTCCAAGGTTTTCGACAAAGATATTGCCGAAGATATTTTTCAGGACACTTTTATCAAAGTGATTAAGACCCTAAAAAGAGGGGCTTACAATGAAGAGGGGAAATTTCTTCCTTGGGTAATGCGTATTGCACATAATTTGGTCATTGATCATTTTAGAAAAAGCAATCGGATGCCAAAATTCGAAAACAAAGACGATTTTAATATCTTTTCAGTATTAAGCGATAATAGCTTAAATATTGAAAAACGCATGATCAAAGGGCAAGTGGAAAGCGACGTTCGAAGATTGATTGAAGAGCTTCCTGAAGATCAGAAAACAGTGCTAATGATGCGCATTTATAAAGAAATGAGCTTCAAGGAAATTAGCGAACGAACCGGGGTCAGTATCAATACGGCTTTAGGGAGAATGCGTTATGCTTTAATCAATTTACGAAAGGTAATTGACAAGCATAATATTATTTTAACAAATTAGCACAATAAGTACAATTTTGCCGCGTTAATAAATAACATTAACCTCAAAATTACGTTCTATGGCAAAACTGTACTCTGAAAAACCACGTTCGGAACGCGTGGAAAAACAATTGGTTCCGAAAGAAGAAACCATAAAATTTCTTCTGGATTATAGTAAGGCTTTAAGTGTTATAGATTATAATAAATTGAAGTTTGAAGCACTTCTAAACTAAACTTTGGAAAAACCCCGGGATAAGATGACCGGGGTTTTTTTTATTTCCTTTTCTTGCTCTTATAATACGCATTCAGTACTGTTTTTCTACCAATGGTGTTGGTGATGATGTCCTTTTCGAGGTCCCAACCACGCGCCGGACTATACTGCCGCCCGTACCAAATAATTTGAAGGTGTAATTTGTTCCAATGATCTTTGGGAAATAAGCGTTTTGCGTCTTTTTCAGTCTGTACCACATTTTTCCCTGTGGAAAGTCCCCAACGGTACATCAATCGATGAATATGTGTGTCAACTGGAAAAGCCGGTACATTAAAAGCTTGTGACATTACCACACTAGCGGTTTTGTGTCCAACAGCAGGTAGGCGTTCTAAAGCTTCAAAAGAGGCGGGCACGTTACCATTATATTCTTCGATCAAGATCTTCGAGAGTCCGTATATTCCTTTCGATTTCATAGGAGAGAGCCCCACCGGTTTAATAATTTCACGAATTTCACCTACCGAGAGTTTTACCATATCGTAAGGATTATCGGCTATTTCAAATAAGAGAGGCGTTATCTGATTTACGCGCACATCTGTACTCTGGGCTGAAAGCAGAACAGCGATTAATAAGGTATAGGGGTCTTTATGATCTAATGGGATGGGAATCTCAGGATAGAGTCGGTTTAACGTTTCAATAACAAAAGTTACCTTTTCTTGCTTGGTCATTTTCTCTAATTTTACACAAAAGTAAACCAATGAATACACTAAAAGAAGGAGATACGGTCCCAAATTTCACGAGTGTCGACCAGGACGGAAATAGCGTTCAATTATCTGATTACAAAGGAAAAAAGTTAATTGTATTCTTTTACCCTAAAGCCAATACCCCCGGTTGCACAGCGGAAGCCTGTAACCTACGTGATCACTATAAAGAATTGCAGGATGAGGGTTATGAACTGTTGGGAGTAAGTGCCGATAGCCAACGAAAGCAAAGCAATTTTAAAAAGAAATACGATTTTCCATTTCCGTTACTGGCCGATGAAGACAAAGAAGTGATCAATGCCTTTGGCGTTTGGGGTCGTAAGAAATTTATGGGCCGTGAATACGATGGAATTCATCGTAAAACCTTTGTAGTGAATGGAGAAGGGGTGGTTACTCGCGTTATCGATAAAGTTAAAACCAAGGACCACGCAGCACAGTTATTAGATGCCTAATATTTATTTTGCAGCGCCTTGCGTTTCTTTCTGTGGTTTCGATTTGTAGCTGAATAGCTTTTTCTCTTTGATAATATCGGAAACTCCGCTAGGTAGCATTTCTTCCCAATTGTCACGATCTTCCTCGATCATGGCAAGTACTTCTCGTGAGAATATGTTCAGGATATCCGGATTGAAATCCTTAATGTCAATCACTTTACCATTATACTTAAAGAATTTGTAAAGTTCTTTCATGCGAGGATGTACTTTCAAGTTCTCGCTGTTGGTATATTCTCCGGTTTCCGGATCTCGCATCGGGTAGAGATATACTTTGAGGTCTTTAAAGAATAATTTTCCGAAGGCCTCCAAAATACCTCCACTTAAGTGACGATAGTATTTTTCATCAAAAATATCTACTAAATTATTGACCCCCATGGTGAGTCCGAGACGCATTTTAGTATAGCGTGAAAAATATTCTACCAATTTATAATACTCTTGGAAATTCGAGATCATTACGGTATGCCCTAAAGAGCAGAGCAGTTTGGCTCGATCCATAAAATCTTGCTCATTGATCTCTCCTTCGGCACGTAGGTTGGATAAGGTAATTTCGAAGATAACTTCTGTACGGTCTTTCTCAACGCGATTCTCTTCGAGGAACATCTCATAGGAGCGTTCATACATATCGATATTTACCTTAGTTACCGGTCGGAAACTTCCGCGTAGCGCCAAAATATTCTTCTTGTATAAAATACGGGCAGGCAGAATGTTATTTCCGTCAGGACCAAAAATTACAGCGTCTGTCATGCCATTTTTGATAAGCTGTAAACTCATCAAGCGGTTGTCGACTTCCTTAAATTTCGGTCCGGAAAAATTGATGGTATCGATCTCAATTTTGTCCTTATCGATGTGATCGTAAAGGTATCGAAGCAGTTTTTTAGGTTGGTCGTACTTATAATACGCACCATAAATCAAATTAACACCTAAAATTCCTAAGGTGTTCTGCTGCAACACAGCTTCATTTTCTTTGAATCGAATGTGAAGACTAATTTCATTATAATCTTCATCTGGTCGCACTTGGTATCTAATTCCTACCCAACCGTGACCTT
>DFVG01000003.1:104101-104359 GCA_002379985.1 Flavobacteriaceae bacterium UBA4166
TTTTCTTTGAATCGAATGTGAAGAATAATCTCGCTGTAATCTTCATCGGGTTGTGTCTGATAGCGAATTCCTACCCAGCCGTGGCCTTTGTATTTCTTTGCAAAATCAATGGTAGCCACTGTGTTTGCATAAGCGAAAAACATTTTATTGGGGTGATTCTCCCGAACGATACGCTCTTCAATAAGATCGATCTCATGGGAAAGCATTTTTAGAAGTCGGGATTCCGTCACGTAGCGTCCATCATCCTCGGTTCCGTAG
>DFVG01000040.1:0-14047 GCA_002379985.1 Flavobacteriaceae bacterium UBA4166
TGTCTATTTCTACAGTATTGATGAAATGCTTCAGAAAGGCTATAGCACTCCCGAGATCTTCGAAGGACCGGTTCTGAAAAATGGGTTTATTGATATGCAGGAACTCAAAGCTTCAGAACTCCGCAGTGAAATTCGACTTTCCGATATCATCAACATTATCATGGAGGTTCCGGGGGTGCTAAAGATCAATGATATTAGCATGGGTAATTGTGACGATGATAATGTTTCGCAATCGGTGTTGTGTATTGATCCCGACACCAAACCTGTGTTGTGCTACAAAAGCACTTTTAACTATAATAAAGATGTATTACCGCTTACCATAAACACGAAAAAATTTCAAGCCTACTTAGATCAATTGGAGGCTTCAGACCTTGAACGCAAGCAGCGAGCAAGACAAAACAAACTGCTTACACTTCCAAAAGGAACATATCGAAATCCCGGAAGCTATACCACCTTGATGAATGATTTTCCCGACACCTACGGAATTACTCCCGTCGGGATTCCGGGAAAGAAAACGACCCAACGAAAAGCACAAGCCAAACAGCTGAAAGGGTATTTGCTATTTTTTGATCAGATCTTGGCGAGTTATTTCAAACACCTGGAAAAGATGCGCGAAGTACTTTCCTGTAGCGGAAGCTTAACACAAACCTTTTTTACACAAGCAGTGCCGGATATTGAAGGATTCTCTTCCTTGGTGAAAGAATATTCAACCGCTGAAGAGCTCTTAACCGACACCCTCTTTGGCCCACAAGACAATTATCAAGAACGTCGGAATGAGGTCCTGGATCATTTGATCGCTCGATTTGCCGAACGCTTTACGGAATACACCTTTGTGATGACCACGCTCTACGGAGCTAGTGCGGAAGAATTAGTTCTTAAAAACAAAGAGGATTTTCTACGAGATTACAGTACATTCAGTGGGTCGCGCGGACTCGCTTTCAACTATTACAAGCAGCCGAAGGAGATGTTGTGGGATACGAACAACGTTAGTGGCATTCAACAA
Organism: Flavobacteriaceae bacterium UBA4166; assembly: GCA_002379985.1. Taxonomy (GTDB): domain Bacteria; phylum Bacteroidota; class Bacteroidia; order Flavobacteriales; family Flavobacteriaceae; genus DFVG01. The sequence continues at coordinate 1,004 of DFVG01000040.1, forward strand.
CGCGCTTCCCGATTATTAGGAATTCTCGACTATTCTCGAAGAACCTTAAGCAACTCCTTTGTAGATCTATATACCTTGGTGAATAGCGATGATGAAACCGTTTATCGCTGGCGCATTCGAAATGCAGAAGGTAAGATTGTACTTTCCGGGACCGAAGAATATCACGATAATTTTCTCGCTACGCGCGAACTTTATTTCGCTGTGCTTCAACTTATTCAGACGAGTGTCTACGAAGTAGAACGTGCCTTTGAACAAGGTTTCGACGATGAGATTATCATTGGCAATATTCAGATACATCACAGTGAGTCAGGGAAATATTCTTTTGACGTCATAAATCCCGAGATCACAGATACCCACCACAAAGATTACATTATCGCCAAGCGTTTTAATTACTTCGGAAGTAAAGAAACTTTGAAAAGCGCAATTCTTGAACTCCTTCAATTCATGAAATACGAGTTCACCGAAGAGGGCATTTTTTTAGTAGAACATATGCTATTGCGACCGGACGTAACCCAAACGGATGTCGATACAAAGACGTTCTTGCCCATTTGCACCGATGAATGCACCACTTGCGAACCACTAGACCCCTATTCTTATCGTGTAAGCATTGTCATTCCCGGATACACCTTTCGTACCTACAATACCGATTTTCGAAACTATATGGAACAAGTGATCCGAAGAGAACTTCCGGCCCATATCATGGCCAAGATCTGCTGGGTAGGCTATCGCGACGGAGAGGTTCCTGAGGAAGAAAATGACTTGGTACAATTTGAACAGGCATGGAAGAAGTATCTATTTGAAAAAACCGAAGTCGCACAAGAACAACCCCAACCCGAACAACAGGAGCTCATCCGCATCTTGTCATCGCTTCACAACGTATACCCTACTGGCCGTCTTTATGATTGTGATGACGATGTAGAGGAACTCAGCGGAAAAGTAATTCTTGGAAAAACAAATTTAGGATCCTTATAAACAAGCAAATTATGGAACCAAAACTAAAACATATCACTACTCAGTATCGCCGATTTACAAAGAATCAGGTATTGACCGAAGGCCACCTCAACGAGGTCTTAGATTTTTTTGACGACCAAGATCGGTTAAGTCGGATTTGCCTGGACGGCACCGGTATCGTCTGCGGGTTCAATCTTCGATGTGTAGACAACACTATTGAAGTTTCGCAAGGGGCTGGCGTTACCAGCGATGGAGACCTCCTTCACTTGTATAAGATCAATACCGATCCGGAAACAAACATAAAACACAAAACTATTGATTTTGAAAAAGTTACCTACACTCATTTCAAGCGATACAATAATAGTGAAGATGATGGTAGAAACGAGTATCACCCTTTCTTTTTTGATGCAGATGAGACGCCGTTATTCCTCTTAGAATTACGAACCGATAAAGGAACTGAAAGCGAATCTGACGAAGTATTCCCTCTCGCTGAACTCTCAGACCATTTTGAAGTAAGCTGTAAGGATCTTGTCGCAATACTATATCTGGAAACATATGAGAAAGAACGTGATCTCTGTGTGACCCTTACCTGTGATAATCAAGGGTTGGAAGTGGTAGGAAATTACAAAGTGTTGGTCACCACCAAAGCACACGCAAAAATTATTCAAAGTTATGATCCCACATTGCAACGCCCCAATTACAGACCGCTGTATTATTCGCTTCCGGAAGTAATGGCGCCGCGCTCTATTGTGCAGCCTAAAGATTTTGAAGATTACCCAAAATTGCTTCAGGCGATGGCGCGGGAAACCCTTAAGAACAATGCAGTTTCAAAATTGCGACAAGGATTAGAAAGACTTTTCAACGGATTTAATCTACCTCAACTGAAAGATATTGTTTTGTTGAAATTAGATGAGTTATTTGACTTCTCTGAAGAGCATGTGCCTCCTGATATACAATATCGATATGATTTACTGACAGATCTCATAGCTAGTTATTCTGAAGTGAAAACACTTTTGTCTCATGCCGTTCCGAGTAGATGCTGTAGCAGCGTTAAGGATTTTCCGAAGCATTTGATGTTAGGGGAACTTGTTTCGGAAGGATTGTGTACTGAATTCCGACATAGTTTCTACCCTGCCCCTGTTGACGAAGCCGTCACCGGAAGTTGTGGCAGCTGTGAACCGCTTACCATTCCGCCCAGCAATGACCACACGGTTCCGGAATTGGTGATTGATTTCGAAGAAGCCAATCTCTCTGTGTGTTTTGATAATGACAATGACGCGATGCACCTCAATTCATTATTAAAAAGAATCGTGCTTCAGCTTACCAACTACAACGCCAACTATACGTACATCAAAACCACGCCTTCCTTTCATCTAGGGAACTTATCCCAAAAGGCCATTCCGTTTTACTACAATGTGGGGAATGAATTGATCGCAACTTGGAATTTCAAACAAACCGTAAATAATAACCACCTCTACCAGCGCAGCTATCACCAAGCCTACCTTCGGATGAAAGCACCGCTTTCCGTGAAATTAGATCACGATTTTTATAGAATTGAAGGACATCAAGGAAAGAATGTGGCCGAAGTTGTTTCCGCCTTAGAAAAGACGCGAAGTGTAAACGCGTTAGGGTTCAACTTGGTCGCACTCGCCATCAATGCCACCGATCTCGAGGAAACGATTCAAGAATACACACGTTTTTATTTGGAGCATAACAAAGGACTAGAACATCAAGCCGGCGTTGTTCCGGGAGGGACATTTGTGATGATCTATTTGGAAGGAGAATACTCTGGTTATCCGTATCCTTATGGCTATGGTTATCCCTACGGATATCCCTATGGAGAAGCCCCGTTTGGCCATGATTTTGAAACCGAAGAAGGCGCTCATGGTCCCACGGTGGTCAATCCTGTGGTCGCTGATTTTATGCTCCCTTACTTGTGTTGTGACCAAAATCATGTGAGTTTGCACCTTCCCACAGATTTTCTGTGTTTTGACAAAACGACGCGTCCGTTGCGCTTTGAGGTCACGCCTACTGGCGGCATTGTAGAAGCCGATGTTTTGCCGGGTATGCAAGGCGGTGTTGTTCGAAATGAAGCGGGAGCTTTTGTGTTCGACCCCAACCAAGTGAGTGAAGAACTGTATGGCGAGCCCATCCGCTTTAAGGTCAATAATATCGCTACCGAAGCACAGATCACCGTTTCACCAAAATTGACTTTTACCGTAACGGTGGTCAACATAGATTATGACAGAGATCGAAACACAGCAGTCGTCAATTTCGAATTGAACGGTGACGATCTTCCTAGAGCCCATGAATTTACGTGGAATTTCGGAGATGGTAGTCGGCCTATAAAAACCAACAAGCGACGCGTATCTCACGAATACGATCTCCTTGAGGTGAACGCGGTTGAAGTGATCACCTCTTCTGAGGATGATACATGTAGTTCAGAAGTAATTACTCCAATTTCGTTTGATCTTCTTCCCGAACTTCAGTTACCTGAAACAGAATTCTGTAGGTTGGATGAGAATTTATACCCGTTCACCATGGAACCTGTAGTACCCGGAGCGGTCATTACTGGCAATGGGGTTGTCAACGTGTCGGGTAATTTCTTCTTCGTACCTGCCAACGTACCTTCGGGCTCGTCCAGTATTACTTTCCAAGTGAACGGTGAAGCGACCTCTTTAAAAGTATCATTAGAACATCCCCCCACGGCAGATTTTACACATCAAATAGCAGGCGATGACATTATCTTCAGCAATACGTCTTCCAATACACAAGGCTATGTGTGGCGTATTCACGAGGAAGTAATAGAACGCGTGAACCGAACAGACGTGCGTCGTTCTATTGCCGACTATCCCGATACTATTCAGGTGTCGTTAGAGGCTATTAGTGAATTATGTGGAGCACAAACTACGGGCCCTAGAACCATTGTTATAAGAGAACAACGCAGTTGTGAGGATCGTGCCCGATTGTTTATGGAAGATGCCTTTACACAATTGCATACCATTGCGTCACACCGTTCCTTTAGGACGCTTCCTGATCCTATGAAACAACTCTTCACAGCTTCAAGCGAGCTCTTTGACATTTTTGCAGAGACGCTTAAAGAGTTTCTCGCAGGAGAACAGAACCATGTATATGCCGATCACTTCGGAAATTATATCCCAATGCTTCAAAAGCAGATGCTTCGAGCGGAAACATCCTTCGAGAAAAACATGGTGACCAAATTGGCTGAACTGAGCATTTCGCTCTCCTTCGTGGTATTGGGATGTCAAGAAGATGCGGTATTAATTGAGACCCGACAAAGCATCGAAGCGGTATTAGGTCGGGAGCTTGAAATGATCGTAAAAGTGAAAGATCAAGGAGCGGAAATCGATCCCAGACAAGTACTACAACAATTCTTACAATCTCTTCGCAGACGGTTCGATTCGGTAGGGCCCATAAGTGACCGAATTAAAGACATGCTCGAAAAACTTAGAGAATGAGCACGGTAGACACACATATCATTCAAAAAGTGGTCGTTGCTATTCAAGTGGGATCACAGGAGACGGCGTATCGCATCAAGGAGCAATTATCAGGTTTTTTGGAGAATCAGGTGTTTCCGAAGCTATTGGAGTATTTGGAGCAAATTCCGATAAACAAAGGTGCGCAACTTCGATTGGAACAGGTCTCACTTGAAATATCAGATACGGAATTTTTAAAGGCTGCAGATTGGGAACCACAGGTTTCGAAGCAAATGGAAGGTCTGATTTCCAAACTCTACCAAGATGAACCTGCAAGTGATATTGATTTCGAAGAATTTTCTGCGACAGCTTCTAGAAATGATGCTTTACGCCATTTTTTACGTCACGGAAATTTACCTTGGTGGTCGTTTGGTGCGTCCTTACCGTCAAGCACGTTCGAGCTATGGTGGTATGAAGCCATTGAGGATAAAAACTTTCGGAAGTCGCTATTGCCATTACTAAGCGATCCTTTGATTTTATCGCGCTTTACACAACAGCTTCCTTTTGGGTTTTTACAATCTTTGATTCCGAAATTGGCTGCGGAAGATCCCAAGCTACGGTTACTTCGTGATCAAGAATGGCAACAATGCCTATCGCAATTACCCGAACCCTTCAAAGCAGTAAGCTGTCAATTAGCCATTGCCGCTATTCCAAGTCTTGAGAATCCAACCCATGTAAGAGCGTTGGCAATAGCTCGTTTAACCGCTGGACATAAGGTTTTAGCTACAAAACAACAACAGCAGGGATATATTCAGTTATTGGATCTTTTTTTGGAAAAGGGATGGGTTTCAACGTCAGAAATACACACAGAGCTCACCCGGAATCGATGTCGGACTTGGCTACTGGAATATTTTGATACAAAAATTAACCCACAGGAGACCAATATCACTTTTCCAAAGGATTCCGAAGCCATAGAGAAAACGTTTCAGAAAACCACAGACCCAAACGCTACGATACATCCGTTTCAGGATGAAACAGCATCTAACGAAGCGCTGATTTCCGAAGAAAAAAGCGGCTTCTATTTAGAAAATGCCGGCTTGATCCTTTTACATCCTTTTCTGAAGCATTTTTTTCAAAAGACCAAAGTACTCAACGAGCAGCATGAATGGAACGATGTAGAAAAGGCCGTCCAACTCCTGCATTTTATGGCTACGGGAGCCCTCAACCCCTACGAATATCAATTAGGTATTGAAAAGCTACTATGCGGATTGCCACAACAAGCACCGCTAACAAGAAAGATAGGGTTGTCCGATCAAGATCAGACGCAAGCCAATGAGTTGCTGCAAGCTGTATTGGGGCACCTTCCGCAGTTAAAAACCAATTCTATTGCCCTATTGCGGCATGAATTCTTACAACGACCCGGAAAATATGTGCCGCATCCTGAACATCCAAAACTGATTATAGAACAAAAGACACAGGATATTTTATTGAATCAAGTGCCATGGAATCTTTCAGTGATCGCGTTTCCTTGGCGTAAGAAATTACTGTATTGCGATTGGTAAAAAGAACTGTTATGAACGATTTGAAATATGATACCGAACATATTTATACACCACAGCAAGAAACACTTCGGGTGTTGTTGGAAACCATGGACCTGTCCTCCTGTTACTTTGTGGGAGGGATTGCAGACTATCTGAACCTTCGCTCCTATTACGATATGCCTGTGAATGACATTGATATGGTGATTACTTCGGAAACAATGTTGGAGGTCCTTCAACCGCATATGGAGATCACGAAATATAAATCGAGATTCTACGAATACGAAGAAATGGATGTCTATGTAGGAAATTATTGGTCGGGAGAGCGACGTATTCATATCGATTTTTTTAAGCGGAGTTTTTTCTACGGAAGCACAAGCACCTCCCAACTTCTTGGTTTTCAAGTGAAACATGCCTCTTTTGAGACCATGAAACGCTTCCACAATACCCATGTCTCGAAACTTACCTCAAAAACACTGGGACCTAATTACGAATGGAAACGGCTCTACAAGCATAGTAGGAAAGCTGGACTCTATAACCTCATCACTTACAAAGAACAAAAGAAAGAAGCTACCCATGTCATCACCTAGAATCATCTATAGTCTTAGTGCCTATCCCTTGGTCAACAACCGTTGGTTCCAAGGAAACAAACTTCGGGAAACCATTTACATGACTGCACTGAGCATTCTGTATAGTCATTTATGGTATGATGATATTGAACTTTATGTAGATGAAACCGCATATTCATTGCTCCACATGCTTCCCTGTCGAGTTACAAAAATCGCGGTGGAAAAAGATAAAGACCTGTGGATGAAGTCTAAAATACATGCGATTGGAAGACAACGACAACCCTTCGTACATCTGGACACCGATGTATTTCTCACCAAAAAAATGGAATTCGACTTTGAGCGTTGTTTGTTAGAACGCAAGGAAGGCGGCTACCAGTACCATTATAAGAATCAAGTGGCCTTCTTCTCAAAGTTTGCTTCTTCCTTACCGCATTGGAACACGAATTTAGGATATTCCTTTAGCTGCGGTGTGATTGGTTTTCAAGATCTGGCGCTTAAAGATGCCTTTATTCAAGCCTATTTTGAAGTAGAAGATATCTATATTCAGCAACGGGAAGCGTATCAACCCTTACGTGCGATCGGATATGAGCCTTGCATCGTCATCGAACAATACAATCTGGCGTGTTTGTTGGCACACCATAAGGTACGGCCCGATCTGGTGCTGCAAGGAAATAATCTTTCTAGGCAGTCGAAAGAAGCCAAGAAATTAGGGTATAATCACCTCTACGGAACCACAAAATATAAGGAGCACATTGTACAAGAAGTAACGCAACAACTAAAGTCGTTATTTCCCTATTGGTATGATGCGGTTACCGAAGCCCTAGCGGAAACAGCTTTACATCACTCACAGAAAAATGTTGCCTCATGAAACGATTCCGAAAAAAGAAAACACCGTCTGAAGTTTCCACAGAACAACCGTTCTTCCCGAAAGTACAACCCAAACTTCGCGTTGGAGAACCCGACGATGCGTTCGAAAAAGAAGCAGACCACATGGCCGAGGTAGTAACGAAAGCTACCGAAAAACGGAGTGCTACTCCCTCAGAAACCGGATCGAACACACTTCAGACAAAACCTGAGGAGGAAACAGAAGCAGCTGTTCAAACCAAAAAAAAGGAAGAGAAATTGCAACCTATGGAAGAGGAAGAAGTTGCACAAATGAAAGCCGAAGAAGAGGATGTTCAGCGTAAAAACGAAGAGGAAGAAGAGCCCCTGCAACGAGTGGCTTCCGAAGAAGAACTGCAACGCAGTGAAGAACAGGAAGAAGAAATGCTGCAAACCAAAGCCGATACTCATACACCGGTTTCTACTACCATGGAAGCTGCCTTAGCTAAGAAATCAGGTTCGGGAAAACCCATGGACGCCAAGACCAAGGCTGATATGGAGCAAGGATTTGGTGCCTCTTTCGACCAGGTACAAGTACATACCGATCAAGAAGCTGAAACGATGAATGAGGCAATCGGTGCTCAAGCTTTTACACACGGGCAAGATATCTATTTCCTTAAAGATAACTACCAGCCACAGTCTTCCGAAGGAAAAAAACTACTCGCTCACGAACTTACACATACCCTTCAGCAACGAGGCAGTTTACAACCCTATCGCGATAAGAAAGCCACTAATTTTGGGAGTGCCGATAGCGGTGCGCTTAAAGAAGACACCTTCCACATAGATACAGATAAAAAAAAGAAGCCCTATATCAAGAAAATCACCATTGCATTGGAGGGTACGACAAAGAAAGATAAAAATGGGGTTGATTATTACACGGGAACCTTACAAGCCGTTTATGCTGCCAACGGGCATGAATGGGCCGATATTTCCATAAAGGTGTCGGCTGGATCCACACATCACAAGACATCAGAAGCCAATCATAAAGTACATCGCATCGAGGGACAGGGCTATATGAGCAGTGATTATAGCGCACCCTACACGCCAGACCCTAAGAACAAACGCTACAATAAAGACAAAACTTCTGCCAATATGCATTATGCGATCTTTTTTAAGGGCGCACAGGCCATTCATATCGGCGCATTAGATGAAGCCTCTCACGGTTGTGTTCATGTGGCAGATGCCACAGCGATGCGACAACTCAATTATCATTCGGTAAACGGACTCACCATAGTCGTTTTAACATATAGTTAATCGCTGGCAGTATGAAAAAGGCAGCGCCCTCCATACAGAAAAAAGGTTCTCCAAACGCTATTCACCAGCGTGAAGTGTCTCCTTTTTTTGGAGTGCAAGCCAAATTGACCATAGGTGCGCCAAAAGATCGCTACGAAAAAGAAGCAGACGCCATGGCCGATCAGGTAATTGCTTCGGAATCTACGGTACCCGCTACTTCAGAGGCCACCCCCTTCTTTCCGGCAGCACAAGGAGTTCGTTTGCAAGCGTTTCCGCAAATCTCCAAGAAGGAAACAACTTCGGAAGAAGAAGAACTTCAAGAAAAGCTCCTTCCCAACTCAGAATCGTCTCCCTTGCAGATGACTGCAGCAGAAGAGGAGGATGCTTCAGAAACAACGCTTCAAACCCAACTTTTTGAAGAACAAGCCATCCAAACCAAATGTTCTGAATGTGAGCAGGAAGAAGCGCTTCAAACGCAAGCCACTAAAAAGGTAACTCCTGCTGCTACTTTTGAAACCTCCTTACAACGCTCCAAGGGCAGTGGAACTCCCATGAACCAATCCACCCGACAAGGCATGGAGCAACAATTTGGAGCTAATTTTGAAGGCGTACGGATCCATACCGATGCTCAGGCTGTTCAAATGAATCAAGATTTAGGGTCGCAAGCATTTACCAACGGAAGCGATATCTATTTCAATCAAGGTACCTATCAGCCACAAAGTACTTCTGGAAAACACCTCTTGGCGCATGAACTTACGCACACGCTTCAACAAGGTAGTGTTGCTCCCGGTTCTCGCATACAAACCAAGCCGCTGAGCACTCGTGCCTTTAAAGGATCATACCCGCTTTACAGAGGTGCCGCGCCACAAGTGCAGGCATTCGGACTTTCGGATGTGGGGGATGCGTTTTCGGCGGGTGCCGACTTTATAGCCGACACCGCTGGAGACGCGGTGGAATGGGCCGGAGAAACCGTGAGTGATATTGCCGAAATGGGTGCCGACGCCTTAATGTCGGTAGTGCGCTCTATTTCTCCCGGCTTGGCGGAGTTGATCGAAGAAGGCCCTATGGAAATGATCAGTGAAGCCATGAACGGGGGTATTCAAGAATGGTTGGCGGGGATTTTCGGAGAACTGGGCATTGGAGAATTCATCACACAGCTCCGTGAAAACTTTGAAGGGGTGTTTGCTTTTCTACAGGGGGTCGCTACGGGAGACGAAGCGAGCTGCGCTGCCTTCAATAATGGAATCCAAGCGATTCGGGATTTTATATCCGATTTCATGAATAATCCCTTCTTTCAAGCTATTCAATCGGCTTTTGAAACCGTGCGATCCTTTCTATCCGAAATGTTTGATCTAATTGTCGCGCCGGTACTGGATTTTGTGCTCGATCTGCTAGGAGATGCTTTTTCAGCCGTAAAAGATATCGCTACAACTATTTGGGGATGGATCAGTGCTGTGAAGGATTATATGATGCAAGCTTGGGATTGGGTAATGGAACAATTGGGTATTGGCGGTGAAGGAGAAGGCGGCGTCTGGGAGTGGATCAAAGGCTTTGCAAGTGATATTTGGGATGAGATCAAAGCGACCTTTCAGCCTATCATCGGTCCGTTACAAATTATTCTTACCATACTCTTAGTAATATCGCCTGTAGGTCCACTTTTTATTGCCCTTACGTACGGGCCTCGCATTGTAGAGGCCATTCAGTGGTTGTGGGCCAATAAAGACAATCCCAATATTGTAGAAGATTCTAAAGAAGAAATGGGAGGTACCATTCTTCCGCAACTTTTGGAAGCCGGGCAAACCTTTATAGGAGAGATCAATGGTGTTATTGATAGCATGATCTCCACGTTCGTGGAATTACATACAGCGCTCCTTGAGTTTATGGGAGCTGTCACAGGAATTCCGCTCTTGGAAATGGCGCGAAGCTTTGTAGAAACCGTCTCGCAAGGTGTGCAAGATTTTATTACTTGGGGACAAGAGAAGCTTTCCGCAGCCATCGGATTTATCTCCGATCTATACGATACTATTTCTTCGATCGTTCGGCCATATATTGAGATCTTAACGTCCATCGGACTCGCAATTTTGAATCCGCCTATGATCCCGATCATTCTTGCGGGCTGGGCATGGCGGGCTCTTCCTGATTGCTACAAACCCCCTATTATCGATTTCCTTCTAGATGGCATTATTGCCTTTTTGGAAGCTTTACCCGCATTACCAATGATGGGCCCTCTTTGGGTATTGTTAAAACCTTTTATCATTGGTTTCCTTCAAGGGTTTAGAAGCAGTACCGATGCTGAAAAGATTGGCGTGACCGATAAATTCGCAAAGATCATTAGCGGTGCCAGTATCGATTTTGTTATTGGTTTTGTGGTTGGAATCTTACGCGGAATCTGGGAAGGACTCACCGACCCTTTTGTGCTGCTATATCAAATTATCAGCGGACTCGCATCGCTCACACAATGGTTTTACAGTCTTATTAATGGCGAGAACAACACAGCGGAAGCCTCCGGTGAAGCGACTACCGCAAGTACTCCACCTTCACAATCTGCCAACGGAGCAGGCGGACAATCCACGGAGGGAGGAGCCATGCCGCCAAATACGCAACAGGCCTTGGGTGCACGACTTAGCGAAATGGGTGGAGAATTACAGCCTCCAGTTGAAACCGTTACCGGAAACTTCAGCAGTGCTGTTTCTGAATACTTTCAAGGAGGCGACAGTATGACGTTTGATGACCTGGTTAGTATGATGGGTGATATGTGGACCAGTATTGAAGAAGGGATTCGCGGGGCAGGAAGCTCATTGGCTGAAAGTTTAGTAGATGCCTTCATGGGTGAAGGAGCAGAACGCCAAATTGGCGAAACCGTAGGCTGGCTCGCCGGCACCATTGTCTTTGAGCTTGTGTTGGGTTATTTTACCGCAGGCACCTACACGGCGGCCAAAGGAGTTGGCAAGGTATTACAATACTTTATCCGGTTCTTGGATTGGACGGGAGAGGTCATGGGCATTGCTTTCAAAATGCTAGGAAAACTTGGAAAAGGGGTTATGAAACTTTTCCGGAAATTAGTGGACTTTGCTTCCAATGCTACCGGAGCATTACGTGTGGTGTTCGACGCCTTACGAGAAATTGGAGAAAAGATCATTCGTTTTGCCGATGAGCTCTTCGGAAGATTTACCGGGCGCGCCGGAGGAGAAGCTACCGAAGCAGCTACCGAACGTGCCGCCAGAGAGGCGTCACAGGAAGCGAGTGAGCGTGGTACCAGAGAAGGGTTAGAAGAAACAGCGGAGGAAGCCAGCGAAAGAGCCGCGCGAGAGTCCACTGAAGCGGCTGGTGAGCGCGGTGCCCGAGAAGGGGTCGATGATGCCGCAAAAGCAGCCGAATTACCCATGGCCTTAGCCGCAGCTAAGACGCTTACCGAAGCAAATGACGTCACGGGAGTACCGGCAGCGGCCACGGTAATCGCTTTAAATGCCACCGTAAAACCACAATATCGATGGATCGAATATTTTGAAGCGCGCCCCAAAGGTGTGGGAGTCTATTCCATCCATATGAGAGCTAGTGATCATGAGGTGGATAGCCGATATACCGATGATAATCCTATTCCGAATCCTACCTCACGCCAGCGACAATTTGAAGAGGCTATTCAAGGAAAAGAGGGCTTAACACCAGATGAGCTTGCTGTGCTAAGAGAATACAACCAATTAAACCCAAGTGGCACCCTAAGTGTTGACGATGCCCTCGCACAAATTAGAGCAGGCAAAGAATTAAATCCCAATACTGGTAGGTTCTATGATCCTAACACAACGAGAAGACCTGATGTGGAAGCAGATATAGCCGGAGACAGAAGGGTAGATCATTCTGATTTTTCAGAAACGAGACAAGCTGAATTAGATGCTATTGCCGAAAGTAGAAGAACGGCGAGAGAAGCAAGAGAGGAAGCTCGTGAACTGTACGGTGAAGGCAGTCCTGAATATAAAGCGGCACAACAAGAAGTCGTGCAACATAGTGAACAATTGGGAGAAACTTCGTCCCGCGCATATATGGAAGCAGAATATCCTGGAAGTAGAGAACTTCCGTCGGCTACACCAGGAGGAAAACAGGGTCAGTTCGATATGGTGTATGAGCATGATGGGAATCTATATGTAGTTGAAGCGAAAGGAGGTAGCTCGGGTCTTGGAAGTCGAAGAACGAGAGAAGGATTGCGCGCTCAACAAGGCACCCCAGAATATAGAGATGATATTATTCAAAATATGTTAGAATCAGGTGATCCAAATGTAATCGCTACAGCAAGAAGGCTACAAGAAGCCATAGCCGATGGTAATTTTAAATACCTGCAGGTAAGTCAGTATTTAGATCATACGACGGGTGACCTAGTCAATACTGCACGTGTTATCGAATTTTCAAATTAACTGTATCTTTAAAAGAAAACGAAAATGA
>DFVG01000040.1:14360-15040 GCA_002379985.1 Flavobacteriaceae bacterium UBA4166
ATCTTTAAAAGAAAACGAAAATGATTAATAGACACACTATAAAAGACAATACAAAGGGACTTTATGCGCCTTACTTCCGAACGACAATTCCAAAAATAGTCGGTCGTTTAGAAAAAATTCCAAGCAATGCAGGTAGTTTTTTTAAGCAAGCATATGATGCTATAGGTGACTCAGTAGTCTTGGGAGAATCGAAAAAAGAACGTTCTGAACTGCTGCGAGCTGCCACTGATTTAGGTCTAAATACCTTCAGAAATGCACAAAACGATGCTAAGGTCTCTTTTCAGTTCTTGGAAAAGGAATTCCCCGTAGCGACGAAGCCGTCAACTGCGTATATTGACCCTATATCATGGACCCGTTATTTTTACTGTGCTGTTATTATCAACGATCGCAAAGCCATTGAAGAGTTAGTCGGTATTCCTGAAAGTATTATGAAAAAAGCCAACCTCCAGGGAGATCGCGTTGATTTTGTCATCGTGAAATTTCTAAAGGGGCTATATAAAGAAGATGCTTCTATAGACACTTTATTAAAAGAGGCATTACTCCTTTCAGACCCTAAAGAGAACAAGAAAGATCGTGCTGCCTATTTAGACTATTTGAAATTCCCTGAATTAGACGTGTATCGTGCGATCTTCAGCGGAAAGCAAGACGACTTCAATAAGACATTGGCGGAGGCTGTAACT
>DFVG01000023.1 GCA_002379985.1 Flavobacteriaceae bacterium UBA4166
CGCTCCATCATTCGTTGCACTGCCGCCGATTCCTAGATAGATCATCGTAGCCCCTCGGTCAATCGCATGTTTGATAAGTATTCCGGTTCCTAATGTGCTTGTTTTTCGAGCATCTCTTTCGGTTTTCGTAAGCAATTCGATACCCGACGCAGCCGCCAATTCCACATAAGCTGTATGACTTTTAGCATTCCATAAATAATGCGCCTTGATCGATCTTCCCAATGGATCTGAGGTAGCTATTTCTACACGTTCTACATTGGGTTGGTATCGTGCAACGGCAGCCAAAAAACCTTCACCTCCATCAGATACCGCCATAGTATGGATAGTAGCTTCAGCGTTGAACACGAGGACGCCTTGTTTCATGGCTTCAGCGGCCGCTTCAGCTGTCACGCTATCTTTAAAAGCGTCAGGTGCGAGCAATACATTCATCTTAACCAAAAATTGTAGGCACGAAATAACTAAAGACCAAAATTACTATAAAGAATCCTCCAAGTATAAATACCTCTTTGGACATTACATCAGATCGAAGGATCTTAAATTCAATGATTTTTGTGGTTTTGGCAGGTGCTGAAGTAGCTGCAGAAACTACATAAGCTACGATTAGAGAAATGAGTACTCCGGTAAAATTCAGCCAAATCCAGAAGATATCGAAACCGAGGTCAATATGAAAAATTTCTTGAATGGTACTAGAGAAGATCAGATTAATAAGTACTGCGGAAATAATTCCGGCATTCATCCCAATGTGATTTACTTTTTTTGAAAATATGGCTAATAAAAACGTTACCTGCACGGGTCCATAAAATACTGAACCGATGGCGTTGATAATTTCGATAACTGCGCTTTTACTTCCGCCAAAGAGAAAAGAGAAAGCTATACATACCGTTCCCCAGAAGACTACGGCAACTTTTGAAAGTCGCATATATTTTTTGGTTTCCATCTTTTTCTCTCCACGATTAAAGAAATCTTCCATACTTACCGCAGAAAGTGAATTGACGGTAGAACTCAGCGAAGACATGGCAGCTGATAAGATAGCGACCATCAACAAACCAATAAAGCCATGTGGCAGGTATTGGGTAATAAAAACAGGGATCATCAAGTCGGCTTTCAAACCGCCATTAGCGGCAGCTTCCGGAAAATGGCGTTGGGTCGTCGCGGTTATTTCCGCAAGGAAATCAGGAGCAAGCGTTACCAAAGAACCAATGATCAAGCCCATGGTGCAATAGATCAGTACCACCGGAAATCTTAGGAGTCCGTTGGCCAACAACAACTGTCGAATCGTTTTTTCGTTTTTCGCCGAAAGCATACGCTGTGCTTGAGTCTGATCACAACCATAATAAGAAACATACAGAAAAAAACCGCCGATAAGCATGGGCCAGAGTCCGTATTCCTGATTCTCTCCGATCCCAAGATTGTAATCGATCACTTGTAGTCTTTCAGCTGAAAATCCATTTTGTAAGCCGCCGGCATCTTGTACCAATTCCCAACCGTAGATCAAACACACTAGTAGTCCGCCAAATAATAAGATCATTTGGATGGCATCGCCCCAGACGACGGCTTTCATTCCGCCTTGCCAGCTATAAATAATTGTAATAACGCTAATGATTAGAATGGTGTAGATATAATCAATATCCACCACGGCCTGTAAAATGATTGCAATGGTATAGACCATCACGCCGGTACCAAGCGCCCTGCTGATCTGAAATACCACGCTAAGGATAAGTCGGGTAGACGCTGAAAACCGTCGCTCTACAAATTCGTAAATACTTACCACTCCTGACCTAAATAAAGGAGGTATGATAAAAAGCATGATAAAGATCATGGCTAAAGGAACCGCCAATTCAAAAGTGAGCCATTTCATTCCGCCTCCTAATTTGAGACCCACAAAGGCCGGAGCAGAAATAAAGCTAATGGCAGAAAGTTGTGTCGCCATGGTAGAAAGACTCAAGGGAAACCACCCCATACTTCTTCCGCCCAAAAAATAATCATTAGAATCTTTGTTGTTCTTGAAGAAGTAGCCCATTCCCAAAAAAAAGAAAATATAGGTGGCTACTAAGGTATAGTCAAGCCAATTCATGGATATTTGGTATTGGTTAGTAAGTCGATAGTCAGTGCCGCACTCCAAGAAAAATTAGCGCCACCATATCCTGTCTTGAGGAGTTTATTCTTTTCTTTAGACGGTTCAAAATATTCATAGAAACCATATTTCTGAACCAGAAGTAGCGTGTCTCGTTTAATAGTTTCGGCCACGTCCAAAAAATCATATTTTATAAGTCCGCGATACATTAGCCAATTTAGGTTGATCCAAATAGGGCCTCTCCAGTATTTTTCAGAATTGTAGCGATCGCTCGTGGGGTCGAAAGAGGCACATAAATACCGCTCCTTTTGCGAACCATCAAAACGACCATTCTTTAAATTCGCACAGAGTTTTTCAGCTTGTTCTTGGGTAGGAATTCCAGCAAACAAAGGGGTAAAGCTAGAAGAGGAAAGATACCGTAATGGTCTCTCATTACGTAGATCATAATATACATACCCTCCTAGCCTATCATCAAAAAGCTTGTTATTCATGGCGGCGATGGCACGCTCGTTCCAATGTTTCAACTGGACGACTGCTTCCGTTCTACCCATTTTTTCCCCCAGGCGAATCAAGCTGTGATTGGAAGCAATGAGCATGCTGTTGAATAACGGATCTTGAATCAAGAAAGGAGATCTTTCCGCAATCAATGCATCGTCGTATTTCCATTCTTTAAAAAGTTCAACGAGATGAATGTAATAAGCATATTCCTTATTGGTAGGACGGTGACTTGCATCGATAAGTTGTGTATCGCGTCTCGGGAGATCGTATTCAGGAACTTTGAACGTTGCCCAAATATCATCCCAAACAGGTGTATTATCGGTGCCCGCCTCCCAATTATGGCAGATGTAGACCAATCCCTCATTTTGTGGATCACGATTCGTATAGAAGTAATGATGATTTTTAAATACGGCGTCGTACACTTCTTCCAAGAACTTCAGGATGTCTTTTTTATTTTTAGCATTATTATATAGTTCCTCTAGAACAAACCCCAAAACGGGAGGTTGCGTGATACCGGAGGTTAGAATTTCAGGACTATAGCGACTTAACGACGCTTTATATACCTCGGGACCGGGATAGTAAGTATCTGAAGGATTATGAAAAATGATATGCGGCAAAAAACCGTTGGGCCATTGTCCTTTGAGCAGGGAACGGATTTCTTCTTTGGCTCTTGAAAGGTTGAGATGCATCCAGCCTAAGGCAATAAATCCCGAGTCCCAATTCCACTGAAAAGGGTATAATCCTTCACACGGTATTGTGAAACCTTGTTTCCAATTATTGTCGAGTACTTTTGCGGCATTTTGAAAGAGAGGATTGTCCAAATTCTATTGATTTGTGATATAAATATAGCCTTTAATATTTATTTTTGAAGCGAAACAAAATGCATCACCTTGAGTTTTAAAAAAACAACGGAGTCTACCTCTCAGTATGATGACTTGGAAAAGCTTTCAGTTAATGAGCTTTTAACCCATATAAATAAAGAGGATCAAAGTGTTCCCTATGCGGTACATTCGGCACTCCCTCAAATTGAACGATTGACGGAGAAGGTTATAGCTCAACTGAAACAAGGAGGCAGATTGTTTTATATTGGAGCGGGTACTAGTGGTCGTCTTGGAATTGTAGATGCTAGTGAATGTCCACCGACCTTTGGTGTGGATCACGGATTGGTCGTTGGAATCATGGCCGGTGGTGATCAAGCCATTAGAAAAGCGGTTGAATTTGCTGAAGATTCTGAAACACAAGGTTGGACCGATCTCAAAATGCATAATATTTCAGAAAAAGATATTGTGATTGGTATTGCTGCCTCAGGAACGACGCCTTATGTTATTGAGGGGTTGAAAGAATGTAACAATAAAAAGATACCTACAGGCTGCATTACGTGTAATGCTGGAAGTCCGTTAGCCACTACGGCAAAATACCCGATAGAGGTTGTAGTTGGGGCAGAATTCGTAACCGGGAGCACTCGAATGAAGGCAGGTACTGCTCAAAAGTTAGTGTTGAACATGATTTCGACGGCTACCATGATTCAATTAGGGCACGTGAAGGGAAATAGAATGGTAGATATGCGATTGAGTAACAATAAACTTGTAGAACGTGGAACCATTATGCTAATGGAGAAGCTCGCTCTCAACCAAGATGCTGCTTTAAAACTTCTGCAAAAACACGGCAGTGTACGAAAAGCCATTCAGGCATATGAGCAGCGACACTAATAAAGGCCATACCGATAAAAAGCTTTTAGTAAAAGGGTTAAAACGTTTAGCCCTTGCCATCCCAGTTTTGGTGTTAAGCACTTACGCCATTACATTTTCCTTTCTAAATAAAGAAACACTACCTATTTACATCACTCTTGCGTTGGGGATTGTTTTTATGGGAATTACTTTATTCTTAATGTTTAGCGGATTGCGGTTGATATTACGCGCGGTTTTTGGCCCGAAAAAATAGTTATGAGGAATCACTGCTAGTAGAATTGATGATTTCTTCGGAATAAAAAAACCCAACCTATTATAGGTTGGGTTTTTATTATAAAAGAAGGCGGCGACCTACTTTCCCGCGATGCAGTATCATCGGCGCTAACGGGCTTAACTTCTCTGTTCGGAAAGGTAAGAGGTGAGCCCCGTTGCTCTAACCACCTTAAGTTGTTGGTCCCGCGCTATGCGGGACGCTAATATTATTAACATATAGGGAAATAAAGAGCTACGAGTCTGAAGCTTTTTTTTTGAATGCAGCTCATGTAAGGAGCGTTGCAGTGCCCCCGAAGGGGCACGGCGCGTACATAAGCTTACGGGTTATTAGTACCACTTGGCTATGACATTACTGCCTTTACACCTGTGGCCTATCAACGTGGTAGTCTCCCACGACCCTTTAAAGAAATCTCATCTTGTGGTGGGTTTCGCGCTTATATGCTTTCAGCGCTTATCCCTTCCCGACGTAGCTACCCGGCAGTGCTCCTGGCGGAACAACCGGTACACCAGCGGTCAGTCCAACTCGGTCCTCTCGTACTAGAGTCAGATCCACTCAAATTTCTTGCGCCCACTGTAGATAGAGACCGAACTGTCTCACGACGTTCGGAACCCAGCTCGCGTGCCACTTTAATGGGCGAACAGCCCAACCCTTGGGACCTTCTCCAGCCCCAG
>DFVG01000051.1 GCA_002379985.1 Flavobacteriaceae bacterium UBA4166
CGAGGCGTTATACAGGACCGTTGTGTGCAATTATGACAAAAATCCAGAGATGAAAAAAACAGTTCTTTTCTTTTTCATTTTATTCACAAATATCATACTTGGACAAATTCCAAATGAGCTTTCTAACGAAGAGAAAATATTTGGACTATCGAAATTTTGGCAAGAGGTAAATTATAATTTTATCTATTTCAATAATGTCAATCAGGCGGAGTGGAACAATCTTTACAAAAAATACATTGTCGATGTTCAAAAAACTCAGAATGATTATGAGTACTATCGACTGTTACAAAAGTTTTGTGCGTATTTAAAAGACGGCCATACGAATGTTTTCTTTCCTAAAAATATAAGAGATAGTATTTTCAATACAAATTTCGGAGAATACCGATTGTTTCTAACCAATGTTGAGGGACGAGCTATCGTTACAAGAGTTAATGAGAAAAAAAGAATCGAAATCCCAATTGGTACAGAAGTGATCTCAGTAAATGGATTAACAACGAGAGATTATATCAACCAAAATGTAAAACCCTACATATCTTCATCAACTAATCATATTCTAGAGGATTTAAGTGTTTCACAAATGTTACAAGGATACGTGGGATCCACATATACTCTCGAGCTAAAACTTCCCAATGGAAGTTTGAAAAAATTGACTGTTACACATTCAAGAACAGAGGAAAAAGAAGTATTCCCCGAATTTCAAGATGATGACTTAATAAGCATAGAATGGTATGAAAAGGATATAGCCTACGTAGCTCTTAATTCATTTGCGAATTGGGAAATATCTTCTCAATT
This sequence comes from Flavobacteriaceae bacterium UBA4166, assembly GCA_002379985.1. Lineage (GTDB taxonomy): Bacteria > Bacteroidota > Bacteroidia > Flavobacteriales > Flavobacteriaceae > DFVG01. The sequence continues at coordinate 793 of DFVG01000051.1, forward strand.
CAACGAACTAAAACCACAATTAAAAAAAGCGTCAGCTTTAATAATTGATCTTCGAAGAAACGGAGGAGGAAATTCAAGAATTGGAAAGGTAATACTTCATCATTTGACAAATGATACAATTTTCTATGGAGCGAAAACTCAAAGCCGACTGCATATTCCTACATTAAAAGCTTGGAATCAAGACAAATACTATTATGATTTCCAATATAGCCCTGATACATTAGGAATTGGGGACAGAAATTTGCTTAGAAATAATCGCATCATTATTCCTACTGCAATACTAATTGGACATGGAACTGCATCTGCAGCTGAGGATTTTTTGATCTATGCGGATAATCAAAAGCATATGATTAAAATTGGAGAGCCAACTTATGGAAGTACCGGACAACCACTAACATTTGAATTGCCTAAAGGTGGGATGGCTAGAGTTTGTACCAAGAAAGACACCTACCCAGATGGAAGAGTGTTTGTTGGAATTGGAATTCAACCCGATATTCTAGTAAAAAAGAAACTTGCTGACTATATTCATAACAATGATCCGGTTTTAGAAAAAGCGGTTAAATATTTAAAAACAAAGATATAACTTCACACAACAACGTATAACGCTCATAGCGGCTTGTTGGTTAATAGAATTTCATTTCCCACAAAACCAACCAAACCCATAACTGAAAAATCCGTACCTTGAAACCACGCAACGAAGCGTTATACAGGACCGTTGTGGCTAATTAAACAAAATGAAAAGCATTTTAACTTACATAATGATTTTCTGCATTCTATTTGCTTGTATAAAAGATGATGAATTGAGTTCACTTGAGGATGCAAACGCGCAAATCGAATATTTCGGATTTACGATTGTCGACACATTTTGGGATGACCCAACCGATTCTGAAGTCAAAACCAATTACGCTGATGAAATCCATAACTTCAGTAACATTGCAGATATTTTAGTCGTGAATCCAAACGACAACATTGTTCAAAGGACTCAAACCTTTGCAGATTTGGATTTAAAAGCAATTTTACACCTCAACGAATTGTTCTTTCAATTAATAGACAATAACAGTCCTTCAGAATCAAATTATGATTTAAGGACGGACTATCAGGAAAGATGGAATGAATTTAAAACTATAAATCAATCTATTTTAAACACCAACTATGTTGGCACATTTTACATTGGAGAAGAGCCAACTTGGAATGGAATAACTTTCACAGAATTGGATGCTGTGGCTCAACTACTGCAGACGGAATTCCCGAATATACCTACAATGATAATTGAAGCTTATCCGTCATTGAATGAATTACAAGTTCCGCAAACTGTGGACTGGGTAGGTTTTGACCGTTATTTTATTGAAAACCCTAATACAAATGCTGAATTTCAACAAGATTGGAATACATTAAAGTCAAAGCTATCAAACCCAAATCAAAAGATTATGGTTATTCTAGATAGTCATTATATAAATTGGGCTCACGGTGACTTTGGAAATATAGAGTCGACACAAATGAACATTGTTGCCGATAACTATTACGAATTAGCAAAAAGTGATGAAAAAGTTATCGGGATTCTGGGATACTTTTGGCCAAACGGATTTGACATACCAAAATCTATTGGTGCTAGAGGAATGCCTCAAAATGTAAAGATTGAATATGAAAGAATCGGAAGAGAAATAACTAGGAAATAACTAGCCACAACAACGTGTATAGCTCATTGCGGCACTGTTGGTTAACTGAATTGAGATTCCTACAGAACTACTTTTTTAACTACTCAGAATAATCCGTACCTTAAACCCACGCAACGAAGCCATACACTGGACCGTTAGTCACCATAAAATTTAAAAAATGAGAATAACCATCATTATAGTTATTCTGACAATTCAAGTGAGTTGTAAAAAAGGTAATGAGACGAATATTAAGTCTGAAAATTCTACCATCACTGAATTAACGAAATGCAACTGCAACAATGAAGCAATTACTAAATATCACATTCTAACTAATAAAGCTGAAATTGCAATTTGTGATGGTGATTTCGATAGAGCCTCCAAAAATTACTCATTGGCATTTCGAGAAATCAAAAAACCTTTTGGTCATGACGTTTATAATGCCGCACTTTCAAATCAACTTTCTAAAAATTTAGATGAAAGAAATTTAAATCTTCAACTACTGATAAATAATTCTGAGGATTTAAGCATGCTAAAGTCAATTTTTGTCAATACATATATAGATGAAAACCTTTGGAATTCTTTTATAGAGAAAAGAACGACGGAATATGACTCAAGATTAAGAAATGAATTCAAATCAATTTGGGAAAGAGATCAATTATTCAGACCAATGTACGATACCCATGGTGACACTATTCAAGCTAATCGAATAATAAATATGAACAGGATACTTTCAATAACTGATTCTCTTGGCTTCCCTTCTCAGATAGAGCTCGGGTTTAGAAAATCCTTAAGGGGGCAAAATCATGATGTGGTTTTAGTTCATACATCTCAAAGAAGAAGCAGCGATAAAGACATTATTGATCTTGAACCTATTCTTTGCAAGGCAGTAAATGAAGGACGATTTGATCCCGAACAAGCAATCGCTTATCTCCAATTCCAAAATGATAAGGATAAAAGAAATTTTGAAGTTTACTCAACTTGGCAATATAGACATCCCTTGTTGCCAGATTCTCTAAATGACCAAATATGGCTTGTAAATTTGAATAGGGAAAAATATGAGCGTGCTAATGAAATAAGAAAAAAATGGAATGCTGATCAATTAGATGACATTGCAATAAAAGCTGATTTTATTTCAAGAAGCAACATACCGTTCATATTTACATCAGTTATGACATTTATTGAAAATATGCCAACAGATCTTACTCCGGAAGAGGCTTTGAAACGATATAAAATGAAAACTTCAGATAAAAAACCATTTAAAGAAAAGTAATAATATGGTGACTAACAATGCATATCCGCAATTACGGCGGTCCGTTGATTAGGTGAATTGTTTTTCTTACAAACTATATCCTAAACTGAAAAATCTGTAAATTAAAACCCCGTAACTGAAGGTTATACGGGGCCGCTGGCAAACATTTGAAAAACTGAATGAACAAAATTCTAACTTTTATAATAATTCTAATTTTTTGCTCTTGCAACGCGCAGACTAAATTTAGTTCTACAATCGAATTTACTTCAGACTTAGAAAAGTTTGAGAATCTATCGGGGCTAAAAGAGTCCTTAAAAGATGTAGAAATAATTGCAATTGGAGAAAACACTCACGGACTTGGAGAGATATTTTCGGCGAAAACGGAATTAGTTAAATTTTTGCATCGAGAATTAGGTTTTGACTTAATTCTATTCGAATCAGGTTTTGGTGATGGCGCATTAGCTTGGGAGAAAATAGACTCATTATCAACCAAAGAGTATACAGGCATTTTTAGCTCAAACTTTTACTATAACTCAGAAGAAATTGAAAATCTTGTAAGCTACGTAAAATTACAAAATGGGAAATTAAGAATCCAAGGTTTTGACTGCCAACCACAACAAAACTATCTTATAAAGCGAATGTCCGAAATTGTCAGACCATTGGATTCAATATTGGCAAGTTCCGTTCCGGTAGCAATGAGAAGTTTTAATAATCTCTATCAATATGAAAATGACAAAGACACATTGTCATTCAATAATCAACGAGAAAGATTTATTGAATTTTTAAACAGGTACGACGTTTTTTTGGATAAAAACCGAAATAGTTTGCTCAGATCGGGAACAACACAAAATGAAATTAATGCTCTGAAAAGAACAAATAAAATTTTTATAAAGACTTATTCAAAAATCAATATTGGTGAGATAATGAGCTGGCCAATAGCCGACAATATTAGAGATAAATCATTATTTGAAATTGTAAAATCATTCAAAGAGTCCAACCCTACCTCAAAAATTATTATTTGGGCTCAAAATAGCCATATTGAAAACAAGACGAAACCGAACTACAATGTAAATTGGATGGGACATAGTCTTAAAAAAGCTTTCGGTAAAAAATATTATTCAATTGGAACAGTTGTTTATAGTGGCAGAAATCTGACCTACAATGGTACCTTTGATTTTGAGCATAAAGACCATAAGTATCTTGCTTATCATCTTAATCAATTTCAAAAAGAAAAATTTGTATTGGACTTAAGAAAACATAACAAAAAGGATTTTACCAACGAACTGCTTCTAGGAATGGAAAACAATGGAAATACAGCTGAATTCATTGCAAAAGATAGATTTGATGGACTCCTTTTTATTCAATATAGTGATATCCCAAAGCTGATCAAAGAACAATAAAAACGTTTGTCAACAGCGTATAACGCTCATTACTTGCACAAATACTAACGGAAAAATCTGTTTTCAAAACAAGCCTCTCTCCTACTTGGAATAATTTGTACCTTAGACCCACAAAATGAAAGACAGAAAATCACTCCCTACCTAAAAAACCAATCATAAAATAGGCTTCGATTATTTAATTCTTAAGATCAAATGATTAGAACATTTATACTTTTAAGCTATATTCTTTTACTTGTTGGGTGTAGTGCAGACGATAATTCGCAGGAGTCATTTACTAATGATATGAGTGACGGAACTAATGACACCGCAGACGATGGAGGTACGGATCCAATGACGGTATCTACGTTTATTTTAAATATAAGTGATATCACAAATTCTGGAGCCAGTGTAAGTGCGAGTGCCGAATCTTCAGGAGTATCCATATTGGAACGCGGATTTTGTTGGGGTACGTCACCAAATCCCGATGTAGATAATGCGTCTGTTGCAGTTGGTGCTGGAAATGGAGATTTTAGCAATGACATTGAAGGTCTTTTAGCTAATACGACATACTACATAAAATCATACGCATTAGTCAATGAGAGCACTATACATTATAGTGAGGATATGATATTTACAACACTACCAAATGATGGTGAAGTATTTGATGGTTCAATTGAACTTAGTTCGCAAATAGAGGTTGATCAGTTTGGGGCTAACAATTATACTGGTATTACTGGTAGCTTATATATTTCGAATAACACAGATATTACAAGTATATCATCATTAGCATCCATTGAATTTGTTGGTGAATTTTTATCGATTAGTGGGAATGTGCAATTAAGTACTCTTGAAGGCTTAAATAATTTAGAGACCATTGGAGGAGCTTTTTTTCTCATAAATAATCCGCTCTTGGAAAACTTTCAAGGAATGAACTCATTGCGTACCATTCATTCAACATTAGAAGTTATCGACAATGAATCATTGGAAAATTTCAATGGATTAGAAAGCTTGCAATCCACTAAAGGATTACACATATCTCAGAACCAAAAACTTCAAAACTTTACTGGTTTAGGTGAACTATCACACGTAGATGGAATTTTAACTATAGATTCAAACCCAACTTTAATTTCTTTAACCGGCTTCGAAAATGTGATAACGATTAGCCAATCATTGCAGGTTGTAGATAATTCTGCTCTAGTAGACATGGATGGTTTTGACTCCTTGCGAAGTATTGGTGGTAAATTTGTTATTAGAGGGAACTCTCAAATGACTCTCATAAATGGATTACATAATTTAAATTCTATAATGGCTGACCTTAGAATTACAGGAAATAATTTACAAGAAATTGACGGGTTTACACACCTCGAATCCGTTGGCGGCAGAATTGCTATTTCATTCGAAAACATAGAAAATATCGATGGATTTAATAACCTTTCAAATGTTCGAGAAATACATCTAAACTATAATTATGCACTATCAAATTTAGATGGGTTTCTGAACCTTTTGAGTGTTGAAGAAGATTTTTGGGTTAGAAATCATCATAAGCTTACAGATTTTTGTGGTATTACAAAACTAATCAATGCCAATGGAATTGGAGACGACTATAAAGTGGAATATAACTTATTCAATCCAACAATTGAAGATATCCAGATGGGTAGTTGCAGCAAATAGTCGAAAGGTTTCTCTTTTAGAATTATGTAGATTTTAGCATTAAACTAAGCATCTGCAAATGAAACATAAGCTAACTCTTTTACTTGTTACTTTTTCTTCGTGACAAAATAAAAAAGATGATATACAGGGTTGATAAACGCAACTATTTGTAATCACGGTTAGGGTGCAAAACTTGGAAAAAGACAGTGAATGAACTAAAGGTCATACAAGAAAATTACAACCCGATTCAACCCACCGTTTCGGTCAACAATCCTGAAATAATTTACCAAGAAACCAAACCTATTAAAGAAATAGCACATTTCATTTATTGTTTCTGGCAACTTAAAACACGAACGCCCTTAGAAAACAACTTTAATTACCGAGTGGTTTCAGATGGCTGTATTGACATCTATTTTAACCATAACCAACCCACTGAGAATTTTATAATGGGGTTCTGTCGAAAGTTCGTTGAGTTTCCAATTGGAAAAGAATTTGACTATATAGGAATTCGGTTTTTACCCGCTACACTTCCACATTTATTTGAAGTTGATGCCAAAACGTTAAGCAATCAATCTCTAGAACTAAAAACAGTGTTACCTGGCTTTTCTGAATGGATTCAGACAGAAATTAAACCATCAAGTTCATTTCATATTATTACTGAAAAACTGAACGAAAAAATAGTGGGTATAATAAAAAACACCAATATATATTATGATCACCGCTTTTTAGATGCCTTACATTTGATATTCCGAAAGAGCGGATTTTTGAACACTGAAAAAGACCTTGATACAGGTATAAGTCCGAGACAACTTCGTAGAATTTTCAACTTCTATCTCGGTACAACTGCCAAATCTTTTAGTAATGTGGTACGTTTTCAGCATATTTTGAATGCGAAACCCTCGAAAAACAGCCTTAAAGAAAACAAACTCTACTATGATGTTGGCTTTTTTGATCAAGCTCATTTCATTAAAAATTTCAAAACATTTTACGGGGTAACCCCTTCAGAAGCCTTTCATTAAGGTTGTCCGATTTTTACAATATCGAGATTACTTAGCAGCCTAAGTTTGTAGCATAAAATCATCGACAATGAAAACATTAATTTTGATAATGTTTGTTCTAACTGTAGGTTGGACAAATGCACAGACAACTAAAAATATGAAACTCAACGCTGGAATAATTACTGAAAAGTTACAGGAAACCAAGAAATTCTATACAGAGATTTTGGACTTCGGAATCACTTTTGAAAATGACTTCTATCTATTGCTTCATACCCCTAACAAATCAGCAGAAATTAGTTTTTTGAAACCAAATCACCCAAGTCAAAAGCCAATTTTCCAGTCGGCGTTTAAAGGAGAAGGAGTTTATTTGACAATTGAGGTTGAAAAGGTAGATGAAGTATACAAGCACTTAAAAGAATACGGGGTGCACATTGAGATCGAGATCAGAAACGAACCCTGGGGCGACAGACACTTTGCAATTAAAGACCCAAACGGAATTGGTATCGATATCGTTACCTTTACGAAGCCCGAAGAATAACGCACCAAGACCACAAAATATATGTTCATGGCATTAAAATTCACCGGCTGAATAACTGTTTTTGCAACTAAGTATAATTAACTATATCGTAAAGTCTCACAACTGAAGGTGATACAGAACTAGTGATGCCAGCGACCTGCTGAAATCTTCAGGCAACCATTTTTTAAAAAGTATCGTCTATAAATAATGTAGACCAACACTTCCAAAAAATGGAAAAATCAATCAAAAACCTTCTTATCATTATCATATCCTTCGGAATCTACTTTGTAGTTGACGATTTGTTTTTCAAAGAAATTCGTGATTGGTTCTTTGAGGTAACCCAACAACTAGGAGTCAGTCATATAATCGCCTATTCAATCACCGGGGTTCCACTCATCGTTGGCACCTCATTAGTAGGTGGGAGCGCAAAGATCTGGCACAATCTCGGACTTGATAGATCGATACTAAAAGGAATGTTATTTGCAATCATCTGTACCCTTCCGATGTACCTTGGGTTTAGCATTTTATTTGATCTGAACCTGGAAATAAATCCAAACACCATACTCATTGGAGTTATTTCCGCAGGATTCTTTGAAGAACTTTATTTCAGAGGATTCTTATTTGGCTTACCATTTAGAAAAACCAAGCTTGGTTTTATACTGACTGTCTTATTTGGTGCTGTTTATTTTGGAGCATTACACCTGCACCAAAGCACCGAACTGAGTGAGATCATCGGGATATTCCTCATTACATTTTTGGGAGGTATTCTATTTGCTTGGGTTTATGCGGAATGGAATTTTAATATTTGGGTGCCTATCTTTTTACATACCTTCATGAATTTGGCTTGGGAATTATTCTCAGTAAGCGAAAATGCACTTGGCAGCGTATATGCAAACGTGTTTCGGTTTGCAACCATCGTATTGATCATTGTGCTTACTATTTTTTATAAGAAATGGAATGGGTCTAAATTTATCATAACTAAAAAAACCCTATTGTTTCAAAAGAAAAGACTACATTACACCAAGCCAAATTAGCAACTTTTGTTGATTAACTTCTCAAATGAAACGCCAATTCCAAATAGCAATCACTTTTATAACAACTTTCACCCTAATTAGTTGTTTTGATTCGAGTACTGAAAACAACCTAGACAGTGATCATTTCAGCACAAAAACCGAACGAGTAGCAGTGCTTAAGAAAGAAATTAAGCCCTATAGTGAGTTTCATGATGCCGCCTTTGAACTTTTTAATGTAAATGGTTTTTCCAACAGCAGAAGCGGCCTCCCGGGAGCCTCCTCTTTAGATTACAAATTCGCAGTCAAGATCCAAGCTTCAGATATTGACAAATGGACCCAAGGATTTTTACCATTTGAGCCACAGAACATTGATACGGTTTGGACACATGTAATCATTGAAAAACAAAAAGATCAATGGACCACACAAGGCAAGCCCGAATGCTACAAAAGACCAAATGAAGATGTTATTGTCATCGTTTATCGAGACGAAGGGATCCTCTTTAAAAGAGTGAGAGGTGATTAATAAGGTGTTAGAAACCAACAAAAGCCGCCTTCCTGAATAAAGCGAATAAAAACTGTATCTTTTTCCAGGGATAACCTACCAATAGGTAACAGAAACTCAACACATCAAAGATTTTCATGATAGGATTTATTGCGCTTCTTGCTTTTTCTTGGGTCTTATTATTTGTATTTGAAAAGCAGAGCCTTCTAGCATTGGGCTTGCTGCCTGTTAGCAAACGAATCAAACAGTTTTGTGTTGGCTTTGGTATCGCCGCACTTCTGTGCGTGGCAGTGCAGTTTTTGGAAGCCTACCTCAAAGATGCAGATTGGGTGCTCAATAAAGAGATCACTACAACGCTATTCGTGAATTCCTTCTGGTGGGATCTCAAATCGGTGCTCACAGAAGAATTGATCTTTCGTGGCGCATTGTTGTATCTTCTTATTAAAAAAATAGGGGCCGGAAAAGCAGTATTGATTTCTGCCGTCGCATTTGGCATCTATCATTGGTTCTCTTATGGGGTCTTCGGAAATATCATGCCGATGATCTTTGTCTTCGTCGGAACGGGTTTAATGGGCTATGCCTGGGCCTTGGCGTTTGCCAAAACAAACTCCATGTTGCTTGGAACAGGTTTACACCTAGGTTGGAATTTTTGTTACAACACCCTATTCTCTAAAGGTCCGTTGGGCGCTATGGTGTTCATTTCAAAGGGCGGATATGAACTGGCCGATTGGCCTTCGCTTCTAAATTTTCTAAGCGGACTCATTTTGGTACCGGTGCTTGTGCTGCTCTACATCAAATTCGGAGTTCGGAAAGAAACCGATCAACACAACCCTGTTTCCCCGTAAGAAATTAAAACCTATTTTTATCTGCAGTAACAGAAAGACATCGCCTCTATGAGTAATCGCTCAATTAGCATTACAACGGTTCAAAAACTTATCCACGAAATGAAGCGTGCAGATTTTTCGGTGGAATGGACCGTTTCTTCAGAGTTTGGACCTGAATGGATTGGCAGCACGAGAACCATTGTGTTCTTCCTTGGAGAGCTTCGTCTGAAAGACACTCCTTTTTTAAACAGCATCACACAAGTCGTTATAGAAGGTATTCCGATTCCTGAGAAAAGCGAAGATCACGTGATCACAGGACATGGTGACTTTCATCTCAAACAAAACCACTTAGAGCTTCACTATACTTGGGAGGCAACAATACCGTACCAAAACCCGGATATTTATAAAAGCGGAACCCTACTGATTGCCCTGCCGGAAGCTTCCGCTGATACGGAATAATTTGTACCTTCATCTGCTAAAGTAGATAACGGTGAACCTTAGTAGCATTCACTGTTACACCACACAAAACATTCAAATATCAAGAGTAGCGCCATGCAACGTCTTAAAAACATCGCCTTATTTCAAAAAAAGATTTTCTTTACTGCGATCATTTTTTCTATCGTGCTGGCCATTGCAACCGGCAACCTCAACATGACAGGGATCTATTACTTTTTTATAAGCCCTCTCATGCATTACTTTATCTATGAGATTAGAGATTCCAACGAATATTATTATTATTTCAATATAGGTTTTGATAAAATCCAACTCTGGGGATCTACGCTCTTAGTCGCTGTACTTATCTTTTTATTGGTTGCACTGCTATGAAACGGCTTCAGGTAGACAGCATTCGCAAATCATATCATCAAAAGCTCTTGCTGAGTGATATTTACCTTTCCTGTGAGCAGGGGGAGGTCATCGGACTCCTAGGAAGGAATGGTTCGGGGAAATCTACTTTACTCAGAATTATTTTCGGAGAAGAAAAAGCCGAAAACAAATTTGTAAAAGTACAGGACCGGATCATAAAGAATGTTCGCGACTCCAGGCACTTAATCAATTATCTTCCGCAGAAAAACTTCGTCCCGGGAGCTCTGACCATCAAGACGTTGATTTCATTATTTATTTCCGAAGAAAAAAGAAAAACCTTTCGAGAAGAAACCTTCATAGAACCCTACTTGCAGCAGAAGTTTCGACACTTATCCGGCGGGGAAAAACGGATGATAGAGATCATGCTCCTCCTCTATTCGGAAGCAGATTTTATTCTTCTGGACGAACCCTTCGAGGGTATTAGTCCGATTACCAAAGAACTGATTATCGCTAATTTAGAAAAGGTAAAACCTTCCAAAGGATATATTATTACTGATCACGACTATGAAAATGTGATGAAAGTGGCAGATAGAATCTTGCTTTTGCAGAACGGCACACTCAAAGAAATCAAAAGTAGAAAGGATCTTGAACGCTTCGGGTATGTAACAGGTTTGTAGCTTCATTAGAGCAAGCAAGAAATCGTAGCAGAAATACATTTAATTCAAGTATCTTTTCCGACTCGTTCACTGTAAACCGAAAATAGCTACATAGATTTATGAAATTTGAAGGGTCGATCTTTTACCCGGCAAAGGAGAAAAAGAAGATGGTTTTTGAGGAAAAGACCATGCTTTATTTAATTCTCTTCACCTTAGTTTGTTTTCTCATGTTACTTATAAATGACACCTTCTTTGAAATTTCTATATTGAATGTGTTCCTTATTTTTCTAATTGCTATTTCGTTAGTAGGTTCCATATACAACAAGCTTAGTCTCGCCAGTAAAAACGAAGCAATAAATGGAACGACCCTGGGAGAAATTGTAATTACCGAAACCCAAATTATACTAGACCAAACTATTTACAGAATTCAGGATGTCACGCAGCTTCGTATGAACATACACTCCTATCGAGGGAAACCACGGTTTACTTATGGACGTTGGGTTCCGGGTAGAGAGAATGGAACTAAAAACACGATTTCTTTTAGGCATGATGATCAATTGATATCGAGAAATTTCATCATCACGAACAAAACCGATATCGATATCCTTAAAAGAATTAGAGAAAAGTGGAAACTAACATTCTAAAACTTTTACTTTTACCGAATAACGAACGATCTATATTTTTAACGAATGATCAAAAAAATCTTACTCCTCACATTCCTCATATATTCAAGTATCCTATTCAGTCAAGAAAATGCCCTTAGTTTTGGTGTTAAGGGCGGACTAACATACGCTAGTTTTGTTGATAACATCTCTTATGATATTCCGGCGGAATACTCCGGAAACCTAGGCTTTCAAATAGGAGGCTTTACCGCGTTAGCACTAAACGAAAAAATGGCCGTTAGAGCAGAAATACTATTCTCACAGCAAAATACAAAGTGGGTTGTCGATCCTTCTGATATAAATATTGCAGACGTAAACGATCCTAATTTCTATAGCTCCTTTGAAGGCACAATTCAAGAGTCGATGCTGCTCTTACCAGTCCTTTTTGAGTATTCGTTCACCGAACAATTTTATGTAGAAGCGGGTCCGCAACTTGGCTATTCTTTAAACCGAAAATTGGAGTATGAGGGGGATCCAAATATTGGGGGATTCATACGAAATGGTAATACAGAAAAGTTTGAAGTAGGTGTTGGTTTGGGAGTAGGTTATTGGTTGTCGAAAGCATTTGCACTCAATCTTCGCTACACCTATAGCATCGTGGAACGATATAATGTTCACACTTCCGTACTGCAACTTGGGGCCTATTATTCGTTGTAGTTGGTTACAGTCCCGGCAACCACTTTTAAACAAAAAAACGGTTAGCTACTCATCTCTAAACTGCTGTATCGGTTTAAATAGTCGGCAGGCGTCATATCGGTAAACTTCTTGAATACATCACGAAAGGCTTTAGGGTCTGAATAGCCAACATCATACATCACTTCGTTTACGGTTTTGCGCCCTTTTTCAAAGGTTCGCTTTGCCGCTTCAATCTTCACCCGCTGTTGGTATTCCAAGACACTATTGGAAGTAGCTTTCTTAAAGCGTCGTTCAAAAGTACGTCGCCCTAAATGTACCTTCTCTGATAATTCTTTCACAGCAATCCTCTTTTTATAGTTTTCTTCAATAAACGTTTGTGCCTTTAGCACTTTAGTGTCGTTGTGTGTTTTTTGTCCGGTAAAGATCATAAAAGGAGACTGGCTGCTTCGATCAATATCGATCATAAAATTCTTTGCTGCGAGAATCGCGGTATCCCGACCTGCAAACTTTTCAATTAAATAAATGATCAAATTCGTAAAGGCATACGCCCCACCACTGGTGTAGATTCCGTCAGCCTCGGTCACAATTTTTTCGTCGGTAAGAATCACCTCCGGAAAAAGTTCACGAAATAAGTTCGCCGACTGCCAATGGGTAGAGCATGGTTTTCCATCTAGTAATCCGGTATTGGCTAAAAAAAAGGATGAAATGCATAGGCTCACGATCTCTGCCCCTTCTTTATACTGATCGATCAACCAGCCGGTAAGCGCTTCATTATTTCTCAAGCTTTGCTCAAAATCAGAATGGATGGCAGGAAGAATGATCAAATCTGTGTTAGTAATGTTATTGATTACGGTTTCAGGTGAAATCGGAAACAAACCGGCAGCACTATCCGGCATTTCTTGTACCCCCACCAATTGAATATCAAACACTTTTTCTTTGCCTAATTGCTGATGGTATTCATTAACCCATGACAACATTTGATGGGTCCCTGCAATGTTAACCGCACTTACGTGACCTCTCGGTACGATGATCGATATATGTTTCATGATCTTGCAATTTATATGCTGAAAGATACGCAATACCCCTGTCGCAATCAACCTCTTAGATTGTCGTAATTACACCCTAATCAATAGAGACGTTCCCGGTATCTTTGAAAGACAATGACCTTAAAACCAATACGATGAAAGTTAATCCAGTAGTGTGGTTCGAAATTTATGTAAACGATCTACAGCGAGCCCAAAAATTTTATGAAACCGTCTTTAAGACTCAATTGAACGAACAGCCAACCCCTGAAGAGGCAGGCCCTATACAAATGGTATCATTTCCTATGGAAATGGATGGCGAAGGAGCCGCCGGTGCCTTAGTGAAGATGGAGGGCATAAAAGCCGGTGGCGGGAATACGCTGGTGTACTTCGGAAGTAGTGACTGTGCCGATGAAGAGAGTCGGATTGAAAAGGCAGGCGGAACCATCCATCAATCCAAGCAATCGATTGGTGAGTACGGGTTTATGGTATTGGCAAGCGATACTGAAGGAAATATGTTCGGCGTTCATTCGCTGCAATAGAAAACAAGTCTAATTTGTATCTTGGGAGGCATCAATCCTTAAAAGGTGTAATTCATTAGATGGAAAAAGACATAGCAGCATACCACCGGGGCTTAGCTACTTCCGATAAGGAAATTTGTGAACGCTTAGCAAACACCATTAATAAGGAGCTGAAAAATGCCGAAAGTAAGATCTGGCACGCGCATCCCGTTTGGTTTCTAAATGGAAATCCTATTGTTGGGTATAGCCTGCAGAAGAAAGGAATCCGACTCATGTTTTGGAGCGGAGCCGATTTTGATGAGGAGAAGCTACAGGTGAAAGGAAAGAAATTCAAAGATGCCTCTATTTTTTACACTTCCGTGGCGGAAATTCATATTGCTGACGTAACACGCTGGCTTAAGAAAGCGGTAACGATTCAGTGGGATTATAAAAATATCGTGAAAAGAAAAGGGCGGTTGGAAAGGTTACGCTGAAGCATATACTCAACTCGTAACACTCGATTTACGTTAAAAGATGCCGCAGATTTTTGTATCTTATATCTCGTTTTAAATTCCGAACGATCTAAAGTCGAAAATCTATGAAAACCCTCTTGTTTATTTTTTCAGTGTTCCTCTCCATGAGTCTGTCTGCGCAAGGCATTCAAGGAGCATGGGAAACCACATCAACCTCAAAAGAAGGGGAGCGGTTAAAACATGTGGTAATTTTTGCCGATGGCTTTCAAGCGGTAAGCACCTACCATGCAGAGAGCGGTGCATTTGTGAATACCCAAGGTGGAACGTGGGAGCTTTCGGGAAATATGATGACCGAGACAGTTGAATTTGACACCAAAGATCCTGACGCGGTGGGAATCAAAAAATCTTTTCAAATCAAGATTTCCGAAGATGAAATAGTAATTCCTGAAACCAATCAGACTTGGACAAGAATTGACGATGGAACACCGGGGAAACTTCAAGGAGCTTGGCTGATGTCTGGAAGAGTACGCGATGGTGAAACACAACAGCGCGATACCAACCGACCGCGAAAAACCATGAAAATACTTTCCGGAACTCGTTTTCAATGGATCGCCTACAACACCGAAACCAAACAATTTATGGGCACCGGTGGCGGTACCTACACAACCGAAGACGGAACCTATACCGAAACCATCAAATTTTTCTCTAGAGACGATTCTAAAGTAGGGCGCGATCTTCCGTTCAATTATGAATTGATCAATGGCAACTGGCATCATTCGGGCTTATCGAGTAAAGGGGACCCTATCCATGAGATCTGGAGTATTCGCCAATAAAACGCACTCACAACACTTCGTATGAAATACAGCATTGCTTTCTTATGCACATTGCTAGTTCTCGCCTGCAACGCGCCGGAAAAAAAGCGAACCGCTTCTGAAAGGGCAACTGTACTTTCGGTTTCTGAAGCGACACCCATTGGGGAATACGTAGTAGAAGTATTCGAGGACAGTAATAAAAACTTATGGTTTGGAACGCTTGAAAAAGGAGTGGCACGATACGACGGAACGTCACTTCGCTATCTTACGACAAAAGACGGATTGCCTTCTAACCGCGTTGTTTCCATTGTTGAAGATGATCAAGGAACCCTTTGGTTTGGAACCGGTAGCGGTATCACTTCCTACGATGGAGCTACTTTTAAAACCTATTCCGAAGCAGACGGACTCTGTAGTGATATGATCAGTACGCTCTTGATTGACCAAAACGGACTCCTATGGATTGGTACTTGGGGCGGGGTTTGTACCTTCAACGGAACTACTTTTGAAACATTTACACTTCCCAAACCAAAAATAACTACACCCATCAATAAGGACACTGAAAACTGGATTACCGGGATCATAGAAGATAAACAGGGCAATATATGGTTAGGTAGGGACGGGTACGGCGCCACCAAGTTTAATGGGAATGACTTTACGTTTCATCTTAAAAAAGACGGACTCTACTCAAATCACCTCACTGAAATTCAAGAGGGCCGAGAGGGAGTCATTTGGTTTGCTTCTCGCATCGCGGAAAAAGATAATGCTGATCCTGAAAAACGCAGTGGGTTAGGCGGAATTACTACATTCAACGGCACCTCATACACTCACTTTCCTGATATAGCAGGACTTCATAACGGCGATAGTTATGAGATCTTCATGGATCGGTCTGAAAATATGTGGATTGGAACGGTAGAACATGGCGTATACCGATTTGATGGAACTACTTTTGAAAACTTCAAAGTTCCTATTTCTATTATGAGCATGGTGCAAGACGTTGAAGGAACGCTCTGGCTAGGGGGTGCTGGTGGCCTCTATAAAATCACTAAAAACGGAGCTGTCTCTGAAGTAACTACTGAAGGACCGTGGTAGCACAAGGGATCTTACCTTGATTTTCGATTCTTATTTTATTTCATGCAAAGCGTTGTCTATTTTTGTGGTCTTCATAATGCCATCATGAAAAAACGTATTGATATTGAATCTTGGAATCGGAAAGAACATTACTTATTCTTTTCTAAATTTGAAGAGCCCTTCTTTGGGGTCACTTCGCGTGTTGATGTTACCAATGCGTATACCACTGCGCAGCAAGAGAAAACATCCTTCTTTTTATATTACCTCTATCGAGCGCTCAAAGCCGTCAATCAAATTGAAAATTTTCGGTATCGCATTGTCGATGAAAAGGTCTATGAATTTGAAACCATTAACTCCTCCCCTACCATTAAACGTCCCAATGGCACCTTTGGCTTTTCGTATATAGATTATCATAAAGAGGAGCACACTTTCTACAAAAATGCATTGAAAGAAATAGAACGCGTACAACAAAGCACCTCCCTCCTACCGGCTGTTTCGGGAGAAAATGTGATCCATTTCTCCGCGTTGCCTTGGATAGATTTCACCAGTTTGTCGCATGCGCGAAGTTTTTCTCACCCCGATAGTTGTCCCAAGATCTCTTTCGGAAAAGTAATAACGGTTGCAGATAAAAAAGAGATGGCCGTTTCTGTGCATGGGCATCACGGACTCATGGACGGGTATCATATCGGGCAATTTTTAGAATTGTTTCAATCGCTGTTGAATGAATAATTGTTGCTGAAAACATCAGTAAAAAAGAAGTCACTAATTACGAAGTAACAACCTGAATCAAAATAATTTGTACCTTGATTACGGTATCCTGCGATACCTTAAAGCCTTCAGCAATGAAAAAACGTTACTGCATTCTAGTATTCTTTATACTACTCACCGCTACTGCCTGCCAAGAAACCACAGAAACAACTTCTCCTACCCCTCAAAATACGGAAAGAGAAGACATGCTTACTGTTATGCAAGCGCACTTAGACGCCGTCGCTCAACGAGATCTAACAACGTTGAAAAATACGCTGGCCCCCGATGGCACGATGCAGCTTATTCTTCCTCAAACGGAAATTATCTATGGCGTGGATGGCTTTATGGACTATCACCGAGAATGGTTTAAAGACAGTACTTGGACGTTTGAAACAAAAATTTTAAATAGTGAGGTAAGTGATAACCTGGGGATGGCGATTACTGAAATCATCTATCGTGAACCGGAGCGAGACGGAGTTCCTTATTTTAATCGAATGATTGTAAGTTATGACCTAAGGAAAATGAAGGACAATTGGTATGTTATAAAAGATCATGCAAGCTCAGTTGAAAAATCTACCGATCGCTAGGTCGAAACCGGTTAAATAGCCAATGAACCATTCCAAAACAATAGCTTCTATTACTTCACAAGAGCTTTCAAAGCGACTTCCGGTTTGGATAGCCCTTTCCAAATTGTATCTCGACACAGAACTTCAAGAAAAAGACTACGAAGAACTTGCGATATTGTTTCATTCTTCAGCTTTTTCCCTTTCAGAAATAATAGAAATACACCGTTATGAAGTATTTCCGGTGCTAAAAAACAATCTAATTTCGGTAGCTGGAGTTTGGGACGGATTCGATCCAGACTGGTTACAAGAACAATGTTCCTTAGCCTTCACCAAACGAAATAATAACTGGTATCGTTGGCGTATTCGTTGTTCTCTGGCTTTCTTCGGAAATCGTCTCAAAGCAGATTGGCATGTGATTGAACAACATCTTTATGCTATTCGGCGCAACAGCTAATTTTTTTTGTTACCGCAAAATCGGCTAGAGATCTCCCTCGCGCTCTCTAGCGAATAATCCGTATCTTGTATTTGTAATTTTGATGTTTTTTATTGCTATGGATAAACGTGTAGCGGTTTTTTTGAAACGGGCACCCCAATGGAAAGAAGAAATGACATTGCTTCGGAATATGATAATGGATTGTAATCTCACCGAAGACTTCAAATGGATGCATCCTTGCTATACACATCAAGGCAAAAATATCGTCCTCATTCATGGATTTAAAGAGTATTGCTCATTGTTATTTCACAAAGGCGCACTTTTAAAAGATCCCGAAAAACGGCTCATCCAACAAACAAAGAATACACAAGGAGCGCGTCAACTTCGGTTTCAAAACACTCAAGAAATTGAAGACCAAAAGACCACGATCCAGTCCTTTATTGCTGAAGCCATAAAAAATGAAGTAGAAGGTAAAGAGATTCCTTTAAAGAAAACATCTGAATATGAGGTTCCGAAGGAATTACTTCAAAAATTTCAAGAAGATCCCAGTTACAAAAAAGCCTTTGACCAACTAACACCCGGAAGACAGCGCGGCTATTTGCTCTATTTTGGAAGTGCAAAACAGTCAAAAACCCGTGTCTCAAGAATTGAAAAGGCGACGCAAAGCATTTTCGAAGGAAAAGGATATAACGAACGATAAACCACAACTGCTGCAACCATGGCAAAAAGAGGACACATGCCTGATTTTCAAACGGTAGCGGCTTATATCGCCGCGCAGCCCCCGGACATTCAGAGGGCTTTAGAAACCATGCGAGAAATTATCAAGGAAGCGGCTCCTGATGCCACCGAGATTATCAATTATAAAATCCCCGCCTATACGCTGATTCCCGATGGAAAGCGCGATCAACAGATTATGATGGCGGGGTACAGTAAATTCATAGGTTTTTACCCGTTCCCCACAACGATAGCTGCCTTTTCTGAGGCACTGAAAGACTATAAGCAAGGTAAAGGATCGGTTCAGTTCCCTTTAGATCAACCGCTACCCAAAGACCTCATCATTCGTATGATTAAGTTTCGGAAAGAAGAACTTATGAAACAACAGGACAAATAAAAGGATGGATCTAGAAGAAAACAAGCAACGCGCTATGGCCTTTTATAAAATGGCGTATGAAGGAAATCCAAAGGAAGCCGTTGCTCGCTATGTAGGCAAAACGTACCTTCAACACAATCCGCATGTGCAAGACGGAACCGAAGGGTTTATCGCTTATTTTGAACGCATGCAAGACGAATTTCCCAATAAATCCATTCGTTTTGTACGGTGTATCGCTGAAGGAGATCTCGTGGCCTTGCATACCCATCAAGTATGGCCGGAGGAGGAATATGTCACCATGGATTTCTTCCGTTTTGATCCAGAAGGAAAGATTTGTGAACATTGGGACAGCATTCAACGCATCCCCGATCATTCCGAAAACGGGAATACCATGTATTGAAATAGGAAGTGGTGGTTTTACCATCAAAAATGGAGGAAATAAGATGGTAAAAACATAAAGGGTTATATCTTTATATTTAGAATCAATTGATAATGATTAAAACCTTCTAAATCTATGTTCTCGAAATTTTACAATTTTAAAAACTTTAAAGGAGATTTTACCGGAGGTCTTGTGGCAGGGGTGGTTGCATTACCGCTGGCGTTGGCTTTTGGGGTGCAATCTGGATTAGGCGCTACGGCCGGACTTTATGGCGCGATCGCAATCGGAATTTTTGCCGCCTTATTTGGAGGTACGCCTACACAAGCGAGTGGCCCTACAGGACCCATGACCGTTGTTTCTGCCGCATTGGTAGCAGGTGCCATACAGATGAATGGCACACTAGACAATGCCATGAATATCATTCTACTCACCTTCTTACTGGGAGGGGTATTTCAGTTGATCTTTGGCTTTCTCAATATCGCCAGTTATGTGAAATATTTCCCATATCCGGTAGTGTCAGGGTTTATGAGTGGTGTGGGATTGATCATTGTGATTCTTCAGATATTACCTTTCGCCGGACTAGAACCGGCTAAGTCGACCGTAGCCGTCCTTAAAGACCTGCCAAGTTTGCTTACCGATTTTAATGTGTCGGCGCTGATCCTTGGGGCGATAACAATCGCTATTTATTTTCTTGTTCCGAAGATAACAAAAGCCATACCCAGTGCTTTGGTTGCGCTCATCGTCGCATCCCTTATCGCTTACTTTACAAAAATGGAAGTGCCGCTCATTGGCGATATTCCCTCCGGTCTACCTTCCTTCCAACTTGGAAACATTTTTAGCGTAGATGCAGAAGCGTATAGTTTGATTTTAGAATACTCTTTAGTGCTTGCCGTTCTCGGAAGTATTGACTCCTTGCTCACTTCGGTGATTGCAGACAATATGACCAAAACAAAACACAATAGTAATCGAGAACTAATTGGTCAAGGTATTGGAAATATGATTGCGGCTGCCTTTGGTGGAATTCCAGGTGCTGGAGCAACTAAAGGTACGGTGGTAAACATTAATGCCGGTGGAAAAACACGGCTCTCCGGAATGATTCACGGACTTTTCCTGCTTGCGGTATTATTGGGCTTGGGGCAATTAGCAGCGCACATTCCTTTATGTGTATTGGCAGGTTTACTGATTCCTATCGGAATTAAGATCATCGATTTCAAAGGAATTAAACACCTTACGAAGGTACCGAAATCAGATTCAGTTGTGCTTATACTGGTATTGCTTATAACTACGTTCGGAAGTTTGATACACGCAGTGGGAATTGGTATTGCTTTGGCCTGCTTACTCTTTATGAAGAAATCGGGTGACATCAGTGAACGCGGGATGGAAGTGGGTAATGTAGCCGACCTCGACGGCTCGAAACCGTGGCAAGATGAAACCAGTTTTTATGAGGAATATAAAGAAAAGGTAATTATCAAACACCTTTACGGTCCGTTGTTCTTCGGGTTTACTTCCTATTTTAAGGATCAGATTAAAACCCTTCCAGACGGGATTAAAGCGGTGATTCTTCGGATGGATCGCGTGCCGTATATGGACCAATCGGGCTTGTATACTTTGGAAGATATTATATTTGATTTAAGAGCCGGTAATAAGGAAGTAATTCTTGTAGGACTTCAAGAACAACCCAGAGATATGCTGGAAAAGGTAGATATCATCCCCGATCTTATTCCGGAAGATGATGTTTTTGACACCATTGAAGCAAGCTTCGTATACCTCAAACAAAAATTGAAACAAGAGCAGTAATACATGCAACTAATTTAAAAGTATGTTCTTATGAACATTGAAGAAATAACACATTCGTTTTTAACCTTGGTAGGGTCCGGAAACGTACAGCAAGGCTTTGACCGTTTTACGGCAGCCGAGTTTATTCATCACAATCAATATTTTGAGGGAAGCCGAGAAGCACTGATCAAAGCTATGGAAGAAGACCATCAAAAAAACCCCAATGAATCCCTCAAAATCAAATACAGCTATGTTGACGGGAGCACGGTCATTCTTCATTCTCATGTGGTAAAACAAGAAATGGAAATTGCCGTAGTCCACATCTTTCGTTTTCAAGAAGATAAGATCGTAGAGCTATGGGATCTGGGGCAGGTTATGGAACAAAACTCACCCAACGAGCAAGGGTTGTTCTAAGCATTTTAAATCCTAATGATGATGAAAAGAATAATGGCAATAGACAGATAAAATGCAAAACGCTTCTCCCTATAAAATACCTGCACAGACGCGAATAGGACATGTGCACTTAAAAGTATCCAATTTACAACGTTCTTTAGATTTTTATTGTGGCCTATTAGGGTTTGAAGTGACCATGACCTATGGCCAAGATGCTGCCTTTATTTCCGCAGGAGGATATCACCATCATATCGGACTCAACACGTGGCAGAGCAAAGGTGCTTCTCCTGCGCCTAAGAATGCTCCGGGATTATTTCACACTGCGATCGTCTATCCCACACGAAAAGAATTGGCCGTCATCCTACAACGCCTTCAAGCTTTTGAATATCCGCTTACCGGTGCCGCTGATCATGGCGTTTCGGAAGCGCTATATTTGAACGACCCTGACGAAAACGGAGTTGAACTTTATTGGGATCGTCCACAAGAGGAATGGCCAAGAAAGCCAGATGGCTCATTGGATATGTATACCCGCACGTTGGATCTTGCTTCCTTGTTAACAACACTATCGTAATGCAACCAAATGATGAAAGAATTCTTTAAAGATATTTTCGATTATCACCATCACTTCAATCAAAAAATACTTCAGCAATTACAATCGTATTCATCGAATCTTTCAGAACGTACCCAACCCTTGTTCTCACATATCATCAACGCCCATCAAATCTGGAATGCCCGAGTCGCCAACACCAAAGAATTAGGGGTACACCAACTACACTCTTTTTCAGAATGTAAGAACTTAGATCTTCTAAACTACCAAAAAACGCTGACCATCATAAACGAACGTGATCTTGATGAAACGGTTAGTTACCAAAATTCTAAAGGCATGTCGTTTACCAATACCCTGCAGGATATATTATTTCATATTGCGAATCATACAACGCATCACCGCGGTCAGATTATTTCAGACCTACGGGCTTCAGGAGTCGCCCCCATAGCTACCGACTATATTTTTTTCAAACGGAAGTAAGAGCCCCGAACCTTTCCTCAATCCCTGCAAAATATTCCGTACCTTAGAACTGTATAGACAACGCTTTCCATGAAAAAACATCGCATCTTCACCACCGCCTTTGCCAGTGTATATCCGCATTATGTGGCAAAAGCCGAAAAGAAAGGACATACCCACGAAGAGGTAAATACCATCATACAATGGCTCACCGGATATTCACAGTCGGAGTTAGAAGGTGTGCTAAAAAATAAAACCGACTTTGAGACATTTTTTGAGGAAGCGCCACAACTACATCCAAATGTGACTAAAATTACCGGTGTGATCTGTGGGCATCGCGTGGAAGAGATAGAAGACCCACTCATGCAGAAAATTCGTTATCTCGATAAATTGATCGATGAACTAGCACGCGGAAAAGCCATGGAAAAAATTCTAAGAAAATAGCACTCCCATGCGCTCTTCTAACTTTCTTATCTACCGTTATTATGTCGTTTTTCTGTGTACTTTCCTGTTAGTTTCCTGCAATACGACTGTTGAAAACAAAGTCACTCCCAAGCACGTTGCTGAGTCCCAAAAACAAGTAACACCCAAACTCCTGAACACGAAAGCAAGTTTTTATAATGGAATGATAGACAGCAACAATCACTTATGGTTCGCAACGCGCGGGAATGGTATTTATAACTTTGACGGAAAGAAATTCAAAAATTATACAACCGAAGAAGGTATGAGCAGCAACCATGTCAATTGTATTTTTGAAGATTCTAAAGGCATGTTATGGATCGGAACGGATAAAGGAGTAGATCTCTTCGATGGTAATATGTCATTTCAGCACCTCAACATTCCCTTTACAGACACCACTAGTGTTTGGCTAGATACCGTATACCCCGTGGTAAACCCCAATGAGGTAATGTCAATTCTAGAGGATGAAAATGGAGCTATTTGGCTGGGCACGAATGGCGCTGGAGTGTATCAATATGACGATCAAAAATTCACACAGCATCTTTCAAATATTGGCATGGTCTACGATGATGGTCTGCATCACAACATCGTTCTAAGTATGGATAAGGACGGTTCAGGAAATCTCTGGTTCTCATCACTGAGTCATGGCGGAGTGAGTAAATTTGATGGTGAAAAATTCATTCACTACGTCTCAAATTTAAGCGATGATTTTGTACGCGTGGTGTATGTAGATCGAAAGAATACCGTCTGGGTGGGCACGCATGGGAACAATAAAGGCGGACTCGATCGTATGGATGCTTCCGGTATTACTACTTTCTATAAAACTACAGATGGCTTTCGGCATAATAATGTGTCTAATATCTTCGAAGATTCAAAAGGACATCTGTGGATTGCCAGTGGCATTACTCCACTCAGCACATTAAAGGATGGGCATTTTGAGGTATTTACCGTGGAAGATCAGGTGTTTTCAAATATTCGCTTCTTAGTGGAAGATGTCAATGGAAATATATGGTTTGGAGGGCGTAACGGACTTTGGAAGTACGACGGCGATCAGGCACTCTATATGATACAGGCGTAAATTGTTTAATTCTGAAAAGAGCGCTCAAAAGCTTCCCTAACTGAAGCAATAGTCTCACGCGTTCAACCGTGCCACTAACTCATTGCTTATAGTATTTCATTTTGATACAACGTAGGTTTATAGAAACAAAAACCATTATCTTATGAAAACACGTATTCTTTCCACCGCAAAGCCATTTTCCCATCTTTTTTTCTTCGGAATAATGCTGCTATTAGCATTTATGGTCACGACTTCGGCGACCGCCCAAGAACAGAAAAGAACCGTCACCGGTATTGTTAAAAGTACAGACGGTCCTGTATTTGGCGCGACCGTAGTACTCAAAGGAACTGCCATTGGCGTAGTTACCGATGAAAAAGGGGGCTTTACCTTTCCGGAAGCACTCGCAGAAAACGACGTTCTGGTCGTGAGTTTTTTGGGGTATGAAACGGCTGAAGTTATCATCAGCGACCAAACGACTTTTGTCACTCCATTTTTAGCAGACAATCCGGTAATTATTAAAACAGCGATACGGACGCGTAATACAAGCACTACTGCAGAAGTATTTCAGCATTAATCCTAAATAATGAGAGTACTTATTGTGATCACAGCCTTCATCTTTATGATGCCACTTCGCGCACAGCGCAGTGATTTTGAAGCTATTGATTTTTGGAGAGCAGACTACATGGCAACCCAACAACAAGGTGAAGGCTTACAACAACTTCCCATCTTAGTACATCATCTAACGGCAACCTTGAATACTGACGTTGAAAAATTTCGTGCCATATACTATTGGGTGTGTCACAACATAAAGGGAAACTATCATCTCATGCGCAAGAACCGAAACATGATCCGTAAGCTTGAAAACGATCCGCAAGCACTTGAGGCATGGAATAACACCATACAAAAAGAAGTGTTCAAAACACTGTTGACCTCCAACGAGACCCTGTGTACGGGCTACGCCTATCTTCTGAAAGAAATGGCAGCTTTGGCAGGCATTGAAAGCGAGATCGTGCATGGGACCGGGATTTGGAATGGAAATGGAAGTAGTTCCAAAGATAAATCCATGCATTCTTGGAATGCGGTAAAACTCAACGGTAAATGGTATCTCTGTGACGCCACTTGGTCTAGCGGGTACATAGATATGGAAAATCTTCTCTTTGCCTTTGATTATGATGACCGCTTTTTTCTTATGGAACCTGAAGATTTTGCAAAAACACATCAACCTGCACAAGTCAAATGGGAGCTACTTCCTCAAGAAAATTAGGGAGGCTTCTCAAAAATCTTTGTCGCAATTCTATGGAATTAAGTATCTTCCCAAAGTGAATGATGCTGTCTCCTTATCAGAAAAAGAAAAGCGACAATACCAAGAACGCTTTTTGGAAGAATTTCCATACGCGACCTCACAAGAACGCGCTGATTTACAAACCCATATTTCCTTTACAACCTATAAAAAAGGAGATTTCTTCTTAGCAAACGGAACCATTCAAACCGCTATGGGTTTTGTGTGTCGCGGACTCTTACGACGGTACTACGTAAACGAAAAAGGAAATCAGATTACCACCGGATTTATTTCCGAAGAACAATTTGCCACCGACTATCCGGCCTTTCTCCGGCAGCAACCCACTAAATACAATTTACAATGCCTGGAGCCTTCAGTGATCATTACCTTGCCCTTTGAAGTGATACAAGTAAGCTATAGCAGTTCTAAGAATAGTGAACGGCACGGGCGTCAAATTGCAGAACGCGTGTTGACCATTTTAAGTGATCGAGTGGAAGGATTCTTATTTCTCACTGCGGAAGAACGCTATCTGAAATTCTTGGAAGAGCATCCTAATCTCAGTAACCGAGTTAGCTTGACCCATCTTTCCTCTTTTCTTGGAATTGAACGGCAATCCCTTAGCAGAATCCGAAAAAGGATTGCTAAAAAATGATTTTGTCACAAATGTGACAGGTACGTAACATCTCTTTGCCGCATCTTTGTGACATGAAGAAAATAACATACATCGCCATCATTTGTAGTTTTTACCACATCATGGGAAGCTACGCTCAAACGCAAAATACTAATAACGCTCTACATCTTGAGATTCAACAAGAAACCGCAGCGATAACCGACTCCCTGATTAAGGTACGCCGTTATCTACACCAATATCCAGAGCTATCGGGAGCAGAAGAAAAGACGGCTCATTTTGTCGCTCAATATTTACGTCGATTGGGCTTAGAAGTGCACACGGGTATAGGAGGACATAGCGTTATAGGAATTCTTCGAGGCGCCCAAAACGGACCTAAAATCGCTTGGCGCGCCGATATGGATGCCCTGCCTTCAGAAGATCCTGATGGCGTTCCCTTTGCTTCTAAACATCCTGGAGTACGCCATCAATGCGGACATGACGTACACACAGCGATAGGGTTGGGGATCGCTTCTGTGTTGTCGAAACAAAAGAAAGACGTAAAAGGAACTGTATATTTTATTTTTCAGCCTTCCGAAGAAAACTATAAAGGAGCAAATGCTATGATAGCAGATGGCCTCTTCGATTTGATACAACCCGATGAAATCTATGCCGCACATATTTCTCCGATGCCAAGCGGACTCATAGCAACGAAACCAGATTACGTATTCGCGAATTATCGCCAACTCAAACTCACTTTCGAAAAAAGCAACATAGCGGATGTAGAACAGGTGATTTCGGATTCAAGATCAATCTTATCAGAACTACAAAATGTCCCAAGTGAAGGTCCGTTTTGGAACAATCGCACCTTACTAGATCCTAACATAGGTGTAGGAAGTCCTACTACGATATTTAAAGATTACATTACTGTTGAAGACAACATGCCAGTAGAAGAAAAAGAGAACACCATTGCTGTAAGCGCTTACCTTACGCTTAGCAATCCAACCATCTTAGATTCGCTACCAACCTATGTGGAACGTCGTCTACAGACATCAGGCTATGCCAACGCCCTAAAGAGTGTGAGCTATGCTTCCGATACTTTTGTATATGGCGAGCAACGCAAGCAGTTGATCAATGATGCAGTGTTGACGAAGGAAGTTTTGTCTCGCCTTTCCAGCGTCTATGGTGACACTGTCGTTCCGCCGATGTATGGGGTTATTCCTGATGGTAGAGGCGATGATTTCTCATTTTTCCAAGAGCGAGTTCCCGGGGTGTACTTTCTTATGGGTGGGTCAAACTTCGAAAAGGGGATCATTGCCATGCCTCATGCTCCAAATTTTAACGTTGATGAGAGTTGTATCCCAAGCGGCGTTACTTTTTTCTCTTCTCTGATCGTAGAAAGGCTTTATCAGTAAGAACATTACAGATTAAAAGCATATAGTTCTTGTAGTGAATTTTAATGCATTAAACACTTTGCTTTACAAGCGAATCATTTAGAATAGAGATCAGAAAACATCATTAAGAAGATTGGCAACGCTCAGGAAACATTTTCTGAAACCTTTAAATAAATACCTTCCTGGCAAAGCAATCATTGCCAATAGATTCCGTACCTTGTGGTTATGGAATCTTACAAATTGCCATTTTCAGTCGCGGTTCTAGAGCCACTCAAAAAAGTTTATTTTTGGTTCGCTTTGGTATTGGTCGTAGTGGGGTTGTCAATCGTTCAAGACTATATTTTCAGCGAAGTAAGAAACACTGGGTTTTATCTTTCAGAATCATTACTATACAATAGTATTTGGATGTACTTTTTGCCCTTGGGGTGGCTTCAGCTAAACCTATTGCAGCGCACCACGATAGATAATGGTTATCTGCGATGGTCTCTCTACAGCCTTCTAGCACTCGCGATGACGCTAGTGCACCTCCTTTTGTTTACAACGGTTTTTGTAAGTATGAGTGCTTTGGTATTCTCCCCAAGCCATCATTTTTCAGCAATTTTCAATACCGCCCTGACGCGGCAGTTCTTTATTTTGGCCACAGTGTATGGTTTGGTTGTGTGGCTTCGGAAGCGACCGTTCCTCACAACAACATCACATTCAGTTGCAAAAGAAACCACTGTCATCAAGGTAAAAGTGGGCACCAAAATAATATCGATTCCGCAGGAAGAAATTCAATACATCACTACCGATAAACCCTATTCAGCCATAAGTGTTGCCGGTAAAAAATATTTGGATTCAAGAAGTTTGAAAATGTTTGAAACGATGTTGACTTCGGAAGATTTCATGCGCGTACATCGCTCAACACTTCTCAATGTCCAAGCAGTAAAAGAATTACGCTCTCGTAAAAATGGCGATTATGATGTGCTTCTGAAGCATGGAGAGGAAGTAAGACTAAGCAGACATTACCGAATCAATTGGGAGCGACTCCTCCACTAAGACAGCCTTCTCCTCCACTGAGAAATAGTTGGCTCGCTTCAGGCTAATACGTCCTAAAAACAAAGTAACTTCCGTCAAAAATTTTCATGAAGTTATTCATTCACACCCTACTATGTACGGTCTTTGTAGGTCAATTTGTTGGTTGCGTGGGTCAAGTACCTAAAGAAAAAGATCCAACAACCACTTTAAGTCAAGACTTTGATACCAACCCTCCTTTTTATTATAAGATTCCGAATCAACCAACAGCTGTAGATACCAGTGCCGGATGGAAGGTAAACGGACAAAAAATATTGCTCACAGGAACGGTGTATGAGGCCAATGGTACCACGGCTGCGAAAGGAGCGCTGTTGTATTATTATCATACAAATCCCCAAGGTATTTACGAAGTAGCTCCAGGCGAACCCTTGAACATGCCAAAGAATTCGTTAGGGCAAACTCATGGATATATGCGGGGTTGGGTACAAACAGGAGTCGATGGCACCTATGAGATCTATACGGTATTGCCGGGAAGTTACCCCAACAGGAAAGAACCTGCCCATGTGCACATTTCCGTAAAGGAACCCAATGTAGAAACCCCTTACTATCTAGACGATTTTGTATTTGACCATGATCCGCTTCTTACGAGCATAGAGCGGAATCAGCTGAAAAATCGAGGAGGTAGCGGGGTCATCCGTTTTGTGCAGCATGAGAATCTCTGGGTGGGCGAGCGCGATATTTATTTAGGTCGAAATATCCCCAACTATCCCCACACTATGGATCCTAAGATTCGTTCGGGAAAATTGATGGGAGAAGACATCACTTCGTTCACGCCATATCACGCTTTTGGTCCTGACGCGGGTACCACGGTTTGCCCCATTTGCAAATACGGTTGGTATCACGGAATTCTATATTTTGTAGGAGCGAAGGCTGATTGGTCCGCCATCAAAAAATGGTTACAATTCTTAGAAGAGGAAAGTATCGCAAGAGACCGTTCGCTCAAGGTCTATTTTGTCTACGGAAACCCCAATAATTATGATAAAGCACAGCGTTTCGAAATGTTGAAAGCTTTAGGAGCGGAACTCAACCTCGAACACCTAGCACTAACTTTTGTCCCTTCTTTTACGGATACCATTTCTGAAATTGATAAAAACCAAATCAATCCTGCTGTAGAAAACACCTTTTTAATGTACAAGAGAAGCAAAGTGATCGGCAATTTTGTGAACCTCGATCCTACCCCAGAGAATTTTCAAAAATTAAGAAAAACCTTGGATGCCTCTGTAAACCCTTGGTTTTATTTATCGGCACCCACGTACAAGCATTAGGAAAGATTTAATTTCAAACATAAGATCACAGCGCTTGCTAAATAATTGGCGTATCTTTAATGAATGCAACCACACTACCATATTTTAAACGGGGATGCACTAAAAGATCAGTTTCCGAACAGCTTAAAAGGAACCATCATAGTGGCACGAGAATGCTTGGTAGATGGTCCTGTGGAAGGGGATACTGAACAAACCCTCTTTGCAACCCGAGCGCGTTTTATCGGTGAAGCATATGGTATTGTTGACGAAAACGAATACTATTCAAAAACGGTCACAGAGTTCGAAAAAATGAAGCAGATCCCATCGAACGCAATCGTGTATCTATGGTTTGAAGATGATCTGTTTTGTCAGGTGAATTTTTGGTTTGTTTGTCATGTGCTTCAGAATACCTCCAAACATCTAACGGTTTCCTTGGTGCGACCGGAAGAACACGGCATCTATGGCTTCGGACATATGGATCAGGAAGCCTTGATTTCCGCTTTTCACAACCCAATTCCACTTCCTGATATGCGTCCTTTTTCAGACTTATGGAAGGCGTACCAATCCAACGATCATGAACAACTCAGGCAACTCGCTGCTTCTCTAAAGCCCTCCTTTCCTTTTATCGCTAAGGCAGTAGCAGCACATCTAGATCGGTTTCCAAAGCAAGGAATATTAGGCAAACCACAACGTATTTTAAAGGAGATTATAGAGACTCAAAAAACCAATGAATTTGGCCCTGCTTTCCGTGAATTCTGTCAGCGTGCTCCGGAATATGGTTTTGGGGATCTTCAAGTAAAAAGAATGTGGGACCAATTGATCTCCTGAAGCAATTTGATACCCGTAGATCGATTTCAGAAAACTTCCTATTGAATCAGAAAAACACCATACGCCCGACGCAAAAGACCCGACGTATCGAATTGTTGGATGTCTATCGTGGGTTTGCCGTGTTTGGAATCTTTGTGGTGAATATCGTGGTGATGCATTCTACCTACTTAAATCAAGATGTTTATAATGCGCAATGGACCACTTCTATTGATCTCTGGACACAACGAATTCTACAACTGTTATTTTATACTAAATTTTTTCCCATCTTCTCCCTTCTTTTTGGATGGGGCATGTCGATGCAAGCCCTGAAAATGAAGGCTAGACAAGGCATCTCATTTTCATTTTTTGTCAGGCGAATGGGTTACTTATGGCTCTTTGGCATACTGCATATCGCACTGTTGTGGTCGGGTGACGTATTGCATCTATATGCGGTAATGGGACTCCTAGTGACCCCATTGATCACGCAGCGAAGGGCACTCCTACTTGGGATGTCCATCTTTTTCTTATTGTTTCCGTTTTACGAACCGTTGATATCATTTGTGATGGAACAAGTACCATTTTCTACGGAAGAAGCCTTAGCCAGTTACGATGCGGAAGCAGTACGACAGGTCATTCAACATGGCAGTTTTACAGATGGGATGGAGCTTCGTTTTCGCGAATATGTTGCAAACCTTCCGATGCTGCTGGGGTTCTTGGCCCCTATGGCGTTCTCTATGTTCTTATTAGGAATGTATTTGGGGAAAAAAAACGTTCACAATACCCTTTTTTCATTCCTTTATAAAATAAAAAATCCGATACTGTTGTTCACGATACTTTCAAACGCCTATCGATTGGTATTTCTTTTCGTGCTGCCTGACTATGAGCTATATCGTGACCCTGATCTTCGACCGTATTTTATAAAATTGATGGTGCTCTCTGATGTATTCATGGGAATCTTTTACCTGTGGCTCATTGGTTGGTTGTGGTTTCGAAGAATGGGACGAAGCATTCTTAGTCCGTTGCGCCATGTGGGAAGAATGGCACTTACCAATTACCTCTTACAAAGTTTCATAGGGGTAATACTTTTCACTTCTTTAGGGTTTCGTTTATACGAAACTCTGCGTCCATTTGAAACATTTTTGATTGCAATAGTCATCTTTGTATTCCAGATTGGGTTCAGTAAGATATGGCTTCAATACTTCAGGTGGGGTCCCTTGGAATGGATGTGGCGGTGTACAACGTATCGAAAACTATTGCCACTCAAAAAAAGTTAAATAAATGATTACTTTAGAGCACAGGATTAAAACTTCGGGATATGAAAAATAAATTTGGCGATCTTTTTATTCAGATCATATCGGTTATGATCGGTGTCTTTTTAGGCTTTGCGGTATCCAATTGGGCGGCTCAAAAAAAAACAAATACACAGCTGCAATACTTAGAGCAGCACATTATTTCTGAAATAAAAATCAATCAACAAAAAGTAACACAGGTTATTGATTATCATCGTACGCTTCGCGACAGTTCTCGATTTTATTTGCAACAAGAGCGTATTGATGTCTTTAAGCCGAATTTTTTCCGCGGGGTTAATACCTTGACACTTTCAAACAGCGCTTTTGAAACCGGCATCCAAACGGGCTTGATCAATGATATTCCGTTGCAACAAATTCAGGAACTCAATGAGGTCTATACCCAACAACGTGCGTATGAAGATTTTGCAAATCTGTTATTGTCTGGCTTGATTACCATGGATTTTGAGGGAGATGAAATGGCGATGCGAAAGATCCTGTTGTTTCTTTCGGTATCTATGACAGATGTGGTTATCAAAGAAGAGCAATTGCTCGAAAGCTATAAAAAAGCAATACAAACAATTGAAAACACATCAGATTAAAAATCCTATGGTTAGCCTCTTTCAAATTCTCTTTGGAATAATCGCCTTGCTTATCGGACTCATAAATACCTTTTGGGGAAATGACCCGGGATATGGCATCGCGGTCTGCCTTGCAGCCACACTCTTTTTTCCCGGTGTGTTAGCATTTGTTTCTTCAAAAATCAACATAAAGATCCCAAAATGGACGCTAATCGTACTGGCGCTATTCATCCTATGGACAGCCTTGGGTGTCGCTGAACTATTTCATAAAATAGCGTTGATGGGTCAAGATCTTTCCTCATCATAACCTTTAAACACCTTTTCATTATGAAATCATCGATTATAATAGGTATGGTATTGTTTTTCTTCGGAAATCTTACTGCACAAAACACCACAGACCTGTCTCTTACGTTCAATCACGTAGCTTTATCTGTAGAAGATGTAGATCGGGCTGCTGAATTTTACGAGAATGTGCTAGCCTTAGAAGAAATAACCAATCGTACCGAAAAAGAAGGGATTCGTTGGTTCTCTCTAGGAGAGGGAAAAGAATTACACCTCATCGCCACAGTTGAAGGCCCGATACAAATAAATCGCGCAGTACACATGGCGGTTTCTACAGCAAATTTTGAAGGGTTGATAAACCGACTCAAAAAATTACAAGTACCCTATTCAGATTGGCCGGGAACTCCCAATAAAATCTTTATACGAGCAGACGGCGTTCAACAAATCTATATTCAAGATCCGGATGGCTACTGGATCGAGATCAATAGTGTGACACCTTAGTGATTTTCTAAAATTGTTCTTGTAATACGAAGCAACCACTGCATAAACATGGGATCTATTGTGATATGAAACTCTCAAGACTACTAGATCGTTGGCACCAAGAGCACACCAACAATCGCTGGATCTACTACTTTTCTATTTTCGTTCGAATAGCACTCGCCGCAGGATTTTTACCTTCGGGATATGTAAAAGTAGCCGGGGAACGATTTACGGCTTTGGCAAATAATCATCCCATGGGAGCGTATTTGGAAGCACTTTTCCACACGGGGTATTATTACACGTTTATAGGCGTTGTTCAAATGCTCGCTGCAATTTTACTGTTGATTCCTCGAACCGTTACGCTAGGTGCCTTATTGTATCTCCCCATCATTTTAAACATTTGTATACTGTCGTTTTCAGTGCGCTTCGATGGCTCATTATTTACAGCTCCTCTGATGGTCTTATCCACCCTCTTCTTATTATGGTGGAATTATGACAAGATTAAATATGTGCTACCATGGAGCTCAAAAACAACACACGTTACCAATGCTATGCCTAACAAACGTACGTGGAAGTTTCCTTGGAAATTCGTATCCGCTGCTTTTGTTATTTTTATCTTCGTAATAGGTGGGGTTATTTTGATGAACGTATTCGTAATCATGCCCAGAAATAGCGCTTCAGCGTGCCAACAACAGTTTAAGAACGGAGAGAACGCCACACTTGGAGCTCAATTTTGTGAGTGCATTCATACAGAAGGGCGTTCACTCCAACAATGCCTTGAAGCATATCCTACCTTGATAAAATAAGTGCGTTATCCAACATAAAACCACATGACAAGAAATAAAAAAATTTTCCTCATCACTACGATCGCTATAGTGGGAATGTGTTTGGTTTGGTTTCTTAATTCAGGAATGAATAAAATAAGCGGAGATATTTTTCAAGCGTATGCCGATCCTGATCTGTATAAAAATGCCCTAGCTATCGCCAATAATAACTCTGAAGTTAAAGCACACCTCGGCACACTTCAAGATCTCGGAAAGATGGCTATTCTTGAAGGGGAAACCACCTATTCGAACGAGCATCGTCATGTTCGAACAAGTGTGACCGTGCAAGGAGAAAAAGGAAAAGCTCGCCTCGATATCGAAGCCGATAATATCAACGATAAATGGAATTATTCAGTAATCAGAATTCGCATAAAGCGCCCGCCTGAGAACAAACGAATCATAGAAATACTTGATAAATAAACGAAATGAAAACAAAAAAAGGTGAGCCATCCAGCTCACCCTTTTCTTAGCAATAGTATGTTGCTTATTTCTTGAGATCGAAACGATCTAATTGCATCACTTTCGTCCAAGCTTTTACAAAATCATTGACAAATTTCTCTTGTGCATCTTCACACGCATATACTTCTGCCAACGCTCGTAATTCAGAATTAGAACCAAAGATCAAATCGACACGAGTTCCGGTCCATTTTACGTCTCCGCTCTTACGATCGCGCCCTTCAAATACGGCATCATCGTCTGCAGTCGCTTTCCAAGTAGTGTTCATATCCAGAAGATTTGCAAAAAAATCGTTGGTTAACGTTCCTGGTCTGTCGGTAAACACTCCGTGTTTCGATCCGTCGTAATTGGCGTTCATGGTTCGCATCCCACCTACCAAGACGGTCATTTCAGGAGCCGTTAACGTAAGCAATTGTGCTCTATCTACGAGGAGTTCTTCGGAAGAAACCGTGAATTTTTGTTTTACATAATTTCTGAAACCATCTGCCTGTGGTTCTAATGCATCAAACGCTTCTGCATCGGTTTGTTCTTCGGAAGCATCCGTGCGTCCAGGAGCAAAAGAAACGGTTACCTCATGTCCTGCATCTTTGGCTGCTTTTTCTACAGCCGCGTTTCCTCCCAAGACGATCAGGTCGGCCAACGATACTTTTGTGTTTCCGGAAGCATTCGCATTAAACTCCTCTTTGATACGCTCTAAAGTATCAATCACTTTTTTGAGTTCTTGGGGTTGATTGACCTTCCAAGTGTTTTGAGGCATCAATCGTACCCGTGCTCCATTGGCACCACCTCGCTTATCAGAACCTCTGAACGTAGAAGCGGAAGCCCAAGCGGCTTTTACCAGTTGTGGTACAGAAAGTCCTGAAGCCAGAATATTCTTCTTCAATTCTGCAATCTCTGCATCGTTGATCAAATCGTGATCCACGGCAGGCACCGGGTCTTGCCAGATCAATTCTTCTTGAGGTACTTCCGGTCCTAAATACCGACTTAAAGGTCCCATGTCACGATGCGTTAATTTGTACCAAGCACGTGCATAGGCGTCTGCAAATTCTTCCGGGTTCTCCAAGAAATGTCGTGAAATCTTTTCATATTCCGGATCCATCTTTAAGGACAGATCGGTGGTTAACATAAACGGAGCATGTTTCTTATTTGGATCGTGTGCATCCGGAACGGTGCCCGCGCCTTCATTATTTTTCGGCTTCCATTGGTACGCTCCTCCGGGCCCTTTGTGTAGTTCCCAATCGTATTTGAACAAGTTGGTAAAGTAGGTGTGACTCCATTGCGTAGGCGTGTCTGTCCACGCACCTTCAATACCACTAGTAATCGTATCGGCGCCCATTCCGGTTCCGAATTTATTCGTCCAACCCATACTTTGCAATTCAATTCCGGCGGCGGCAGGCTCTTCCGCTACGTGGGGATCTGCTTCTGCGGCTCCGTGTGTTTTTCCGAACGTATGTCCTCCTGCGATCAAGGCGACCGTTTCGTAGTCATTCATCGCCATACGACCAAAGGTTTCACGAATATC
>DFVG01000020.1 GCA_002379985.1 Flavobacteriaceae bacterium UBA4166
GTCCTGGGTTCGAGCCCCAGCCAGGTCACCACTACAAAAAGTCGACGCTCTCACACGTTCGACTTTTTCTTTCTACGCACTTACCGAGGTGCTGGAATTGGTAGACAGGCATGGTTGAGGGCCATGTGTCCATTAGGGCGTGTGGGTTCGACTCCCATCCTCGGTACAAGGCTATCCCTTAGATAGCCTTTTTTTATTTGTTTACGGAATATAAGAGATTATTAAACATTTTTGTACCTTGGTGTCTCCAACCAATCCGTATGCACGTAAAAACGCAGTTCAGTATTAAAGATCTTGAACATCTTAGTGGTGTGAAGGCTCATACCATTAGAATCTGGGAAAAGCGTTACAATCTGCTTCAACCCCACCGAACCGATACCAATATTCGCTACTACGACGTTGAAAGTCTGAAACGACTTCTTAATATTACCTTTCTATACCATGAGGGTATTAAGATCTCAAAGATCGCCCGATATGATACTGCACAAATGAAAGCCACGATCGATCGATTGGCCGCAGATCGCAGGGAAAGTCATGCGATCAATACTTTTAAGACAGCTATGTTTGATTTTGATGTACGCGGATTTTCGAATGCCTATCAACAATTGATAAAAGAACAATCGTTTCGTGCCGTTTTTGAACATATTTTTCTACCCTTGCTGCACGATATTGGTATTCTTTGGCAGACCGGAGCCATTGATCCGGCGCATGAACGCTTTATTTCAGAATTGATCAAGCAAAAGGTCATTTTGCAAATCGAGGCCAAACAGCAATTACCCAAAGCAATACATGCTCCCGTGTTTTGTTTGTACTTACCATATGGCGAAATTCATGAAATCGGACTCCTCTACACGTATTACGAGCTACTCAATGAAGGGTTTTCCGTAGTATACTTAGGAGCAAATATTCCGCCGAAGAGCCTACCCTACGTCCTCAAACACTATGAAAATGTCATTTTTGTTTCCTACCTTACCGTGCAGCCGCAAGAACAAAGTGTTCAGGAGTACGTTCAATCCTTTCAAGAAGAAATTAAGCTGGGAAAACATCAAAAATTATGGTTAATGGGAGGAAAAATAAACCCCCTTTCTAAAAAAGATGTTCCAAAGCACGTGCAACTGATTCGAAACCTATCAGAACTTGAGACACAGCTTCAAACATTAAAGAAATGATAAAATTTACTGTTTGTAGTTGTTTTGTTTAAATAAAATATAAATTTGTTAAACAATATGAGTGCAACGATCGCCATTATCGGTTCTGGTTTTTCCAGTCTTGCTGCCGCTTCCTACCTAGCGCAAGAAGGCTACTCTGTAACTATTTACGAAAAGAACAGTACCATTGGAGGTCGTGCGCGTCAATTACAGAAAGAAGGGTTTACATTTGATATGGGACCAACTTGGTATTGGATGCCAGACGTATTCGAACGCTTTTTTGCCGACTTCGGAAAGCAACCTAGCGATTATTATGAATTAGAAAAGCTGGACCCTGCCTATATGGTGTACTTTGGAAAAGAAGATACGATCACCATAGGAGATACCTTAGAAAAAATTTGTCAAGCCTTTGAAAAAGAAGAGCCCGGAAGTTCCGAAAAATTAAAGCAATTCATGGCGGCTGCTCTTGACAACTACAATATCGCCATCAAAGATCTGGTCTATCGTCCTGGCGTGAGTCCGTTAGAATTAGTCACTCCCGTAACTATGCGCAAGATCGGGCAGTTCTTTAGTACTATCAGCAAAGAAGTTCGGAAAGAGTTTACCAATCCTAAATTGATCTCTATCCTCGAATTTCCCGTGCTTTTCTTAGGAGCTAAACCTTCAGATACTCCCGCTTTTTATAGCTTTATGAATTATGCCGACTTTGGCCTAGGAACCTTCCACCCCAAAAAAGGAATGCACTCGGTCATACAGGGCATGGAACAACTAGCGCGATCGCTGGGTGTTGAAATAAAGACCGATCATCCTGTTTCTGAAATTATCACGCGCAATAATAAAGTAACAGGAATTCGAATACACGATTCCGAAATAGCGATCGATGCCTTGGTTAGTGGTGCCGACTATCACCATACCGAGCAACTGCTCCCCGAAGCCTTGCGACAATATTCTGAAGCCTACTGGAACAAACGAACTTTTGCTCCTTCTGCCCTTCTATTCTATGTTGGTTTTGAAAAAAAGTTAAAAAATGTGGAGCATCATACTCTATTTTTTGATGTTCCTTTTGAAGCACATGCAGTAGACATTTATGACGTTCCTAACTGGCCAAAAGAACCACTCTTCTATGCCAGTTTCCCCTCAAAGACAGATGCTTATGTAGCGCCGGAAGGCAAGGAAGCAGGGATCTTTTTGATTCCGTTGGCACCGGGACTTGAAGATACCCAAGAACTAAGAGCACACTATTTTGATAAAATTATAGACCGATTTGAAAGTCTAACCCAACAGGACGTAAAAAAATCTATTATATTTAAGGAATCCTTCTGTATTTCAGATTTTGTAAAAGAATACAATTCATATAAAGGCAATGCATACGGATTAGCTAACACACTACTTCAAACAGCATTTTTACGACCTAACCTAAAAAGCAAAAAAGTGAAACAACTATTCTTTACCGGACAACTTACCGTTCCTGGTCCCGGCGTACCGCCGGCACTCATTTCGGGAAAATTAGTTTCGGGGTTGGTAGCAAACTCACTTCAAAAACAGTTTCGTAATTTAAAGTCTGTTGCCACATGAAAATACTCTTTGACTCGGTCTCACATCGTTGCAGCAAGACGGTGACGCAATCCTACAGTACGTCATTCTCCCTCGCAACAAAAATGTTATCTCCTACTATTCGACAGGACATCTACAATATTTATGGTTTTGTGCGATTGGCCGATGAGATCGTGGATAGCTTTCATGAGTATGACAAGGAGACCTTGTTCAATCGTTTTGAAAAGGATCTTGCCAACGCGCTCGCAGAACGCATTAGTGTCAACCCTATTTTAAATGCCTTTCAAGAAACCGTTCATACCTACACTATAGACAGACATCTTATTGAAGCGTTTATGAAAAGCATGCGCATGGACCTTACGAAGAAAATATACCTCAGCGATGAAGAATATCACGAGTACATTTATGGTTCTGCAGATGTAGTGGGATTAATGTGCCTAAAGGTTTTTGTGAAAGGAGATGCTGAAAAGTATGAAGCACTTAAAGATTCTGCCATGCATCTTGGTTCCGCATTTCAGAAGGTTAACTTCTTACGAGATTTAAAAGCAGATTATGAAGGCCTAGATCGCACCTATTTTCCAAATACAAATCTGGAAGCCTTAGATGAAGCCGCCAAGCAACAGATTATTGCAGATATTGAAAACGATTTTCATTTAGGATATAAAGGGATTCTTCAGCTTCCGGCTGAAGCTAAGTTTGGAGTCTTCATGGCGTATCGCTACTACCGAAGGTTGCTTAAAAAGCTCAGCAAGACACCAGCCGTTGAAATTAGAAATACGCGTATTCGAGTGCCTAATTATGAAAAGTTTGGCATCTTAACCCGCAGTTACGTAAAATACCAATTAAAGCTTGTTCGATGAAAGATGTATTGCTCTGGATATTAATCTTTGTAGGAACTTTCTGCATCATGGAATTCATGGCGTGGTTCACACATAAATATGTGATGCACGGTTTTCTTTGGTCGTTGCATAAAGACCATCATAAAAAAGACCATGGGAGTTGGTGGGAACGCAATGACCTATTTTTTATTTTTTACGCAGCTGTTAGTATTGGCTGTTTCATTGGGTGGAACTATTATGGGTTTTGGGCCGGATTGCCTATCGGATTGGGGATTTTTAGCTACGGACTCACCTATTTTTTCGTACACGATATATTCATACACCAACGCTTTAAAATGTTCCGGAATGCTAATAATTGGTATGCTCGCGGCATCCGAAGAGCACATAAAATGCACCACAAGCATTTGGGGAAAAATGATGGAGAATGTTACGGAATGCTTTTTCCTCCTTTGAAATATTTTAAGAAATAAATGCAGTACCTCTACCTATGGCTCGATCTTGGGTCGCTTGCTATCCCTTTCCTATTCAGCTTTCACCCCA
The DNA here is from genome assembly GCA_002379985.1 of Flavobacteriaceae bacterium UBA4166. Lineage (GTDB taxonomy): Bacteria > Bacteroidota > Bacteroidia > Flavobacteriales > Flavobacteriaceae > DFVG01. Next base: position 4,082 of record DFVG01000020.1, read on the forward strand.
AATTAGCTTTCCACAAAAAATGGCGCTCCTTCTTTCCGGCTTTGCTGTTGATGATGTGTATTTTTATTCCTTGGGATATTATTTTCACTGCGGAAGGGTTTTGGGGCTTTAATGAAGCTTATCTTTCAGGAATTTACCTTTTTAATCTACCCCTTGAAGAATGGCTCTTCTTTCTCTGTATTCCGTATGCATGTTTGTTTAGCCATTATGCACTAATTACCTTGCTTCCAAAGCTCACACTTTCCAAGAGGACGACGCAAATTATATATGTTAGTCTTGTAAGCGTTTTGATCATTGCTCTATGGTATGGCTATTCGCAATGGTACACCTTTATTTGCTTTGCCTACGCCATCCTACTGTTAGGAATAGTTTACAATCGCGTTCCGAATTTGTTATCGAAATTCTTTCCAACCTATCTTGTAATTTTAATTCCATTTTTTATTGTAAATGGATTTCTCACCGGAAGTTGGATCGATGAAGCGGTCGTTTGGTATAATAATGAGGAAAATTTTGGTTGGCGGCTAGGGACCATTCCGGTAGAAGACACCATCTATAATTTAGGAATGTTGCTTACCGTATTTGTGGGTACCGAATATCTTGAATCGTATTTTAATCGGAATAAAGCGTAACCGTCATTCTGCTAACAATCGATCCAACAGCTCAAATACAGATGGGTCGTCCCAACGGGCAGCTCCCACTTTTTCAATGATAATTTCTCCTTTTTTATTGAGCACCCATGTCTTCGGAATGCTTTGTGATGCTAACAATTGTGGTGGATTTTCTAAGGGTTTGTAAACCGGAAAATTATATTCTTTCGCTTCCTTAAATCGATTAATAATCTCTTTTTCTTCGGAAGAAACAAAATAGAAGTCCACTTGACCTTCATATGCATCGTACAAATGCTGAAGTGAGGGCATTTCAGCAACACACGGCGGACACCAAGTAGCCCAAACGTTGATCAGTACAACACGGCCTTCCGATTGTGTTAGATTCACCGTTTCTGAATGATTTGAAAGCGACCAATCGTAATCAGAAAGTTGTTTGCGATCTTCCGAAGAAACTTCCGTAGGACTCCCCGAAAACAATCGTTGAAGTGCCACCTGAATCGGCATACGTGTAGTAGGCACGAGCAGCAAAACTACAAATGCTATCAACAGTATATTCGCACCATTTTTCTTTAAAAAGTTCATGCCTCAAAAATACAATATTTGTGATTGGTGTGGTTTCAAATCAAAAAGTCTCAATATTCTTGTTTTGAGAATATGTAACATTTTTTTAGTCTTTTTATTTTGAATATTTACCTTTTATCGATTTATTTTTACTTTGATAGGTTTTCTATTACCCCAATTTCTTTGTCGGAAAATAATTGTTATGAAATTACTATATCTAGCGCTCTTATGCGGACTCCCGGTATGGGCTCAAGTTGGCATCGGTACAACAAGCCCCACAGCAAGTTTGGACATTGATGGAAATGTTAGAATCCGCCTTGTTGAAGAAGAAAATAATAAAGAGGTGGCTAAAGATTAGGTATTGGTGCTATCGCGGGATGGCATGGTCAAAAAGATTGAAGCCGTAGAAATTGTAGACAAGGCCCTACCCACCGTTATTAAAGGAAGTTTTAGCAGTAGTAGTGTCTTTGCAATCTCACTGGCCACGGGAAGTACAATACTTCCCTTTGATGCAGAAGCCTTTGATGCAAATGATGAATTTGACCTTTCCACACACACGTATACGGCAGCACAAGACGGAGTTTACGCCATCAGCGTCCAAATCGAGGCGACAGCCTCTTTAGGAATAGCGACCAACTTTGGCGTATCAATTCATCACAATGGGAGTATTATCTCGCAAAACAGTTTTGCGAATGTTGGAATTCTTGGAATCAATGCGACGCCTCCGGTACGACAGTCTACCAATCTGGTGGCTTTAGCTGCCGGCGATACGATTCATTTTGAAGTTTTAGGTGAAATAGCCTTAGGCACGATCGATCTCAATGGTGCTACTACCGAAAGCTTTTTCACGATCCATCAAATACGGTAATTAAAAAAGTCCGCTGTGACAGCAGACTTTTCAGTATAACCTTTACAAAAAAAGGATTATTCGTTTTGCTTTTTAATAAGGTTCAACGCAGAACCTTCCCGATACCACTTAATTTGTGTGTGGTTGTAGGTATGATTCGCCTTCACGGTATCTTTACTGCCATCACTATGCACCACTTCGATCGTGAGTGGTGTATCTGGAGCAAAATCAGCAATATCAACAAAGTTAAAAGTATCATCCTCTTGGATCAGATCGTAATCTTTTTCATTGGCAAAGGTAAGCGCCAACATCCCTTGTTTCTTCAAGTTGGTTTCGTGAATACGGGCAAAAGATTTTACCAATACCGCTGCAACCCCTAAATGACGCGGTTGCATCGCTGCGTGTTCGCGAGAAGAACCTTCACCATAGTTGTGATCCCCTACTACAATGGTCTTGATCCCTTCTTTCTTATACTCACGTTGTACATCCGGCACGCCGTTATATTCACCGTCTAATTGATTCTTAACGAAGTTTGTTTTCTTGTTAAAAGCATTGACGGCACCAATCAAAGTATTGTTAGAAATATTGTCTAAATGACCTCGATACCGCAACCAAGGGCCTGCCATAGAAATATGGTCGGTGGTACACTTACCAAAGGCTTTGATCAATAATTTCACCTCTTGTAAATCATTATCTTGAATAGGCTCAAAGGGAGTAAGCAGTTCTAATCGCTCACTATCACCGGCCACTTTTACCTCCACGCTGCTACCATCGGCTTGCGGCTCGAGATAGCCGTTGTCTTCCACATCAAAGCCTTGCGGCGGCAATTCAATACCGGCCGGCTCGTCCAATTTTACTTCTTGTCCGTCTTCGTTGATCAAGGTATCATTCGCCGGGTCAAAATCCAATCGACCAGAGATAGCAATGGCTGCTACCATTTCGGGAGATCCTACAAAGGCATGTGTATTCGGGTTTCCATCAGCACGTTTTGAAAAATTTCGGTTGAAGGAATGCACGATTGTATTCTTTTCTTCTCCCATGAGGTCGCTTCGGTCCCACTGTCCAATACAAGGTCCGCAGGCATTGGTAAACACCGTTGCGCCCAGATCTTCAAAGACTTGTAGGAGTCCGTCACGCTCTGCCGTAAAGCGAATTTGCTCACTTCCGGGGTTAATTCCGAAGTCACTTTTCGGTTTTAATTTTTTATCAATAGCCTGTTGAGCAATGGAGGCCGCTCGGGTTAAATCTTCGTATGATGAGTTGGTACACGAACCAATAAGTCCCCACATAACATTAATAGGCCAATCATTTTTCTTTGCTTTCGGTCCTAATTCCCCTACCGGCGTTGCAAGGTCTGGAGTAAAAGGTCCGTTTAGGTGTGGACGCAATTCTGAAAGATTGATCTCGATCACCTGATCAAAGTAATCTTCCGGATTTTCATATACTTCCGGATCGCCCGTTAAATGTTCTCTGATCTTATTCGCTTCGTCGGCAATTTCTTCTCGCTCTGTAGCGCGGAGAAAGCGTTCCATCGCATCGTCGTAGCCAAACGTAGAAGTGGTGGCCCCTATTTCAGCTCCCATATTACAAATAGTTCCTTTTCCTGTAGCGGAAAGATTCTTCGCACCCGGACCGAAATATTCAACAATACAACCGGTTCCACCTTTCACAGTTAGAATTCCGGCCACTTTAAGGATCACGTCTTTCGAGGCTGTCCAACCGCTCAATTCTCCTGTTAGCTTAACTCCAATTAATTTTGGAAACTTCAACTCCCATGGCATTCCTGCCATCACATCAACGGCATCGGCACCTCCAACACCAACGGCAACCATTCCCAATCCTCCTGCATTCACAGTGTGCGAATCGGTACCGATCATCATTCCACCGGGATAAGCATAATTTTCGAGCACTACTTGGTGAATAATTCCTGCGCCCGGCTTCCAGAAGCCAATTCCGTATTTATTAGAAACAGATTCTAAGAAATCGAATACTTCATTACTGGTTTCGTTTGCTCGTTTAAGATCTTTTGCAGCCCCTTCCTTCGCTTGGATTAAGTGGTCACAGTGCACGGTAGTTGGAACTGCAACTTTGTTTTTTCCCGCCTGCATAAACTGAAGTAATGCCATTTGTGCCGTAGCATCTTGACAGGCAATACGATCAGGGGAAAACTCTACATAATCCTTTCCGCGAACAAATGCTTTTTCCGGAGTTCCGTCCCAAAGGTGACTGTATAATATTTTTTCTGAAAGGGTAAGTGGCTTCCCGACAATTTCACGTGCTTTGTTGACACGCTCGGGCATTTCTGCGTACACCTTTTTAATCATATCAATATCGAAGGCCATAAATTCTTTTTTTGGTTTTTGAAGTGTTGCAAAAATACAAAATATAAAACGTTTTCGAAAAAAAGTAATGAAATAGCTATAACACCAATAATTTTTTAATAAAATATAATTTTTAATGAATTAAATTACGCAAATTAGAATTTTTACTGCATAAAATTATCATTTTACCAATTTCAGTCTTTGAATTTTTCTTTAATGGCAGGCGCATCTCTAAGATCCATCATGGGTTTTTCATAAAATCGATACAACAGATATGACAATGCCATTGTTAGTACCACATAGCTCACCGAAAAGACAGGTCGCATACTTTCCGGCAGCGCTGCCATAGGAAAATAGGAATTTACAAGTTGCAAAATGATCGAATAATGCAATAGGTACATGGAATAGGAAATAATACTGATAAATGTAATCGGACTAGAAATCCAGCGCGGTGCCGAAGTCAGTTCTGATAGCAACGGAAGCCAAAGTGCAATACTAATAGAGCATATAGGAAAGTACGCAATGTTGAAAAGCCAAGGCGTCTCCGTGATCGAAGTAGTAGTTATCGCAGCATGCAATGATAAGAACAACAAACTTCCTATAAAGAAGGAATGTACGCGATATTGCTTCCATCGTTCGGGATGAATACGTGATAAATACGCAAAAAGCACTCCATAAAATATAGAATCGATTCGGTATAGCACCACAGCACGTAATTCTATGTTCCATGTTTCCAGATCAGCCACCACATGATTGGAATTGAAGATCACTTTAGCAACAAAGAAAAAGATCAAAAGGCTTACAGTCACCCACAAAAAGTGTTGTTTTCTTTTGTTTTTGTTTCCGAAGAGAACTGCTACTAATAACAGCAACGGACCTAACACATATGCAAATTCTTCAACCGGAAGGCTCCACGATTCCGTAAAGAAAATATCCATACCCGAAGTCAGGTTTTGCAGAAAGAAAAAATACTGAGCGAGCGTATCCGGAAGATCTCTACCGATAATCAGGACCAGCAGAATATTTATAAGTAAGACGAGATAGTAATTAGGAAGCGTTCGAAACCATCTTCGGATCAAAAAATAAGTCAGGTGCTTCCGTTTAAAATCTGGGTTGGTAAAAATTCGAAAGAGGATTCTTCCTATTAAAAATCCACTAAGCACAAAGAACAATTCGACTCCTAAAACGCCCGAGAAGGTAATTAAGGTGACCCATGAACCTATTGCTTCCGGAAATACCCATAAGGAATGAGACCCGACCACAAAAAGAATCGCGGCGGCCCTCATGAGGTCTAGTCCAAATATTCGATGTTTTTTAGGAGAGGATACCACCTTCAATAATACTTAGAAACGAAGGTACATATTTTGAAGGAATGCTTCCTAGAACAATCCGCGGATGATCTCCTCGATCGATAACCCTTCGGCTTCTGCCTTGTAATTCTTGATCATACGATGGCGTAAGATCCCTACAGCAACTTTTTGTACATCTTCGATATCGGGAGAGAACTTACCCCGTAACGCAGCATGTGCTTTGGCACCCAAAATCAAATTCTGGGACGCTCGAGGTCCTGCCCCCCAATCTATGTAGTTCTTCACCGTATCGGTAGCTGCCGATCCAGCAGGACGAGTCTTGCTCACTAAGGTCACGGCATATTCTACCACATTATCAGCGACAGGGATTTTTCTGATGAGTTGCTGATAGTGTAAGATCTCTTCAGCATTAAATAGTGCGTTTACTGTTTCAGAACGATCGGTTGTCGTGGTTTTTACCACTTCCACCTCTTCATCGAAGCTGGGGTAATCTAGATTGATCGCGAACATAAAGCGATCTAATTGTGCTTCCGGCAATGGGTAGGTACCCTCCTGTTCAATAGGGTTTTGCGTTGCCAGTACGAAATAGGGCAAGTCTAATTTATAATGATTTCCGGCCACGGTTACAGCGCGTTCTTGCATGGCCTCTAGCAGCGCAGCTTGTGTTTTTGGCGGTGTACGGTTGATCTCATCTGCCAAAATAATATTAGCAAAAACCGGTCCTTTGATGAACTGAAACTCCCGATTCTTATCTAGAATTTCAGACCCAAGAATATCGCTCGGCATCAAGTCGGGTGTAAACTGAATACGCTTGAATTTGAGTCCGAGTGCCTGCGCCACCGTATTCACCATCAAGGTTTTGGCGAGTCCGGGCACCCCTATAAGCAAGGCGTGTCCTCCTGAAAAAATCGCCAACAGCACTTGTTCGATCACTTCATCTTGACCTACAATGACCTTTTTGATCTCTTGCCGTAAGGCGTTATAACGTGTTACGAGTTGTTCTACAGCAGCTACGTCGGACATAAATTGGGTTTAAGATTGTGTTTTTAACCAGTTGCTAGCAAATTGACAGTCGTGATAATCTTCATTAACGTTGATGTACGTTTCTTGGATTTTCTTTTCTTGCCATTTTTGAATGGCTCTAATCTGCTTTTCTTTGAGCGCCAGCTCTTTTACTTTTTCGTAATCTTTCGCAAAATCGGCTGTATGTTCGTCATAGCGTCCTGTCACGGTTAAGATCTTGAAACTGCTTTTTCCTGTGTAGTCACGATCGGTGTACACTTTTGACACCTCTCCTGCTTTTAAGTTGTAGACTTGCGCACTTAAGGTTGGATCCATTTTGGTGAGGTCAAAGCGCGTGTCCAGCGTGACGGGGTTTGATAGTTGTCCGCCATCATTACGCGTTTCTTCTTCGTCTGAATACAGTTTGGCGGCTTCCGCGAATTCGAGATCTCCAGCAACGATCTTCGCTCTGATAGAATCAATCTCCACACGTGCTTTGTCAATAATTTCTTGGGAAACTTCCGGAAATAAGATAATGTGTCGCACATCTATTTCTTGTCCGCGTATCTTATCAACTTTAAGAATATGAAAACCGAATTCTGTTTCAAAAGGCTCGCTCACTTCCCCTTCACGAAGTGAAAAAGCGACATCTTTAAATTTTTTATCGTAGGGCGAGCTCTTTTTGATTCCCGGCAGCAATCCACCTTTAGACGCGCTTCCATCTTTTGAATAGAGTACTGCTTTTGAAGCAAAACTAGCACCGTTCTCTACGATATCTCTTCGGAATTCATTCAAGCGATCGATAACGCGTTGTTTTGCAGCCTCTGTCACTTCCGGTTCAATGACAATTTGTGCCACTTCAACCTCTGCACTAAAGGTAGGGCGTTCTTCTTCCGGAATAGCGTAGAAGAATTCACGGATCTCTTCCGGAGTAATTTCAACATTTTCTACCACTTTTCGTTGCATCTCACCGGCAAGTTGTAAGGTTTTATTCACCTCGAACAATTCAGAGCGCAATTCGGCAATATTGCTTTTTTTGTAATAGGCGGCTACTTTTTCTTCACTTCCCAGCTCACTTACCATATATTGAATTTGCTGATCGATGCGACCATTGATCTGTGCATCGGGAATGAGAATGCTATCAATCTTTGCGTGGTGTGCATATAGTTTATCTTCTAACAACTTTCCTAACAATTCGCAGCGAGAGATATCTTCGGTGGCGATCCCTTGTGCTTGCAATTCAACGTAACTCTTATCAATATCGCTATCTAGCACTACGTAATCACCAACCACAGCAGTAACGCCTTCGGCTTTAAAACGTTTAAAAGGTTGCACGCTATCCTTAGCCGTAGCCGTAACAACGTCTGCTATTCCATCGGCCGTAGTGATGGTCAAGGTGCTATCTATAGGGGTTGTTTCTTGTGCCAGCATCATTCCCTGAACACACAATAGGAGGCCTAATGCTAGGCTAATAGGGTGTATAGGTTTCATATTTTTTGTTATTAATTGCATCTTTCGTTATGTCTTTTTCCAGTTTTTTTATCAATTCTAATTTTCGCTTGTTCAAGATGATCTGTTCGATGGTAGGACGAACAAATTCTATGGGTGCCGTATCATTCGGCATAAGCACCTCTGTAATTTTCACCAAATATACTCCTAATGAATCTTGTAGTTGCCTCAAATTCGAATTTTTTAGATCCCCGGGAGTATTTGCTGCCAAGGGCGGAATTGCTGCAGCAACCGATTTGAATTTCACCCAAGTAGAATCATTCAAATTAAATGACTTATACTGAATACTAAGATCGTTCAGACGTTGCTGGTCTTCCTCATTAAAACGAGACAACCACTGTGATGTTTCATTTAATCTATTAAATCCTTCTCCCACTTGCAAATACCGTACTTTTACAAGCGGCTCATTAAGCGTGAACGTTTCTTTGTTCTCCTCATAAAATCGTTGGTATTCTGTTTCGCTAATCGCACTATCCAATTGTTTCGCAACGATCGTACTTTTATAGGCTTCCGTATACAAATCAATTTTATACTCTGCTACGAGTTTGTTGTAGGTTTCTTGCTCATCTTCCGGTAAGTTGATTCTTGCCTGATCGATCAACAATTGTCGGGTGGCCCAACGATTGATATAACTATTTACCAACAGAGTACTGTCCTCAGGGGTAGTGTCGTCTGACACCAGGCCTTCAATATCTGATTGGTACAGATAAGAATCATTAACACGAGCCACAGGCGTTTCTTGTGTTTCCTGTTTGAAATAATCACAAGAGAAGCAGCTCAGTACAAGGATCAGAAGAATGCTGTTGCGCATTATGGTTGTAATTCTTTCTTAACTTTTTTAAGGGCTTTCTTACGGATTGTTACCGGATATTTCTTCCGTAGCGATTCCATCCATTGTTGTTCTAATCGCTGTTGGTAATCGCTCAATGCACGCCCTTTTACCTCTTCAAAGGCTTTAGGACCCGGTGGCAATATCGCATCTACAGCTACTACAATAAACGAACCATTCTCGTTATATATTTCAGAAATTCCTTTTTGTGGAACAAAATTCTTGGGCAATGCTTGTTGTCCTATTTCGAAGGTTCCTTCGGAAACCAATACAGAAACGCTTTCTTCGGTATTCAGATTCTTTTTAATAGTTTCTGTGTCGGTTCCCTTCTTCAACATCGCTGCGGCCTCTTTTGCAACAGCCTCTGAAGTGGCCGAAACAATGCGTCCTTCTACACGTTCTTTCCACTGGTAAGCGCTTTTATTCTTGTTGAAAAATGCTTCAAGCCCTACGCTATCCATTTTTGCTTTGTTCCAAACATTTTTATTCATCACATCAAAAATGAGGAGACCATCACGATATTCGTTGATCACCGCTGCATATTGATCATTTTCTACTTCTAACTGAGCTTTGTAATACCCCATTACTTCATCGTGCTCAAAAGCATTATAAAGTGCCACCAAGGCGGCCCCTTTCTCTTTGGGTAAGCGCATGCTGCGCTGTTTGTCTTCAATGTATTTAGCAAAATCACTAAAGCGAACCTGTTTGGAACCGATGGTGAACAGTAGCGCATCTTCGGATGCATCAATACCCGTAAAGGTCCATTTACGCTGTACGATGGAGTCGCTTACTAAATTTGAAAAGAAAGGAATATATTCGGCTCCTTTGCGAAACCCATACTTTTCTTTGATGTTATTAGTGATGGTTGCCGTTACTTTTTTCGCTCGATCTCCTTGGGATACACGAGATTCTAACGACTCTTTCATGTCTTCAAAGGAAGACCTGTCCAGTCGTTCTTCTAAACGAATAATGTGCCATCCAACTCTAGAGCGCACGGGGCCTACAATGTCACCCGGATTTTCGAGGGCATAAGCAGCATCTTCAAAGACTTCTGCTCGCAGGTCTCCTCTACTGAATGGACGTAAGCGCCCACCATTTTTGGCAGAACTGCGATCTTCTGAATTTTGCTTCGCAAGGTCTTCAAAATCTTCCCCTTGTTGTAATAATGCATACAATTCGTTAATACGTTCTTCCGGATCGAAAGTTCGGGTACCCGAATTATCTGAAATCATAATATGGGATACCACAATTTGTGGAGGGCGTTCTCTGCGATCGTTCACTTTTAGAATGTGGTACCCAAAGGAAGTTCTAATGATCTCTGATATTTCTCCAACGGGAGTATTATACGCAGCTTCTTCAAAAGAATACACCATCTGAAACGCAGAAAAATATCCTAAGGCACCACCGCGTTCATCAGCGCCGGGTTCTTCAGAGTAGGTCTTCGCCAAGGTTTCAAAATCAGCTCCTTGTAAAGCTTCCTCTCGAATAGAGGCTATTTTTTTATACGCTGCTAAGGTGTCTTGCGGAAGATCATTGTACGATACTTTAATGAGAATATGGTTGGCATTCACCTCTTCTAAGCTTCGATCGTATGCTTCTTTAGCAAGATCTGCAGTGATCTTATCTTCATAGATATAGCTTCTAGAGAGTTGGTCTTGGTAGCGAGAGAATTCTTGCAGATAGGCCTTTTCTTTATGCAGCCCTTGAGACCGTGCTTCGATCACCTTCAATTTATAATCCACGAACAAGTCGAGATACCCTTCTACGGTTTTTTGAGATTCATCTTGTACTAGATCGAGATTCTTTTTAAAAACGCGTTTGAATTCAGCACTGCTAATAGGGGTATCCCCGATAGTCATTAATACTTCTTCCTTTTGTTGTGCGATACTTCCGGTTGTCATTGAAACCAGCAAGCAGATCAACCAAAACCAATTTTTCATAAACTTCTTTTTAAGCTGCGCAAAAATAGCAAAATCCTAGGGTTACAACAACTTCAAAAAACGAAGTGAAACACGAATCCGTTGTCAAGCATTTTATTATTAACGAGAATAACGTACCTTGTCTTATCTAATGCTAACATGATGAAATATACTTCCGAGATTTTGATCGATCTTCCCAGAGAAGAAGTTATTGAAAAAATGGATAACCCTGAAAACATGAAACACTGGCAACGGGGTTTAGTAAACTATCGTCTTTTGGAAGGGGCACCCGGCGAAGAAGGCGCCAAAATGGAATTAGAATACAAGATGGGCAAACGCCAAATGGTATTGGTAGAGACTATTTTAAAGAACAAATTTCCGACTGAATTCCATGCCCGCTACGATACCAAAGGCGTGGAAAATATTCAGAACAACTATTTTCATGAAGAGTCTACAGGGCAAACACGATGGATCTCAGAAAGTGAGTTTAAATTTCAAAGCTTTATGATGAAAGCTATGGGATTTTTAATGCCAGGAGCTTTTAAGAAACAGTCCAAAAAATACATGGAAGATTTTAAGGCCTTTGCTGAAAAAGGAACATCGGTAGCTAACTCATGAAACGCGTACAACTCATTTGGGAGTTCCGCGGACCTAATGCGTCTAAAACTGCTGCACATCATGCTATTCATCTCGAAGAGTTTGCAACAAAAGAAAAAATTGAATCGTTCTTGCACGGGACCGAAGATGTGAATGACCATTTTTCACGAGCTTATCTCGTGGTACCGGAGTCTTATATGAATCAACTTAGATCCCAATTAAAACCGCATCGCGGGAGATGGTATGCGCCTGATAAGGCGTGATGCTACACTTAACTACTGTAACACTCCTTGTTACTTGTCGTCTTTCTGAAAATTATGTAATATTGCGCTGCAAAAAATCAGGAACTATGAAGTTACTTAAGATCGCTATTTTTTTAATGTCGATTACGGCATTTTCACAAACCTCAAAAGTAGGTACTATCGACGTTGATTTTATTCTATCTAAAATGCCCGAGCTTGCCGGAGTTCAGGAGCAAGTGGATGCGTACGGAAAAGAATTGGATGCCGATTTAAAACAGAAATTAGATGCCTATACTGCGGAAATAAATAAGTTTAAGGAAGGTCAAAACACCATGACCTTGAACCAGCGCAGAACGGCACAAGATTCTATCATTGCGATGGAAACAGATATTAATAAGTATCAGCAAACGGCAAATCAAATGCTTGCTCTTAAGCGCGAAGAATTTTTACAGCCTTTGTACAAAAAGATTGGAGATGAACTTGAAAAGATTGCGCAAGCCGAAGGGTACACACAGATCATTCAACGAAACGGAAACCTTATCTATATTGATAATCGTTTTGATGTTACGTTAGCGGTGATCGCTGCCTTGGGTATTGAACTTAAAGAAGGAGAATAATTAAAGCGACTTCTCTTAAAATAAAAAAAAGGCTCTGAAAAATCAGAGCCTTTTTTAGTGCTTTATCTGGAGTAATTTGGAGCTTCTTTCGTAATGGTTACATCATGCGGGTGACTCTCATGAATTCCGCTACTGGTTATTTTTACAAAACGTCCATTCTCTTTTAACGAAGCAATATCTTTTGCACCGCAGTATCCCATCCCAGCTCTGAGTCCACCTATGAATTGCGTCATGCTTTCCACTAGCTCACCTTTGTAAGGCACACGCCCCACGATGCCTTCAGGAACGAGCTTCTTGATATCATCTTCCACATCTTGGAAGTAACGGTCTTTAGAACCCTTTTTCATGGCTTCCACGGAACCCATTCCGCGATAGGATTTGAATTTTCGTCCTTCATAGATAATAGTCTCGCCAGGTGATTCTTTGGTTCCTGCTAAGAGCGATCCCAACATCACACAATCGGCACCTGCGGCTAACGCTTTTGGGATATCTCCTGTATAACGAATTCCGCCATCAGCGATCACAGGCACTCCGGTATCTTTTAGTGCCGCAGCTACTTCAAGGACCGCAGAAAATTGTGGAAATCCTACTCCGGCCACCACGCGTGTGGTACATATGGAGCCGGGACCGATCCCTACTTTGACCGCATCTGCACCGGCATCCACTAAATAATGGGCTGCTTCGGCGGTTGCTATATTTCCAACGACCACATCCAAGTCAGGAAATTTTTCTTTAACCTCTTTCAATACGGCTACAACGCCCTTTGTATGCCCATGGGCAGTATCAATAATCACGGCGTCTACTTGTGCTTGAACTAGTGCTGCCGCACGATCTACAGCATCTGCGGTAACACCCAATGCAGCGGCGACACGCAAACGACCATATTGGTCTTTATTGGCCATCGGTTTTTGGGTGAGTTTGGTGATGTCACGAAATGTGATCAAACCTAGCAAGGTTCCATCTTCAGAAACGACGGGTAATTTTTCAATTTTATTTTCCTGCAGAATGATCTCAGCATCCTTTAGAGAAGTCCCTTTTCCTACCGTAACTAAGTTTTCCGAGGTCATTACTTCTTGGAGCGACCGACTGTAATTTTTTTCAAAACGCAAGTCGCGATTCGTAACAATACCAATCAGTTTTCCGGCATCATCGGTAATAGGAATCCCACCAATGCTATATTCTCGCATCGTTTTTTGAGCGTCACCTACTGTAGCATTCGGGGATAGGGTTACCGGATCTTGGATCATGCCGCTTTCGGCACGTTTTACCTTTCTCACTTCCGTTGCTTGTTGCTCAATCGTCATGTTCTTGTGCAGTACTCCAATTCCACCTTCTCTAGCGATAGCAATCGCCATAGCGCTCTCTGTCACTGTATCCATTGCTGCGGAAACGATGGGAACATTGAGTGTAATATTCTTTGAAAATCGTGTTTTTATCGAAACTTCACGAGGGAGAACCTCTGAATACGCGGGAACTAAGAGTACGTCATCATACGTTAAACCTTCCCCAAGAATTTTATTGTCGTGTGCAGTCATTGCAATTAAAATTTATTTCCGAAGTCTCGAAAAATGTTCCTATTTAATTGCATGCAAATATACTACAAATTAATCACAACTCAGGGGCAGACTCCCACAAAAACGAAACCCTATTTTTATTCAATCTAAGAACAAATCATAGAGAATCAGCTATTTAAATTGATTCTTAAACATCGCTCTTTTACATTTAGGTTAAAATAAAATGTTATGGCTATTAGACTTGCACACAATTGTGCCAACTGCGAAAATTTAATGGAAGGGAATGTTTGTTCCATCCATAAAGTAATGGTAAACACCTACTATACCTGTGACAGCTTTGATATGAAAGCAAAGCGTCAAGACGACCGAAACTGTGTTACTTGTACGCGCTATCAAGAAAGCGATTGCGCCAATCCTGATAAAGCTGCGCCGGGGATGCTCTGCGCCTCTTGGGCACCTCAAAGTGTTCAGGCATAAAATTAGTGACTTCCTAATATTTGAAGTGTTTCTCGATATTGCATGCGGGCTAATGTAGCCCATTGTATGAGCAGCGTTTTTTCGTCGGAAGTTAAATCTCCGTGAATCCATGTATAGGAAGGCAAAGGCATTTCTTTTTCCTTTATTTCTTCTATCAATTCTTCAAGTTTGTGGTCTTTTTTCTTAACGGAATACTGCGACCATGCTGAAACGTTGAATTCTCCCTTCCCATGGCGGATATGCTCATCTAGCCAAAAAGAAACCGGAGCTATTTCAGCATACCATGGATAGTGGGTTTGATTACTATGACAATCGTAGCAATTCGCTTTTAAGATACGTGCAACTTCTTCGGAAGGTTTTGTATCTGCCTTAAAATTTGCTATAGAATCGTAGCCACTTTCATTCTTTTCGGGTCGAAAAAACTGAAGCACCACTAAAGTGATCAAAGCGAGTATTGCGATTCCTTTAATGATTCGTTTCATGTGTCGCTTCTTGCAGTTATCTAATGGTTCGCATGCTATTTCTGAAGATATTGAATGATCGCTTTTCGAATATCATAGGCTGCCTCATTAGGCGCTGGCTCATAAACCGATAGTACTCCGGGATGCTCCGGAGTTAAAAATGGAATGTCGTATCCTTTCATCAAAAAGTCACTCACCGCAATGGTATAAGTGGCTTCGGGATCAATAACCTTATCGCGCACCGTCCATACTCCTTCGGCGTTTTTATCGATATATGCTCGCTGAAGATAAGCCCCTGTCCCACGTTTCGATACCCCATAGTCTAAGGTTTCTTTCAATAAACTTCCTTTCATTTCAACCTTTAGGACACCTCCGCCAAAAGGAAGCACCCGGAAAATATCGATACTCGTCACAGGCCCGGCTAGCATGTCATCAATGCGAATAGAACCTCCATTTACAATCGCGCCATCTACATCATGGGAAAACGACAAAGCCATGGCTTTCGTAATGATCTCTCCCAAATTGGTTTGGATCCCTCTACTCGCACTGTCGGTTCCGTCAAGCGGCGGATCAGCTTGGTAGATCACTTGATTCGGATTGCTGATCACTGTCTTGATCTCAGCTTCCAGTATTTGATTCCAACGAGAAACAATGGCAGACACCTCCGGATCAGAAGGTGTATTTTCGTCTATTGGGAACAATTCTGAGTCGATAACCAACCGATTCTCTTTCTTGTAATAGATAAGGTGATGCACATAGATGGTTTTGGCATTGGCATCTGCCTTTGCAATCTTGGTGTTACCAACTTCCACCAACATATTATTATGTTCGTGTCCTCCCAAAACCAGCGGAACGCCTGATATCCTTGTGGCTAATTCCTTATCCTGTTCCAAGGTAAGATGCGTTAATCCAATAGGCAATGCCCCTTGTTGTTTTAATTGGGTAACAGCTTGTGCTGCATATTGCATTGGATCACCGTAAAATACATAGGGCTGTGGATTCGAATTTAGGGTTACACCAAAAAAACCTAGTTGTAATTCAGTACCGTCCTCGTCTTCAAGATCGAACGTATAGGTGAAGGCTACGGTGCTCTTTCCGGTAGGAAATGGAATTCCTTCTCCATCTTGCTTCAGAAAGGTATTAGAAGACATCCATTGAAATTGCGATTGGTTGAGTCGGTCTTGAAGCGCCTCCCTAGAAAGATCAAATTCGTGATTTCCGAAGGTCACAAGATCGAAGTCCATGGCATTCATTACTTCGATCATTTGTTTTCCGGCGATCCGCTCCCCTTGATATTTCACAGTACCCAACAACGAAGGATTTAAAAAATCCCCGGCCATGAGCAACAAAGTATTGGGTTCTTGTGCTCGAATGGAATCTACTACAAAAGCGACTCGTGCCATCCCGCCATATTTTCCACCACTCAACGGGGCTATTTCATACACATCGTTCAACTGAATGAGCGTGCATTCAATCACTCCATCATCCGTGGGAGTTACGGGCATTACGGCTTTCGTACTCTTACACGCGAAGAAGTGTAAGGTAACGATGAATACAATAAGTAAGGAGTAGTGACGCTTCATGATCAATGATATTTGGTAAAGATTTTTGTAGCTTCATTATGGGCACTTTCAAACGACATGGGTGCGACATTGTGATCCACTTTTTCCGCAGTAAAATAACTGATCAGCTTTTCAGTTGGCATATTTCCCGTGAGTTCGTCTTTGGCCATAGGACACCCACCGAACCCTTGAATGGCGCCGTCAAAACGCCGACACCCTGCTTGATAGGCACTCATCACTTTTTCATGCCAGGAGGTGGGAGTGGTATGCAGGTGTGCTCCAAATTCGATATGTGGATACTTCGGAATGAGATTAGAAAATAGATAATCAATTGTTTCAGGATCAGACGTTCCCACCGTATCACTTAGGGATAAAATGGTCACTCCCATTCCAGACAAGCGTTCTGCCCACTCTCCTACAATTTCTACATTCCAGGGGTCGCCGTAAGGATTTCCGAAGCCCATCGAAAGATAGGTTACCACCTCTTTATTATGAGCAACGGCTAGGTTCAAAATCTCCTGCAATATGATAATAGACTGATCGATGGTCTTATGCGTGTTTCGCATCTGAAAATTTTCAGAAATAGAAAAAGGATAGCCTAAATAATCGATCTCAGGATGTTCCACAGCAGCTTGCGCCCCACGCACGTTAGCGACGATGGCCAACAACTTACTGCTCGTGCTACCTAAATCGAGTTGCGCCAAGACCTCAGCGGTATCTACCATTTGCGGAATGGCCTTGGGGGACACAAAACTCCCAAAGTCGATTGTATCGAAGCCACAGCGCAATAACGACTGGATGTATTGCACTTTTTCTTCAGTAGGAATCCAGTCTTTGATCCCTTGCATGGCGTCTCGTGGACATTCTATGATCTTCACCGATTGCATGTGTATAAAGATATGAATTCCGAAGCGGTCAAAAATAAATTCAGTATTGCTTTTTTAAGGAATTAGGATAAAGATGGCAATCCCCACAAAAACAATGATCTGAAACCAATTGAGGATGATAGGAATCTTGGGCTGCCGTTTCAGAAGCCGCGAAATGCTTCCCGACAAAATGGCTATGATACTAAAAACAGCGAACGAAACGATCATAAAAGTTACTCCCAAAATGTAGAATTGTAACACGGCCTCTCCTTTCGGATCCCATAAGAATGCAGGAAAAAAGGCCAGAAAGAAGATCATGACTTTTGGATTGAGTAGGTTCATGATCACGCCTTGCTTGAATAATTGTTCTGAAGTTTTCTTCGGAACATTTCCGCTGAGTGAAACGGTTCCATTACTTCGAAGTACTTTATACGCCAGAAATAGCAAATAAAGGGCGCCAAACACTTTGAGTCCGTAGAACAAGTTAGGGGATTCAGTGATCAAGGCCGAAACTCCGAAAGCTAGCAATGAGGTATGTACAATGCATCCGCTAATGAGTCCCGTTGTGGTTGCAATACCGCTTTTCATACCATGTGCAAGGGACTGACTCAACACATAGATATTATCTGGTCCCGGAGAAACCGCTAGTACCAGTGTTGCAAAGGAAAACGAAAGCAGGGTATCGATCATGAGTGTAAAAATAATTGTATTTTATGTAAGGACGGGCGTTTTTTTTCGTCCGAGTTTCAAAATGATATCATGAAAAATACTACACTTCTCATTGCATTACTTTTGGGCTTCCTTGGGATGGCACAATCTACGGCCACCTACGATGTTACTTTTACAAGCAATTGGTCTCAAACCACGCATCCACACAGTAGCGGTAGCCTTCCCGCAAACGCGCACTGGTCTAAATTGGTGGGGGTAACTCATGATGCTACTATTTCTTTTTGGGAATTAGGCGCTCTTGCCAGTCCAGGAATTGAAGACGTCGCCGAACTGGGAAATAATACTGTATTTTTTTCTGAAATTAATCAGGCGATTACTGCAGGGAATGCAAATCTGCTAATAGATGGAGATGCACTTAACACTGCAGGAGGTGAAATCGTTATCAATGGTATTGAAACTACTGAAGCGTTTCCGCTACTTACGTTGGTTTCCATGATAGCTCCTAGTCCGGATTGGTTTATTGGAATCAACAGTGTTTCTTTACTGGATGGAGACGGTAGCTGGCGCGAGGAAATAACGGTTGATCTATACCCTTTAGATTCAGGAACTGATAGCGGCATCGACTATACTTCCGCCAATGAAGATACCGATCCCAAAGAGCCCATAGCAAGCGCCCAGGGCATTGCCCCTTTCTCGAACGAAATCATCGGCACAATGACCCTTGAGCTTCAAGAGGTTTTCGGAATGGATCAAGTGCAACAAGAACGTATTACTATTTTCCCAAACCCAAGCGCTTCTGAAATAAGGGTTTCAGGACTACCTTCCAATATAAAATCCATATCACTCTTCAACGTGCTGGGTTCAAAGGTAAAAAGTGTAGCTGTTTCAGGTACTGATTCGCTGATGATAAATATAGCTGAATTTCCGCAGGGAATTTACATGTTAGAACTTATAGCAACCAACGGCGAGCGCTTCACCAAAAAGATCGTAAAGCAATGACGAAATGATGAAGCTAGTGTTGGCAACAAAAGCTTATAGCAACGCCTTATTAATCTTACTAATCAACTGCGGGCCTTCATAGATAAACCCGGTGTAAAGTTGTACAAGACACGCTCCTGCAGCTAGTTTCTCCTGCGCGTCTTCCGCAGTGTGAATTCCACCTACTCCAATGATAGGAATGTCACCTCCACTTTCTTTGCTCAAGAAACGAATTACTTCTGTAGCGCGTTTGGTAAGCGGCTTGCCACTGAGTCCGCCCACTTCGTCTTTATTCTCTGACGTAAGTCCGTCACGACCAATCGTTGTATTCGTGGCGATGAGTCCGTTTATTTTGGTTTCAGCAACAATGTCGATGATATCACGGAGTTGCGCTTCGGAAAGATCCGGAGCGATTTTTAATAGTATCGGTTTGGTCGTCTGATTCAATGCTTCGGAACGCTGTTTATTTAGTAACTGCAAGTTATTCAGTAAATTAGTCAAGGGTTTTTTATCCTGAAGTTCCCGAAGATTTGGCGTATTGGGGGAGCTTACGTTCACGACAAAATAATCTACATACTCGAACAAGGCGTTGAAGCAGTACTCGTAATCAGCTACCGCCTCTTCGTTCGGAGTGGTTTTGTTCTTTCCGATATTCCCACCAATAAGCACACGTTCGTGTACCGCAACTTCAGCTACCTTTCCATTTTTCTTAAGGCGTTCTACAGCGGCATCCACACCTTCATTGTTGAACCCCATCCGATTAATGATCGCGCCATCCTGTTTGAGTCGGAATAACCGTTTCTTCGGATTTCCCGGCTGGGGTCGCGGGGTGAGCGTTCCTATCTCAATAAACCCAAACCCTAACCCGGAGAGTTCTTTGTATAGTTTCGCATCCTTATCGAACCCCGCTGCCAAACCCACCGGATTTGGAAATGTGAGTCCGAATGCCTCTCGCTGCAACGACTCGTGACGGGTTTGGCGGGCAGCAAAAAGGCTGCCCAACCCCAACCGGTGTAACCAGCGCAATGCTTTAAAAGTGGTACGATGCACTTTTTCGGGATCGAATTGGAAAAGAATGGGTCGGATAAGCTGTTTGTACATAGGCTGGAAGTGTGGTGCAAAAATACTACTAAAAGCCCGAATTGTTTGTGGCTTATTCCGTTAATTTGTAGTGTAAAAAGAAGCACATGATTGACCAACAACACCTCATCAACCGATTTATTAGTTATGTTACGGTAGACACCGAAAGCGACCCGAAAAGCGATACCACTCCCAGTACTGCAAAACAATGGGATCTGGCCAATGCGTTGGTTCAGGAGCTTAAGGACATAGGCATGCAAGATGTGACCATCGATGAAAATGCGTACATCATGGCAACGCTTCCGGCGACCACAAACAAAGACGTCCCGGTGATCGGGTTTATCTCCCATTTCGATACCACACCAGATTTTACCGGAGCCAATGTGAAGCCACAACTGATTGAGAATTATGACGGTGAAGATATTGTATTAAATTCCGAAGAGAACATCATCCTCTCACCCAAAGATTTTGACGATCTATTAGAGTATAAAGGACAAACCTTAATTACCACCGACGGCACTACCTTGTTAGGGGCCGATGATAAAGCGGGGATTGCGGAGATTGTTTCGGCCATGGAGTACTTAATTCAACATCCCGAAATAGAACATGGAACCATTCGCGTAGGTTTTACCCCTGATGAAGAGATTGGGCGTGGTGCCCATAAATTCGACGTAGAAAAATTTGGCGCCGATTGGGCCTACACTATGGATGGAAGTAGAATCGGCGAGTTAGAATATGAAAATTTTAATGCCGCGGGTGCGGTTGTTTCCATCAAAGGAAAGATCGTACATCCAGGATACGCCAAGGGAAAGATGATCAACAGCATGTATATGGCCACTGATTATATTAATTCGCTGCCACGTATGGAAACCCCGGAACACACTTCAGATCGGGAAGGGTTCTTTCACTTGTACAGTGTGGAAGGAGAAGTGGATCATACCGAACTTCAATATATCATCCGCGATCATGATAAAGATCATTTTGAAGCGCGAAAACAAATGATGCAACAGCTCGCTGACGAGTTGAATGCACAATATGAGCGCGAGGCTATTACGGTGGAAATTTCAGATCAATATTATAACATGCGCGAGAAGATCGAGCCGGTGATGCATATTGTTGACATTGCTGAAGCCGCTATTAAAGAAGCCGGGATCACTCCGCTCATCAAACCCATACGCGGGGGAACAGATGGCTCACAGTTAAGTTTTAAAGGACTCCCCTGCCCTAATATCTTTGCCGGCGGTCACAATTTCCATGGGCGATACGAATACGTACCTGTAGAAAGTATGCAAAAGGCCATAGAAGTAATCGTAAACATTGCGAAAGAAGTAGTAACGCGCAACTAATGCGCACATATAATCACAAAAAAACCCTCAACGATTGTTGAGGGTTTTTTATTGAAATATGGTTAGGATCCGCTATTTTTTCTCGGGTTCATTAAGCTTTTTGCTCAACTCCATCGAGAGTGCAGAACGTTCAAACTTCATTTTCCCTGCGCCAGATTCAATTACACAGGTACCGTCATCATTCAAGTCCAGTATTTTCCCGTGCAATCCGCTTTTGGTAATCACGCGATCACCACGCTTTAAGTCGGCTGCAAATTGTTTTTCTTGCTTCGATTTCTTCATTTGAGGTCGAATCATAAAAAGATACACGACCAAAAACATTAAGATTAACGGGGCAAAACTTTGAAGTTGTTCCATAAATTGGGGATCCTGCTATGCTTATTTTGTTTGTACAGGAGCTCCGCCGGTACCTTCTTTAGGGTTTACAAACGCTTTGATCTTAATCGTTTCTTTCCCTTTTTCAGTATTTGCCGTAATGGTAACTGTTTTACTTACCTGATTTTTACCGCTTCCGTTGAATTTTACAAGCATCTCTCCCTGTGCACCCGGTGCAACTGGTTCTTTGGTAAATTCAGGAACCGTACATCCACAGCTACTTTTAGCATCTACAATTACCAAAGGAGCTTCTCCGGTATTGGTAAATTTAAATACGTGCTCAACGTTCGTTCCTTGATCAATCGTTCCGAAATCGAATTCAGTTTCGTCAAACGTCATTTTAGGAAATTTCCCAGCGTTCGCATCACGATCGGCTGCGGCAGCTACATTTTCTTCACTTACTTTGTCTGAAGCATTTTCTTTACAAGCAGTAAACGCTACTACTGAAGCCAATGCCATTATCAATACGGATTTTTTCATAGTAATAATATTATTAGATTTTTAAGAGTGGCTAAAATACTTAAATTTTTTATTATTAGCGAAGCCCTCTTCCTATTTTCTTCAATTTGCCGTTCTTCGTAAATTCCTTCACCAACTTATCCAGTATTCCATTGATAAACAGACTACTTTTAGGAGTAGAATACTCTTTCGAGATTTCTAGATACTCGTTCAAACTGGCACGCACAGGAATCGAAGGAAAGTGTAGAAATTCTGCAATGCCCATTTTCAAAATGATCATATCAATGTCGGCAATACGATCGGTATCCCAGTTGGGTGTTTTTCCATCAATGGCTTCGGAAAGATTGGCATCGTTCAACACCGTTTTTCGGAACAACTGCCTTGCAAATTCACGATCGTCCTCATTTTTATAAAGATCAGGAAGAAGCTGTTGATGCGCATTTTTAGGCGACACCTTTGATAGCATCTTGACAATTGCCGTGTTTACCCATGGGAAATCATCCAACCAAGTCAAACGCTTGTCTTCTAAATAGTCATATAACTTTTCATTTGGGGCAATCACGGTTTTATACAATTGAACGACAAATTCTTTATCATCGGTATACGAGGGTGACGGCTTTGCAAGATACGCCTCGTACCAGTCGGTTTCTCTCAATACTGAAAAGAGAATGTTGAGATACTCATCGTCTTCTTTCCAATAATCCAATTTTCTATTCTTTACGTATTGCTGAAGGGCATCACTTTCGCCGATCAACGAAATGACCTTATTATTGACGAAGTTCTTACTGGGATTCTTCTCTTCTTTGGTCGCCAAATGTTTTTGCTGAGCGCGTTCTAAATAGCGTTCTCCGTACCCCTGAAGGGAAACGAGTAGGTGAAGCAGTAACACATAAAGATCTTGCATTTGATCGATACTGTAGAACAAAAATTTTTCTTGTTTTTCAAGATCGGGGTGTTCGTTTTGGCGCAGTGCGTAGATAGATTGTAAAACCTTCACCCGTATGTGTCGTCTTGTAAGCATCGTTTCTAAGAACTTTTAGCAGGTTGCAAATAAAAGCGCACAGAAAATTTCTGTGCGCTACAAAGATAGTATTTTATCTATCGGAATTCCTACTTTTCCTTTTTTCTCGCATTGATTCGAGATTTGGCAATTGCTAAAGCTGCCTGATGTGTGGTCATATCATTGGTTTCAGCCTTCTTCAAGATCTCAAGTGTGGTGTTATAGATGTTTTCGGTCTTACGAATAATCTCTTGACGTCCGTAATTTTCTAATTCAGCATAGACATTGATAATACCTCCGGCATTGATCAAGAAATCCGGGGCGTACACGATACCTTTTTCTCTCAAGATTGCTCCGTGTTTGGTTTCATCTTCTAATTGATTGTTCGCAGCACCGGCAATTACTTTAGCTTGTAATTGATCTATCGTCAGATCATTTACCGTAGCTCCCAAAGCACAAGGGGCATAGATATCCATTTCTTCGGCATATAGATTTTTGCCACCATAAATATTGACTCCGTATTTATCGCGAACTTCCTCTAATCGATCTTGATTGATATCGCTAATATACACTTGAGCGCCTTCATTGCTTAGATGCTCTACCAACGACTCTCCTACATTTCCAATTCCTTGTACATAGATCACGCGGTCTTCCAATAAATCGCTTCCAAACGCGTGTTTCGCTGCAGCTTTCATTCCCATGAACACGCCAAATGCTGTGATGGGTGATGGGTTTCCGGCGCCTCCTTTTTCTTCGGAAATACCCGTAACATAAGGAGTTACCGTTCGCACTAGATCCATATCCTCGGTCTTCATCCCAACATCTTCTGCCGTAATATATTTTCCGCCTAAGGAATGCACAAACTCTCCAAAACGAATCATCAGTTCTGGTGTCTTTTGCGTTTTGGCATCTCCAATAATGACTGCTTTTCCGCCGCCTAAATTCAAACCGGTAATGGCACTCTTGAAGGTCATCCCTCGAGAAAGGCGAAGTACGTCATTCAACGCTTCCCATTCAGAGGTATATTGCCACATACGAGTACCCCCCAAGGCCGGACCCAAAACCGTATTATGAATTCCTATTATTGCTTTTAATCCTGTATCTTTGTCGTTGCAAAAAACGACTTGTTCGTGTTCATCAAAAGACGCCTGCCCAAATACCGGCGGCACCTTTTTTAAATCACTCAATTGAACTACATCAGTTTCCATCATATTCCTAATTTTATCAATCCCTTAAAAAGGACGCGCAAAATTACGCTAAAACTGATAATGTCACAAAAATTACATTATTAATTCGAGAATTTATTATTAACAATCTTCGTTGCACATGAAAGCGCTACGCTCTTTAAATCCTTTTTTTCTAAAATACCGCGGACGCCTTCTTATTGGCCTATTGGTAACCATCATTGCAGCCGTTTTTAAATTGGTCGTTCCACGACAGGTAGGATCGATTGTCGATTCAGTACGCCGAAGAGTCCTGGGCGAAATTGATGTCGCCACCATGGAATCGGAACTATGGACAAGTATTCTACTATTGCTAGGCGCGACACTCCTCTCGGCCATTTTTACCTTCGTGATGCGACAAACCATTATTGTGGTTTCGAGACGCATTGAATTCGATTTAAAAAATGTGGTGTTTCAGCATTATGAAAAGCTTTCCCTCGCCTTTTACAAACAAAATAGAACGGGTGACCTGATGAACCGCATTAGTGAAGATGTCTCTAAAGTACGTATGTACGCCGGGCCTGCGCTTATGTACAGCACTACCACCATCACCTTATTTATCGTGGTGATCACCTATATGTTCTATGTGGCCCCTACCCTCACCTTATACGCGGTAGCCCCGCTGCCAATACTTTCTGTTTGTATTTATCAATTGAGTATCGCGATTCATAAACGAAGTACTATTGTACAGCAATACCTATCAAAATTGACCACCTTTACGCAAGAGAGCTTCAGTGGTATTTCGGTGATCAAAGCCTACGGGATTGAACCGCGCACACACGAACAATTTGTTGAATTATCGGAAGGTAGTAAAGAAAAGAACATCGACTTAGCGAAAGTACAAGCCTTGTTCTTCCCCTTAATGGTACTTTTGATTGGTGCCAGCAACCTGCTGGTGGTCTATGTAGGAGGCCAACAATTTATTGACGGAAGCATCGATTTTGGAACCATCGTAGAGTTCCTGATCTATGTAAATATGCTCACTTGGCCTGTGGCCATCGTGGGGTGGGTAAGTTCTATGGTACAGCAAGCGGAAGCTTCCCAAAAACGTATCAACGAATTTTTAGACGTAGCGCCGGAAATCACGAATCTAGTTTCCGAAGAAACCCCTATCCTTGGAAAAATTGAATTTAACAAACTATCCTTTACCTATCCTGACACGAACATTACCGCGTTGAAGGAGGTGAGCTTTACCGTGAAACCGGGAGAAACGCTCGCCATCATCGGAAACACCGGTAGTGGGAAATCGACGATACTAGAACTGATCGGCAGACTCTACGATGTACCAAAAGGGCAACTTCAAATTGACGATACCCCTATCAAGCAACTCAATTTAGAAAACCTGAGAAGTGAGATCGGATATGTCCCTCAAGATGCTTTCTTATTTAGTGATACCATTCGGAATAATATCAAATTCGGGAAAGAAGATGCTTCCGAAGCGGAGATCATTCAAGCGACTAAAGACGCTGCAGTACATAAAAATATCGTTGGATTCTCAAAAGGCTACGACACCATTTTAGGTGAGCGGGGTATTACTTTGAGCGGCGGACAAAAACAACGAGTTTCCATCGCGAGAGCCATTATCAAAGATCCGCGTATCTTATTATTTGACGATTGTCTTTCCGCAGTAGACACCGAAACAGAGGAAGAAATCCTACAAAATCTTCATGAGATCTCAGAAAACAAAACCACGATTATCGTGAGTCACCGTATTTCTTCCGCAAAAAACGCCGATCAGATCATTGTGTTAGAAGAGGGTAAAATCATCCAACAAGGCACTCACAATCAATTAGTAAGTAGTGAAGGTTATTACAAAGAATTGTACGAAAAACAACTTTCTGAAAAAGATTTGTAAATCAAAGGTTGTGATATTTCCAATTTTTTTAGATTTTTGGCAAAGTGTTAACAAATTATACTATGAGCGATCAGCATACGATGGAGCGAGAAGAAATATTTTCAAAGGTTATGCGTGCCGGAAGACGCACTTATTTTTTTGATGTTCGGTCTACCAAAGCCGGAGACTATTATCTAACCATTACCGAGAGTAAGAAATTTACCAATGACGATGGTTCGTATCATTACAAAAAGCACAAAATCTATCTTTACAAAGAAGACTTTTCTGAGTTCAAAGATAATTTGGCCGAAATGATCGATTACATCTTTAACGAAAAAGGAGAAGAAGTAATTAGCGAACGTCATCAAAAAGATTACAACAAAGAACATGATGCGCAAGGGGAGGCAGAACAAATTGGAACAGCGAGCGATAGAACCCCTCCTACCCAATTTACCGATATTGACTTTGACGATATCTAATCGATTCTGCATTTAAAAAGTTATCGAGACCGCCCTAGCATTTGGGGCGGTTTTTTTATCTTTAAGCAAAATTGATCAAACCACATGAAAAAACTACTCTTCGCGGCCTTTGCCGTATGTACCCTTTCTCTTTTTGCACAAGATTATCAAGTTGACCTCGACTACTATTTACCAAATGACGTAAGCTACAATGAAGCCATTCCCACACCCAAAGAAGTGATTGGCCATGAAGTGGGCGATTGGCATGTAACCCACGATAAGCTTTCGTATTATATGCAGCGCCTAGCGGAAGTGAGTGATCGCATCACCATTGAAGATCGCGGGACTACCTTTGAAGGGCGCCCCTTATGGTTGCTCACCATTACGTCGCCTGCCAATCATAATCGCCTTGAAAGTATTCGCACCAATCACGTCGCCCTCACCGAATCGGGGGCTTCTTCCCTAAATACAGAGGACATGCCTATTGTTGTGTATCAAGGATTTTCAATTCACGGAAACGAACCTAGTGGTGCCAATGCCGGACTTGCGGTTGCGTATTACTTGGCGGCAGCACAAGGTCCTAAAATTGACGATCTATTAAAGAATACGGTTATCCTTTTTGATCCGTCTTTTAACCCAGATGGGCTACAACGTTTTGCCTATTGGGCAAACATCCATAAAGCACAAAATATCAACCCCGATCCGAATGACCGTGAATACAACGAGGTCTGGCCGGGCGGAAGAACTAATCACTATTGGTTTGATATGAATCGTGACTGGCTTCCGGTACAACTTCCTGAGAGTCGGGCGCGCATCAAAACCTTCCATAAATGGTACCCCAACATATTAACGGATCACCACGAAATGGGTACCAACAGCACCTTCTTCTTCCAACCGGGAATTCAATCAAGAACACACCCATTGACCCCTTCTAAAAACCAAGAGCTCACTGCTCAAATTGGTACGTATCATGCGAAGGCACTGGACAAGATTGGTAGTTTTTACTATACGGAAGAGGATTATGACGATTTTTACTACGGAAAAGGTTCTACGTTTCCTGACATTAACGGAAGCATAGGAATCCTTTTTGAACAAGGGTCTTCTCGCGGACACGCACAGGAGAGTGACAACGGAATCTTGACCTTTCCGTTTACCATTAGAAATCAATTTACGGCGGCGCTATCTACGTTAGAAGCTGCAGTAGGTATGCGAACCGAGATCCTGAATTATCAACGTGATTTCCACACAAATGCTCGAAATGAAGCAAAAGCCGGTGGCGCGCTCATCTTTGGGGATGCTAAAGACGCCTCTAAAACATATCACTTGGCGGAAATCCTTCAGCGACACAAGATCACTTTTTACGAACTAAAGAATGATGTCACCCAGAATGGGAAAACCTACAAAAAAGGACATGCGTACATCGTTCCGAAGAATCAAAAACAACACCGACTTATCAACGCGATGTTTGAAAAACGAACCACGTTTCAGGATTCGTTATTCTACGACATTAGTGCTTGGACCTTCCCCTTGGCGTTCAATCTAGACTATGATGAAAAAGTTTCTTTGAACAACGCCGGACCGGCAGTTACCAACCTCAGCATGCCTAATCCGCCTGCACCGGCTACTTCCAACTATGCCTACGTGATGGAGTGGCACGATTATTACACCCCAAAAGCACTTCAGATGATGCTCGACGAAGATTTGTTGGTAAAAGTGGGGATGAAGCCTTTTACCGTAGGAACAACTGAGTATGACTACGGAACAATTATGGTCCCGGTACAGGGGCAATCTATGGATGCGCAAGAACTTGGAAGCTTTATAAAAGAAGTGGCCAACGAAGCCCACGTGACCATTCGCTCGGTAAGCACGGGATTGGTAAAAGGGATCGATCTTGGGAGTCGCGCCTTCAGAACTATTGAACCTCAGCAAGTTGCTATGGTCATTGGAGACGGTATTAACCCCTACGACGCCGGTGAGATCTGGCACTTATTTGATACCCGCTACAACATAAAACTCACTAAATTAGATACGCGTGATTTCAGCAGAACAGATATTAGTCGGTATACCGATATCATTCTCCCAAACTCTTGGGGAAGCGCCTTAGAAAAAGAAGATGCCGAAAAACTGAAAACATGGGTGCGAAACGGCGGAACTTTGATTGGCTACAAAAATGCCGGTCGTTGGTTTGACAGTAATGATATTATGAAAATGAAGTTCAAAAGAACGCAAGACACAGCAACGAACATTTCGTTTGAAGATCGTGGGAATTATTTTGGAGCGCAGGTGATCGGCGGAGCGATCTTTGAAACCAAACTAGACCGCACCCACCCTATCGCTTTTGGTTATAAAAACGAAATGCTGCCTGTTTTCAGAAATAGCACGATATTTTTAGAAGCAGACGATAATAGCTACAACAACCCTATTCAATATACCAACACGCCGTTGTTGAGCGGGTACATTTCGAAACCTAACCTCAAAGAGCTCTCAGGGACTTCAGCGTTTAAAACCTCAGGTTTGGGACGCGGACAGGTCGTCTATTTTACCGACAATACGAACTTCCGAGCCTTTTGGTATGGGACTAATAAACTTTTGATGAACGCTATTTTCTTCGGAAACGAAATGTAGCCTAAACCCTTTCTATGAAACCTTCTATTCTTTCACTAGTAGTTTTACTGCTCATCGTAGGCGGATGTAAGCAAGATTCCAAAGAAAAAAATGATCAAAAACCGGAAATGATCTCCGAAGACTTTAATGCAATGCTCGACGCGTATTACGAAGACGGAATCAAGTTAAATCCGGTACAGGCAACCTTTACGGGAGATGACAGATACGACGATCAGTTTCCTAATTTCTTAGACAGTAGTCACGTCAAAAAGGTGAAAGCACATTTTGAAAAGTATAAAGCGCAACTGGAGTCGTTTGATGACGATGATCTCTCGGAAACAGAACAAATGACCAAGGAGATTTTGGCGTGGGAATGCAACATGAATTTGGAAGGGATGAAATTCAAGAAGAACGAATACATGCCAATCGACCAAATGTGGTCTGTCAATTTATTAATGGGGCAACTGGCCAGTGGTTCTAGCGCCCAACCGTTTGAAACCAAAGAAGATTATCTGCAATGGGTAGCTCGTGTGAAAGGGTATGTACAATGGCTTCAGTCGGCAGAATCTAAAATGCGTGAAGGGATGACTCAGGGGTATGTGTTGCCTAAAGCGCTTGTTGTAAAAGTGCTTCCGCAATTAAAGGCGTTAACCGAAGCCAACACTCAAGAACACCTATTTTACAGTCCGTTGCACAAATTCCCGGACTCTTTTTCCGAAGCAGACCAACAAGAGATCACCGAGGCCTATCAAGCCCTCATTGAAGACGATGTTGTACCAGCCTACCAAAGTCTTGTTGATTTTATGGAAAGCGAGTACATAGAAAGTGCGCGAGAAACCAGCGGAATAACCGGTATTCCTAACGGGAAAGAATACTATGATTATCAGATCAAGCTGTACACCACGACTACCATGACCGCCGATGAGATCCATGAGCTCGGACTTAGTGAAGTGGCACGTATTCGATCTGAAATGGAACAAATTAAACAACAAGTGGGCTATGAAGGCGATCTTACCTCTTTCTTTGATTATGTACGAAATAATAAAGAGTTGATGCCATATGCTTCTGCGGAAGAAGTGATCGCTAATTTTAATGCGATCCATGAACGTATGAAGCCACAGCTTGAAAAGCTTTTCGACAATACACCAAAAACGGGATTTGAAGTACGCCGCACGGAAGCCTTCCGTGAAAAATCGGCCAGCGCCGAATACAATCCGGGTTCTCTGGACGGAACCCGCCCGGGGATCTTTTATGTTCCTATTCCCGAAGCTACCAAATACAACGTATACAGTGATGAGTCGTTATTTTTACACGAAGCCATTCCGGGACACCATTATCAGGTTTCGTTAACTCAAGAGAATGAGGCACTTCCTACTTTTAGAAAAACCTTGTGGTACAGTGGTTATGGAGAAGGTTGGGCCTTGTATTCTGAATCTTTAGGTAAAGAATTAGGGTTGTATACCGACCCATATCAGTACTTCGGAATGCTAGGTGCCGAAATGCACCGCGCCATACGACTTGTGGTAGATACCGGAATGCATAGCAAAGGCTGGACACGAGAAGAGGCTATTCAATATTCTTTAGAGAATGAAGCCGAATCTGAAGCGGCCATTACTTCAGAAATTGAACGCTATATGGCCAATCCAGGACAAGCACTGAGCTATAAGATCGGTCAATTGAAGATTCGGGAACTTCGCAAGAAAGCCGAAACAGCGCTGGGTGATGCTTTTGATATTGGTCAATTTCACAATGAAGTGCTGGAAACGGGATGTATTCCGCTCGCCTTATTAGAAGACAAGATCAATCGCTGGATCGAGACCCAAAAGAAGGCCTAAAACGTACAATGTTGTTCACTGAGCTTCTTGACCTGTTCCACAGAAAGCGGCTTTACGACATAATCAACCACTAATGAAAAGGCCGCCGCTTTTTGACGATCGATCCTGCTGGTGCTGGAGGTTACCATAACCACTTTAGAGCGACATTGAAGTTGCTGCAAAGACTCTAGGAATTGCCAACCATCAACCTCCGGCATTTGGATGTCGAGCAGGATATAATCGGGTACGTGGTGTTTCAATTGCTTTAATGCTTGTTTGGGGTCTTCAAAGGTTTTAATACCACAAGAAATTCCCGAACTCTCAATGACTTTTTGGTTGACAAAATTGACGATCTTCTGATCGTCAACCAAATATAGTAATGGTGTTTTTTTCTTCATTGAAGCGACTCTTTAAAATGTTGGGTGCTTCTTTCAATGATGTCTTGTAGTCGTTGGTCTAACTCTTCGGCAGAAATTTTTAAATACTCAATGGTGAGGTCACGTTCCTCTTTGTTAGTAAGTCCTTCTGCCACTTGTATGAGTCCCAAGATACGGGATAACGGTTCACGAAGCGAATGGGCATTGATGGTGGCAATTTCTAGCAGTGTTTTATTCTTCTTCGTCAATTCGTTGGTACGCTGCTCGATAATACTTTCTTGATTGGCAACGATCGCCTGAATGTCTTCATTTTGACGTTCGATCTCCAACAGTGCCATTCGCAGTTCCTTATTTTTTCGAGCGATCAAATCTAAGTAGGCTAATTTAGAAACTTTGGCCACAACGATCTCAGCGAGCATGATCAACAAATCAGCTTCTGACCAAAATAGGTTAGCATTTTGCGATTGCACCAACGTAATGCACATGGAGTGCTCTTTGAATTCGTGATGCCAGGCATAAAGCGTTGCGTGCTCTGTTGGTATTTGAATTTCGTAGTTCTTAAAGTTTGAACGTTCAAAAGGTTCTGAGATAGGAATCTTGGAAGCGATTAATGCTTTCTCATGAGGCAGCCATTCAAAAGACTCTTGCTCTACATAGGCATTGGTCTTTGTATAGCTTAGGCTCAACGGTTGCGTAAACCCAACCGCAATCCGAAAGAAGGAATAGTCGAAAATATACTTAATATGCTGAGCGAGCACTTCATTCAACGCTTCCAAAGAGGTACTGTTAAAAACCTTATTAGTGACTTTACTTAACGCTTCATACCGAAATGATGTTGACGATTGCCTCTTCATACCCTCGCCTTTTACATTTTGATCGCTACTAAAGATTCATCAATTTTAATTCCGGAAACATCTGCGATCGTATTCAACATATTGACCAAATCAGCTACCGATAGTAATTCACGAATATCATTTGGCCTAAAACCAACCGCGTGTAGCTGTTCGATGTCTTCAGCGGTAACTTGTTGCGGATATAAGGCTGCTTTAGATACTACCGTAATGGCCGTGCGATAACTCTTAGGAAGCTTTTCAGATTCTAAATGTTCGGTAGGCACAAAGGAAGGATCATCACTCAATTGGTCTCGCATCGTATTCGCAAAAATGCCATGGGCTTGAGAACAATAGTCACAGTTCCGAAGGCTGGAAACATGATATATGATCAATTGTTTTAGAACATTAGGCACTTCTCCCATGACCAAAGTCGATTTTAATTTCGCCCAATTGCCACGCAGAAGATCGACATTACTACCCTGACACTGAAACCAGTTCAGTACAAAAGGCAACTGAAAGGTTCGTTTGGTATCGTCGTAAATTTCCCTGACTTCAGGACTTGCTTGTTCATAAGAGATCAATGGAAAGATCTCCTCTTTGGAGGTAGTATTACTTTTCATAAACAATTACATAATTTAATTTGGAGCACCTACACAATGTTAAATATAGTATTTATTTCTCATTTTGTGAACTTTCAGAATAAAACTATTTGATAAGACGGTTCAAAACCTTAAAATCCAAAGCATTTCCGTAATTTTGCCGCTTTTTTAAGGCCGTTATGAATTTATTGCAACGCACACAAAAGAACTTTACTCAAAATCCGAAGAACGATATCCTTTCCGGACTCACCGTGGCCCTTGCGCTCGTTCCGGAAGCAGTCGCATTTGCGTTCGTTGCAGGCGTCGATCCACTCGTTGGACTCTACGGCGCTTTTATGATGGGAATTGTTACTGCCCTCTTTGGCGGTCGCCCGGGAATGATTAGTGGTGCTACCGGCGCCATGGCGGTGGTAATGGTGCATTTGATCCAAAAAGGGAACGAAGTAGGAATGGAATTGGCAACGCCTATCGAAAATCTCGGACTCCAATGGTTGTTCATTACCTTGCTATTCGTTGGACTCATTCAAATTACAGCCGGAATTTTAAAATTAGGAAAGTTTGTACGTCTCATTCCACATCCTGTGATGATGGGCTTTGTGAATGGACTTGCCATCGTGATATTCCTCTCACAATTGGGCCTGTTCAAAGAAACTGTCAACGGGGAACGTGTTTGGCTCAGCGGAACAGAGCTTTATGTCATGCTTGGCCTGGTGGGGTTAACCATGGCCATCATGTTCTTGTTACCAAGGCTTACCAAAAAGATACCTTCAGCTTTAACCGCTATTATCGTGGTGGCGGCTATTGTAATCTTCGGAAATGTGGATGTGAGTACCGTTGGATCGTTTATTCGTGAGGGCGGCGGCGAAGGGTTGCAAGGCTCGTTGCCCACGTTCCAAGCCCAAATCTTTGGGTTATTCAGTACGCTACAAGGCCACTGGGACCTCATCCTTTCTACTGCTTTCATTCTAGCGGCTGTTGGTTTAATTGAATCACTTATGACCTTGAACCTTATTGATGAAATGACCGAAACGCGCGGAAGCGGAAATCGCGAGTGTGTCGCACAAGGTAGTGCCAACATTCTAAACGGATTCTTTGGCGGAATGGGCGGCTGTGCCATGATCGGGCAAAGTATCATTAATATCAATTCTGGAGGACGCGGACGCCTGTCCGGAACTATTGCGGCTATCGCCCTTCTCTGTTTCGTATTGTTTGGAGCACCGCTCATTGAACAAATTCCTATTGCTGCTTTGGTTGGAGTGATGTTTATGGTGGTGATTGGCACTTTTGCGTGGAGTAGTTTTAGAATTCTGCATAAAATACCGTTGGCCGATGCAATTGTTTTAATTGCGGTTTCGGCGATCACGGTTTGGCAAGATTTGGCCATTGCCGTAATTGCCGGAGTGATCATGAGTGCCTTGGTTTTTGCCTGGAAAAATGCAACCATGATCCGGGCGCGTAAACGCCTGAAAGAAGACGGCACAAAAGTGTATGAAATTTGGGGGCCCTTGTTCTTTGGCTCCGTATCTGCCTTTAACAGCAAATTTGATGTAGGAAGCGATCCTGAGAAAGTAGAAATTGATTTTATCGAATCGAAAGTATCAGATCACAGCGGTGTAGAAGCGCTTCGGAATCTTGCCAATAAATATATCGATAATGGGAAAGAAGTAACCCTAACACATTTGAGTCCGGATTGCAAAGCCTTACTCCTAAAATGGAATCCCGAATTTGCAACCATCATTAAAGATGCTATTGATGACCCGCGCTATTACGTGGTCACCGATATGATGGATAGTGAAGTGTAATTGTTCACGAAATTCTGAGTCCGTTTTGCACTTTCAAATTAGGTTCTAACAAGATCACTTTTTCCTGATCTACGGCGCCCAAGATAAGGCACTCACTCATAAAAGGGCCTATTTGCTTTTTGGGAAAGTTGATGACTGCGATGATTTGTCTGCCTACTAATTCTTTCTTCTCATAACAAACGGTAATTTGCGCAGAGGATTTTCGGATTCCGATATCGGGACCGAAATCGATCACAAGTTGATATGCAGGTTTTCTCGCTTCAGGAAAATCAGAAACCTCTAGAATGGTTCCCACATGCATTTGGACTTTTTCAAATTCAGCCCAACGTAGCGTATTACTCATGCTGTATTTTGAGTTTGTCGATCATCTCTTTACTCACAGGTCCTGTATCTGCCCCATAAGCATCTACCAATAAACCTTTATTACCATCATTGGTTTCAATGAGGTACAAAATGGTATTGTCTCCGGGATTGGTCATCCCTTCGAAGCGATAGTAACGAACTACCTCTAAATCTCCTGCTTTCCATGTATTTTTTAGTGATTTCGCTTCAACACCTTCCTCTACCAAATTAAAATCTACGGTATACCCTTCTTTTTGTAATGCTTCGATCGCTACAGAGAGCGAACTATATGAATTTTCCATGTTTTTGTTGGCTTTCTTTAAAGATACCTGTTCTGCCATAACCCTCCAAACATTTATAAATTCTTTAGTAATTGTAACGATTCTTGACTGAAACACACTAATTTTAGCAAAAAATAACGCGATGGCGCTCACTCCCTCTACCATGCTTCCCTTAGGCATCAAGGCTCCTGATTTTACATTGCTAGATACCGTAACCTCAAAACCGGTTAGCTTACAACAAATTCAGGGTAGTAAAGGCACGGTGATCTTTTTTCTCTGCAATCATTGTCCGTTTGTGAAGCATGTAAATGCTGAATTGGTTCGTATTTGCAATGATTATCGCGTTACGGGATTTGGTTTTGTTGCGATTAGTAGCAATGACGTGGAAGCCTACCCACAAGACAGTCCGCAAAAAATGTGGGAAACCGCTCGAAAGGAGAATTACCCGTTTCCCTACCTCTACGACGAAACCCAAGAAGTGGCCAAAGCCTATCAGGCCGCTTGCACTCCAGATATCTTTCTATTTGACAGTGATTTGAAGCTTATCTACCGCGGACAAATAGACAATTCGCGTCCCGGAAACGGAATTCCGGTAAACGGTCGCGATCTTCGTGAAGCGTTGGACAATGTCTTGAATAACAATCCGCAGCGCACCGACCAGAAACCAAGTGTGGGTTGTAATATTAAGTGGAAAGACTAGCCTCTTGCTACCCCATTTTTGATATGCGCAAAATGATGCATGCTGTGCCACGCATATTGCAAGGCGACCTCTTTTAATGTCCAAACCTTATCATCAGCCGGATGCACGTAGGTTCGTTCCCATTGCGCTTCAGAAAGATTGCTTAAAATATAAACCATTTTTTGATGCAATACTTCAATATGGCTTACCGACCAAGCAATGGGCGCGTGCTTGTAATCGTACGACTTAGCAAAGGCATCTTGATCATAGACTTTGGCGGTTGGATTTTCTTCGGAAAGCGTCCAACGAATACGATTATAGGCATGATGATGGCTGTCGGCGATATGATGAATCAATTGCCGAATGGTCCACACCCCTTCCCCATCACGGTACGGAAGGTCTAATTGGGCATCCTTAAGACTGTAAGTGGTTAATTTTAATTGCTCCGGAAACAATTGTAGTACCGTGAGTGCTTCAGAAATGACTGCTTCCGTAATCGTTTCGGGAACATTTAATTTTCCAATCGGGTATTTCTGTTGTTCTAAATCCATAACACTAAAGTATTCAATTTTCCGCGGAACTTTCCCCATAAATTCCGCATAAAAATTTTAAAACGAATTCTTCCGAAGCTATATTTCCACATAAAAAAACCCTCATACCGAAGTATGAGGGTCGCTCTTTATCGCTACTGAATGAATTACTTTACATTCACCAATTCTACATCAAAGACCAGGGTCGCATCCGGCGGAATCACGCCACCGGCACCTCGACTTCCATAGGCCAACTGCGACGGAATTACAAAGCGTGCTTTATCGCCCACCTGTAATAACTGAATGCCTTCATCCCAACCAGGAATCACATTGCCCATGCCTACCGGAAACTCAATAGGGTTACCACGTTTGAAGGAATTATCAAATTCTTTACCGTCTGGGAACATGCCTTTGTAGTGCACCGCAACCGTCTTTCCTTTTTCAGCTTTTGTACCATCACCCTTTTGGATGATCTTATATCGGAGTCCGCTTTCCGTTTTCTCGAATCCGGCTGCCAACTCTTCTAACAACTGCTCTTGCTCTTTCTTTGCTGCTGCTTCCCGTTCGGCTTTTGCACCGTTAAACTGGCGAAAAGCTTCCACCGCATTCCATTCTTTCGCTTCTTCACCTTCGCGAAGAATTTCGACTTTTTGCATGGTATCGCCTTGCGCCACGGCATCTACCACGTCTTGCCCTTCAATCACTTTTCCGAAGACCGTATGCTTGTTATCCAACCACGGAGTTTCCACGTGCGTGATGAAAAACTGACTCCCATTGGTGCCGGGACCTGCATTGGCCATAGAAAGTACGCCAGGACCATTGTGTGTAAGCTCGGGATGAAA
Organism: Flavobacteriaceae bacterium UBA4166; assembly: GCA_002379985.1. Lineage (GTDB taxonomy): Bacteria > Bacteroidota > Bacteroidia > Flavobacteriales > Flavobacteriaceae > DFVG01. Next base: position 41,449 of record DFVG01000020.1, read on the forward strand.
CTCATCGTCAAATTGATAGCCCGGGCCGCCGGCTCCCGTTCCATTAGGATCGCCACCCTGAATCATAAAGTCTGGAATGACGCGGTGGAACTTAATTCCGTCGTAATACGGTTCGCCTTGTGGTTTGGCATCATTCTCTAAATTTCCTTCGGCTAAGGCCACAAAATTCCCGACCGTTCCGGGTGTTTTCTTATAGGTTAATTGAGCTAAGATCGTTCCTTTTTCGGTCGTGATCTTTGCGTAAATTCCGTCTTGCATCTGTAGTTTTTTTAATGAGGTGCAAAGGTACATATTGCTTCGGAAATACCCTAAAACCACCGCTTTAGATTTAGGAAACGTTCTTTCTTCTTTTCTTCGGAAATATGTATCTTGCAAACTACAATTCCCCGGTACCGAATCTTTTTCGGAAATACCAACATACTATGATCCTTACATTACGTCCGCTGCGACACCGAAACCGGTGGTGTATTGGCATTTATTTCCCTTTTGATTATGCGCTGAAAGAAATGATAAAGCGGATACCGGAGGTGTCTTACAGTGCAACAAAGCAGGTATTTTATGTTTCGGTAACACAGGTTCCGCTTCGGAAATTGACCACACAATTGTATGATCTGGGGGTAACGGTAGACGATCGGGAGGTACGGAATTTAGATGCGTTTACGACTGACACTTTACCGCCACAATTGACCAAGGCAGTGCTTCCGAAGCTATCTTCCGAAGAAAACAAACTATGGCAGCAATACTTGAATTATTTGGAGGGAAAGCGCTACAGCGAAAATACGATTAGGGTTTATGGTGAATTTGTGAAAGAATTTCTTCAGTTCTCAACAAAAAAATTCACTGAGCTCTCGGGGGAAGACGTTCGGCTTTTTATAGAATTTGGGGTGAAAAAACGGCAATATTCAGTGAGTACGCATCGGCAAGTGATCAGTGCGTTGAAGCATTTTGCGTTTTTCTTTCCCGAATGTGCCATTGATCCTGATACGTTATCGCGCCCAAAAGCGCAACGGAAATTGCCGGTGGTGTTGAGCAGGCAAGAGATCTTACGCTTGTTACAGGTGACAAAAAACCTTAAACATCGCACGGCTTTGGCGTTGATGTATTCTTCCGGATTGCGAATAGGAGAATTGATCTCACTAAGGCTGCACCATTTTGATTTGGAGCGACGACAGGTTTTTATTGAGAACAGTAAAGGTGGAAAAGATAGGATGGTTCCGCTTGCGGAAAGTATGTTGCCGTTGTTGCAAAACTATTTAATGACTTATGCTCCCAAGGATTATTTCTTGGAGGGACAAAATTCTGGTCCTTATGCTGATACGAGTGTGCGGCAAATGTTACGGCGAAATTGTATTGCTGCCAGAATTAGAAAGCGGGTTACGCCGCATACGTTGCGGCATAGTTTTGCGACGCATTTATTGGAAGATGGGGTTGATCTACGTTATATACAAGTGTTATTAGGGCATAGCAAACCCGAAACGACGATGGTTTACACACATGTTGCTACGCGAGATCTGCAGGGCATTCGGAGTCCGTTAGACACGGCTTTGATGCAACTTGGCCAAGTTGATAACCCGGCCCCCAACCTTCTGTTATCCGGAAAGTATTAATTTAATAACAGTATATTTGGTATTGATATAACAAGTTGGCAAAAATTGATATGAAAAGACTGCTCTGCTTCATAATTATCGTAATTTCGATATCTTCAGGAATCTCCCAAACTAGAGAAATCTTCCTAAACGATAATCTGGAAGAAATCACAAAAGAATCATTTGAACAAAATAGAGACTTGTCAAAATTCCTATACCTGACCTTTTCAACTGATGAATTAATAGTCAACCTGAAAACCAAGAGAGTAGTAAAAGGAAAAATATCAGATGAGAATTTAAGTTTAGTAAGAAAATTTTTGTTCCATTCAATTGGTAAAAAAATACCCGATAATAATAATGTTGTTATCAACTATTGGCCAGGAAATGAATACTGTGAACTCCCAAATGATCCTCGGATTTTTCAGCAACGTACGAAAAAATATCAAAAGAAGATAGCTAAGGTTGAGAACTCTTCACAATTCTTTGTGACAGCGGATTTAAATGGGATTGATAAAATTGGTGACGTTCAATGGAATGTTGATTCAGAGTCTATATTTCAAAATTTATTTTTCGAAAATCCTTATCACTGCGGCAGTTTCGTATTAATTGATAGTGAGGGAAATTATTATTTGTATAAAGGAGAATATGACTACAGCCAAATATTTGAACTTCTAAAGAACGAAAAAACAACTTTTGCCAACAACGCATAACGCTCATTGCTTGCAGAATTATTACCCAAAAAACCCATTTTCAAAACTAACTCCTCTCCTACTCGGAATAATTTGTATCTTGAAACCACGCAACGAGTCGTTATACAGGACCGTTATGCAGCAGTTAAAAATCGTGCTCTGAGAGTATAATTTTGAATGAAAACCGTAAATTTGATATATGGATATAAATATTCAAAATAAAAAGATTGAATTAATTCAGTGGCTATCTACTCTGAACGATGAGTCCATTATTGAAAAAGTAATGAAGCTTCGTGATAGTGAGAAATCTGATTGGTGGAATGAGCTTTCGAAAAATGAAAGAGAATCTATTGAGCAAGGAATCAAAGATGCTAACGATGGAAAGTTGAAACCACACTCAGAAGCAAAAAAAATATATGAAAAGTGGTTATAAGGTTCTCTGGACTGAGAATGCACTTGCTGAATTGGAAGAAATCATTGAGTACCTAGAGGAAAACTGGTCAATAAACGAGGTTAAAAACTTTGCTCATGAATTGGACCATACCATTGAATTGATATCCAAAAATCCAGAATTATTTCAAGCATCGAATAAGAAAAAGAATATTCGTAGAGCTGTGATATTAAGTTTGAATAGCCTCTATTATAGAAGAAGTGCTGATATTATTGAAATTTTATCACTATTCTCAAATAGAAAAAACCCCAACGACTTAAAAATATGATAAAAACCGCTGCATAACAACGGCTATCATGCATCGGGTCATTTTCTAAACCTAAAACACTATCTTTAAAACAAACTAAAAAGGTCATCGGAATATCTTGAATATGTTCGGCGGCTCCCGAAGCACTGCTGAATCGCACGCGGTTAACACCGCTTCCCACAAACGCTCCGCGTTTTGGTT
>DFVG01000045.1:0-193 GCA_002379985.1 Flavobacteriaceae bacterium UBA4166
GGAATGCAGTTTGATCGCGGTTATTTGTCACCTTATTTTGTGACCGACAGCGAGAAAATGCAAACGGAATTGGAGAATCCAATGATCTTATTGTTCGACAAGAAGATTTCGAACATGAAAGATTTGCTTCCGGTGCTAGAACCTGTTGCACAACAAGGAAAATCATTATTGATCATTGCTGAAGATGTAGAAG
>DFVG01000045.1:501-859 GCA_002379985.1 Flavobacteriaceae bacterium UBA4166
GATCATTGCTGAAGATGTAGAAGGAGAAGCACTTGCTACATTGGTGGTAAATAAACTACGCGGATCGTTAAAGATTGCTGCGGTGAAAGCTCCTGGGTTTGGAGATCGACGTAAGGCTATGTTGGAAGACATCGCGATTCTTACAGGAGGAACCGTAATTTCAGAAGAACGTGGATTTACCTTGGAGAACGCAACGGTTGATATGTTAGGAACTGCCGAGAATGTGACGATCGATAAGGATAACACGACCATAGTGAATGGTGCCGGTAAAAAATCGGATATCCAAGCACGTGTTGGACAGATCAAAGCTCAGATTGAAACCACCACTAGCGATTACGATAAAGAAAAACTGCAAGAG
>DFVG01000045.1:1249-136880 GCA_002379985.1 Flavobacteriaceae bacterium UBA4166
GTTGAAATGAAAGAAAAGAAAGACCGTGTTGATGATGCCCTACATGCTACGCGTGCTGCCGTAGAAGAAGGTATTGTTGCCGGTGGAGGAGTTGCTTTCGTGCGCGCCTTGAAAGTGCTTGAAAAGCTTACTACTGATTCTTTAGATGAGTCTACCGGAGTGCAGATCGTAGCACGTGCTATTGAAGCACCGCTTCGTACGATTGTTGAAAATGCCGGAGGTGAAGGGTCTGTGGTTATCAATAAAGTGCTGGAAGGCAAAAAGAACTTCGGTTACGATGCAAAGAGTGAATCGTACGTTGACATGCTGAAGGAAGGAATTATTGATCCTAAGAAAGTAACGCGTATTGCACTTGAAAATGCTGCCTCAGTGGCTGGAATGATCTTGACCACCGAGTGTGCGTTAATTGACATCAAAGAAGACAACCCAGCGCCAATGCCTCCAATGGGTGGCGGCGGAATGCCAGGAATGATGTAAGCGAAAAACATCACGTGAATTATAAAAAAAACCTTCCGTTTTGCGGAAGGTTTTTTTATGCCGATAATACTAGAAAATAGCTTAGGTCATAGTCTGTATTCATAAATTACCACCACATATAATTGCATAACTATCAATATTTTATAACCTTTAATGCAAGAAACTCCTAGGTTAGTTTCCAGACATAGAGAAAATAAGATAGTATTTGGCACTTAGCACGTAATAGTATTTTAATGTTCATGTCTACTGAATTTTCGCGAATATCATTTATGGGTCTACTCGTTCTCCCCTTGATTGGCCGAGTAGTAATCGGCTCGCGACCGCCGAAAAGCGAAAGAGTAGGCATCACCATAAATAAATAATATTATGTCTTTAATAACAAATGTTAACCGAATCATGTTTGCGACTGTTATCATCCTATTCACCTTGACTGAAGCCAAAGCGCAAGATGCTTTGGTTGTGGACAATTCTGGCTTGTCGAAGTATGTACCAACAAGTGGCAGCAGCAGAAGTTTTTGTCAAGATGTGACCATCGAGATTGACGGTCAATTTATTACGATTAGTACAACGCTTACTATTTGTTGCAATACAGAACATTTTATCTGCTTTCCTATATTTCCTAAAAAGGAACAGGCAGCCCAAAGAAAAGATCAAAACTCGGTTACCGTGATCAGGTCAGATACCTTTACTTGGGGAACACATCAAGTTTCTGTTAAGCCGGGAAACTATTCGATAAATAGTGATGGACAAATTACAGATCTACAATACGTGGTTCAAAAAAAATAGCCTATGATGAATACAGCACTCAAAAGAATATTGGCCTATGTGTTAGACGGACTCATAATTGGAGTTGTTTCGAGCCTTTTTGATTCGCTCATGACGCCATTTCTGTCACCCGTTTCATTTGATTGGCTAGGAATTGCAATCGTGTTGAATGTTGAGTTCCTCTTACTGTTCTATCTATTATATTTTATTCTTTTTGATGTATTAAATAACGGAATCACAGTAGGTAAAGCCATCACCGGTATTCGCGTGGTGGTTGACGAGCCCGGTAGCATCACGACGAAACAGCACATCCTTCGGACGCTGTTAAAAATGATTTCGGTTCTATTTTCTTTTATTGCATTCATCGTATTTATATTAACACCACAATGGACGTTGCACGATAGTGTTATGAACACTATCACGGTTTCTAAACAGCCCTCAAATAGTATTTCTGAGGAATAAACAACACCAAATGTAATTCATAAAAAACCCTCTCTTTCGAGAGGGTTTACAGTTCATTTAAAGTATTTTCTTTACTGTCATGTATGGCATTTTCGATCTCTTAGAACGAAGCGCCAAAGAAACACTGCTTACTTCTTGTTGGCAGGTTTCGGAGCCTTCTTAGCAGGTTGCTGCTGAGCTTTCGCTTGAGGCTTCTTGGTTTGCTTATTTTCCTTCATTGTGTCATTTTTTAAAGACAATTAAAGGTACGTTCAAAACACAAATTGCAGTTGTTAATTGGCGAATATTTAACCAAAAGTAAATACCCTAATCAAGCGTTCTGACCATTGCGTACGCCGCAACTTCAAGCTTACTCTATCTTCGCTTCCACACGACCGCAACGGAGCATCTTATCCCCGAAATACGGATTGTAAATTTCTTTGGAATAACTGAGCCAATACGCCCCGGTATTGTCAAATGCCATTGGGCAATATTGTTTGTAGATAGCACCTTCCGAAAGCGAACCTTCTAACATGGATGCTACTTCATCCGTTACCGTAACAAATGCTTTTCGCTGTGCTTCTATATCTTCAGCCTCAACCATGGCTTGTCCTGCCATAAAAGCTTTTTCACTTACACCTACATTTGCAAATGCGGTCAATAAATTAGAGGCAGCCGTTTGCGTAGCTTCCATATCGGTTTTTACTAAGGCATTTTTTACGTCAATGTATTGATCAAATACATGCTCCAGTTTTGGATCTTTAAACGCTGTTTCTTCCGTAGACGCTTCAATGTTCAAAGGAGCATCTGTTTCGACCGTGACGGTTTCAGGCTCTTTTTTATCATTTCCGCAGGAAATAAAAAATATAAGACAAGCTATTAAGAGGGAATTATAAATCAGTTTCATGGTTTCAAATTTTCTTTCGGCAAAGATACACATTACCGGTGTCGTTGCTGAAAATAAAAAGCCGGAATTAACAACAGCAACAAAACAGGATGAATTAAAAATCGACGTACGTAAAAAATGATGCCTGTAGTTGGGGACTCTTGATTTAAGAAAATCAATAGCACCACTAGGGCAAGAATAAAAAATACTCCATAGAGAAAGCCAGAGAGTACGAGCACCTCTCGCTTCTGAAAAAGCACCCATAAGATCATCAAGGAAAGCAATGTATTTATTACAAATCGGATTGACATATGGAGCAACCATGGTCCCATAGCAATTTCAGGCAGTGGTTGGGCTAAATGGCCTGATTTAAAATAACTGATCAACGGATCGTAGAATAACTCCGGTGCCCATGCGCGTACCGCAATCAAAAGCACCATCATAGCAATTCCAATAAGTATGCGAATGCTTTTAGTCATGCCTTTTTTGTATTGGTTCAAGTTGTCTCACCCAGAGGATCCATAACAAAAATACCATTCCGTAGATCAAGCCCGGGAAGACAATTCCATGCAACCACGAAGCGTATTGAGGATATTCGTACAACATGATTGCGAGAATGGTGATGCGCAGAATATTGATGCCATAGAGGAAGACGGCCCCAGCCAGCAAAAAGAGCAGGGTTTTCTTCCAGCGTTCAGCAAAAGCAATCACAAAGGCCAAAAACAAAATAATAATACTCACTGAATTACAGCCCTCAATAATATGGGCCAAATAGACCCCATTTACATACAACTTCATCGTGGGTTTGGTCTCATGGGGAGTTACGTTCGCATCATAGTCAAAAGTTTCTATGACCGAAGTGCTTTGGCGTGCTACGAGATTGGTAATGAAATCGGGAGTATAGGCGCCATTCTTTGAAAGATATAAGTAACCACCGTACAACGCACTTAGAAGAAGATAGCTTCCGAAGAACAACAATAAGAATTGTAGCACCGGACGGTATTTTTTAAACAGCGTTTGCAATAGGGGTGTTTTTAACAAAAATACAGCATTCCGAATTGGCAAAAGCAACACAATTCGAATACATTTACAAAAAATATACACATGCCATTTCAAACCCTTAAAGAAGAAGTGCTGCCTATTCTAGCACAGGCTAAGAAACCTGTTGATGATCGTCTTACCGAAATTTGCGTGTTACTTCAGGAGCGTATTGGTTATTATGATTGGGTGGGGTTTTACTTTGCGAATCACGACACAAAAACACTCCATTTAGAAGCTTTTGCTGGAGAACCTACGGATCATACAGAAATACCTTTTGGGAAGGGCATTTGTGGGCAAGTAGCCGTGAGCAATGAGAATTTTGTAGTTCCGGATGTAAAAGCGCAGAATAATTATATTGCGTGTAGTATCTATGTGAAGGCGGAAATTGTAATCCCTTTGTTTAAGGACGGAAAGAATATCGGTCAAATTGATATTGACTCCCACACGGCCGATCCGTTTTCTCCGGAAGATGAAGAGTTTTTGGTTTGGCTGAACGCCGAAGTCGCCAAGATCCTGTAATTACATTCCCGTTCGGATAGCCTCCACGGGGTCGAGACGAGAGGCCGAGATTGCCGGAAGAATTCCGGAAATAAGTCCGATAATCGCTGAAATTGCCGTTCCTAAGAACATATTCCAGGGCGAGAGCACAAATTGAAAATCTCCCGTAAATTGTGAGGCGATTAGCGATACGATAAAGACGAAGAAGAGTCCAATTAACCCACCGATAACCGCTAAGATCACTGCTTCGAACAAAAATTGGAAGAGAATAAATTTGTTTTTGGCTCCTAAGGATTTTTGAATTCCGATCAAATTTGTGCGCTCCTTAACACTAACGAACATTATATTGGCGATGCCAAAACCTCCTACGAGCAATGAAAACCCGCTAATGATGAGTCCGATGACATTCATCTGTCCAGTCATATTATCAATAAAGTCGGCAAATCCCTGCAATTGATTCACAAAAAACGTATCGATCTCATCGGGTTTTAACCCACGTACTTGTCGCATTTTTTGAGAGAGCAACGCGATGAATTCGCCTTGATCGACTCCCTTTTCGGGCTTTATAACGATAAAGGGAAATAAGTTTTTATTGTTTACGCCGTAGATTCTACGCACCATATTCACAGGCAGAAAAACTGCCGTGTCTTTACTGTTTCCGAAGAGACCACTTCCCTCCTTCTTCAATACTCCTATCACGTTGAATTTTCGTCCATAGAGTCGAACTTTCTTTCCAATCGCTTCAGGTCCAGATCCAAAAAGGGTTCGAGCAATCTCATCTCCCAAAACAATCACGGGCGATCCGCTAATAGACTCCGGTTCATTGAAGAACCTACCTTCTGCAATTTGTAACGCTTCGATGTCATAGTATTCTTCGGTAACGGCACCAATTTCTACATTTGAAACCGACTTATCCTGATATTTAATCGTTTCGGAAGCAACGTTCAAGGTATAGGAAGCAGCGTACAAATTTGGCGTGTTCCGCTTCAAATATTGATATTCTTCGTAGGTCACATCCGGAAATTGTTCGTACTTCCAACGAGGCACATCGGTAGGCCCAAAAGAAAAACGGCCCACAAAAATAGTACTGTTGTCAAGGGAGCTGATGCTGCCTTCAATTTCTTTTTTTAGAGAATCTACTGCGGCAAGCACAGCGATGATCGAAAAGATACCGATAGTAACACCCACCAACGATAACAACGTACGCAGTTTGTTGTTTTTAAGTGCGTTGATAGCAAAATTGAAGCTTTCCTTCAGAATACGAAGATAGATCAGCATAATAGAGAAACCGGTTTTAAACGCTACGTAAAGATAGGTCTTTTTAACCTCCTTAATGTTACAAAAATCTCTCTTTATTGTTTATTTTTGCAGCTATCCTACGCAGTATAAACGAATAAATCACACTTCATGAGCGACTCAAAAAAGATTACTTCAGCGTTAATTTCAGTATTTCATAAAGACGGACTAGAACCTATTGTCAAAAAGCTGAATGAACAAGGAGTAACCCTTTATTCTACGGGAGGAACCGAAAAATTCATCAAAGATTTAGGAATTAAAGTAGTTCCCGTAGAAGAACTCACCGATTATCCTTCCATTTTAGGAGGCCGTGTTAAAACGTTACATCCCAAGGTTTTTGGAGGAATTTTATACCGAGGTGACCACCAAGAAGATCTAAAAGAAATAGGAAAATACAGCATCCCTCAATTAGATCTCGTAGTTGTAGATCTGTACCCGTTTGAAAAAACAGTTGCTAGCGGAGCCAGCGAACAAGACATCATAGAAAAGATCGATATCGGTGGTATTTCATTGATTCGTGCTGCCGCGAAGAACTTTAAAGAAACCTTTTGCGTTTCCAGTAGAGACGATTATCAAGAGGTATTGTCTATTCTGTCTGAAAATAATGGAGCGACCACCCTTGCACAACGCCAGCATTTTGCCGCCAAAGCCTTCCAAATTTCTTCTCATTACGATACGGCTATTTTCAATTACTTCAACAGAGAAGCAACCATTGATGCCTTTAAGTTAAGTGAGTCGAAAGGTAAAACCTTGCGATATGGAGAAAACCCACATCAAAAAGGATATTTCTATGGAGATTTCGATGCGATGTTCGACAAATTGCATGGAAAAGAACTTAGCTATAACAATTTATTAGATGTAGATGCTGCTGTGAATCTCATGGCTGAATTTCAAGGCGAAGCCCCCACTTTCGCAATCTTGAAACACAACAATGCATGCGGACTTGCACAACGAGACACGCTCCATCAAGCCTATGTAGATGCCCTCGCAGGCGATCCGGTTTCAGCCTTCGGCGGAATTTTGATCAGCAATACCGAAATTGATGAAGCCACCGCTCACGAGATCCATTCGCTTTTCTGTGAAGTGGTGATTGCCCCTTCTTTCTCTTCCGAAGCACTTGACATCCTCAAAGGAAAAAAGAATCGCATTCTCTTAATTCAGAAAGAAACCAAACTTTCTAATAAAATCGTGAGAACATGCCTCAACGGAACTTTAGTGCAAGAGCGCGATACTAAAACAGACAGTAAGGATGGTTTAACGGAAGCCACCCACAATAAACCCTCAGAAAGAGAGTTAGAAGACTTGTTATTTGCTTCCAAAATCTGCAAGCACACCAAATCGAATACGATCGTGTTGGCAAAAAACAAACAACTTTGCGCCAGCGGAACCGGTCAAACATCGCGTGTGGATGCCCTGCGGCAAGCCATTGATAAAGCAACACATTTTGAGTTTGATCTGAAAGGGGCTGTCATGGCCAGTGATGCGTTCTTCCCGTTCCCTGATTGTGTGGAGATTGCAGATCAGGCCGGAATAACCAGTGTGATTCAACCCGGAGGCTCTATCAAAGACCAGTTAAGCATCGATTATTGTAATGAAAATAACGTGTCTATGGTATTTACCGGGACCCGTCATTTTAAACACTAAAATTGTTACATTTGTAGGAATAGCAAGCAACACACAGACAAACCTATTACACCTGAACATTTATGGGATTTTTTGATTTCCTAACCGAAGAAATTGCGATCGACCTAGGGACGGCCAATACATTAATCATTCATAACGATAAAGTGGTGGTAGACGCCCCTTCCATTGTTGCCAGACACCGTACCACCGGAAAGATCATCGCAGTTGGACGCGAAGCTTCTATGATGCAAGGAAAGACCCATGAAAACATAAAAACCATTCGACCGCTCAAGGACGGGGTTATTGCAGATTTCGACGCCAGTGAAAAGATGATCAATATGTTCATCAAGGACATTCCGGCGCTGAAGAAGAAATGGTTAAATCCTTCGCTACGCATGGTGATCTGTATTCCCAGCGGAATCACAGAAGTTGAAATGCGTGCGGTAAAGGAAAGTGCCGAGCGGGTGAACGGAAAAGAGGTATATCTTATCCACGAACCCATGGCGGCTGCGATTGGTATTGGCGTAGATATCATGCAACCCAAAGGAAACATGGTTGTGGACATTGGAGGGGGAACGACTGAAATTGCGGTCATCGCTTTAGGGGGAATCGTCTGTGACAAGTCGGTGAAAATCGCCGGAGACGTATTTACGAACGACATTATCTACTACATGCGCACGCAACATAACCTGTATGTAGGAGAGCGCACTGCGGAAAAAATTAAAATTCAGATTGGTGCTGCCACCGAAGACCTAGAGCTACCACCGGAAGAAATGGCGGTACAAGGACGAGACTTACTCACCGGTAAGCCGAAACAAATTCAAACCTCTTTCCGAGAAATCGCGAAAGCCTTGGATAAATCTATTCTACGTATCGAAGATGCGGTGATGGAAACTTTATCTCAAACCCCGCCAGAACTAGCCGCTGATATTTACAACACAGGAATTTATCTCGCCGGAGGTGGTTCTATGTTACGCGGACTCGACAAGCGCTTGTCGCAAAAAACAGACCTCCCGGTGTATATAGCCGAAGACCCATTACGTGCGGTGGTTCGCGGGACAGGGATCTGCCTAAAGAACCTAAACAAATACAAAAGTGTATTGATCGGTAAACAATAAGCAGCCATTCCATGCAACAGATCCTATTTTTCTTTATTCGGAATAAGAATTTTCTGTTGTTCATCTTCTTATTTGCGATTTCCTTTTTCTTTACGGTTCAGTCTCATTCCTATCACAATAACAAGTTTATGACCTCCGCTAACTTCTTCAGCGGCGGCATCTACAATATTAAGAGCGGTATTACTGATTATTTCGGACTCCAAGATCAAAATGAATTGCTATTGAAAGAAAACCGTAGACTACGACAGCTCTTAGGTTCTCGAATCGCTTCCGACTCTAGCGCCATAGATTCATTACCGGCAGATGGGCCATTTGCCTTTGCGAGCGCTCGAGTGATCAACAACTATTACGCACGCACCAAGAACCATATTACGATCGATAAAGGCCGTAACGACGGATTGGAAATAGACATGGGTGTTATCTCTTCCCAAGGCGTGGTAGGCATCATTAGCAGCGTTTCTGCTAACTATGCTACGGTACAGTCTATTTTGAATACGGAAAGTCAGATCAATGCGAAACTGGAAAAATCGGGTCATTTTGGAACGGTGGTTTGGGAAGGCACCAACCCTTCCGAAGTAACCCTTATTGATATTCCCCGTATTGCGCCGGTAGCCGAAGGCGATATTGTGGTCACCGGTGGACGATCTACTATTTTCCCTGAAGGAATTTTGGTAGGTACTGTTTCGGCTTATGAGTTGGCACAGGGAGAGTCTTACTACGACCTCACCGTGACCTTGTTCAATGATATGACCAACATAGATCATGTCTATATCATCGAGAATAGGGATCTTCAGGAAATTCGACAACTAGAAACGACGATAGAGGATGCAGAATAGCGATATCATTAGTAATATCATTCGATTTATTGTGGTGCTGCTACTGCAAGTTTTATTGCTGAATCACATTAACTTTTTAGGCTATATCAATCCGTATCTTTATTTGCTATTTATTTTACTCTATCCTTTCACCGGAAATAAAAGCCTCCTGATATTTTTAAGTTTCCTCTTGGGCTTTTGTGTGGATGTATTTGCAGATTCCGGAGGCGTACATGCGGCAGCCTCAGTGTTCGTAGCTTGGCTTCGTCCTTGGTTGTTAAAATTTTCCTTTGGTGTAAGCTACGAATACAACGCTGTTCGAGTAAGTAAAGGCAGCCTCTCACAGCAACTCACCTTGATCACCCTTTTCGTGTTGTTGCATCATTTGGTGTTATTTTCAATGGAGGTTTTTAACGTTTCTCACATACTTTTGGTCTTGAAATCCACGTTGTTCAATGGGCTCTTTAGTATCCTTGTTATTCAATGCGTAATTCTTATCTTTAGTAGAAACAGCTAATGCGAAAATTATTACTTCTCATACTCGTACTTATCAGCGGAGTGGTTTTTGCTTCGCGACTTTTCTATTTGCAGATTTACGACACCTCTTTTGAGAAACTTTCGGAAAATAATGCGATCAAGATCCAGTATGATTATCCGCAACGCGGGTATATTTTTGATCGAAACGGAAAATTGCTAGTTTCCAATCAGCCTTCCTACGATGTCATGGTTATTCCCAGGGAAGTGAAGCCTTTAGACACCTTAGAGTTTTGCAAGCTTCTAAAGCTTACCAAAAAGGAATTGATCACTAAGTTAGAAAAAGCCAGGGTCTATTCTCCGCGACTTCCTTCCGTAGTGATTCCACAGTTAACCAAGGCAGAATACGCGTATCTGTCTGAAAAGATGCATAAGTATGAGGGATTTTATATTCAGAAACGTTCGCTTCGAGACTACCAAATAGATCACTCGGCCAACGTACTAGGATATATTGCTGAAGTAAATAATCGCATCATTGAAAACAACCCCTATTACCGCATGGGAGACCTCATAGGCATGCAGGGTGTAGAAGAACAATACGAAGGTGTGTTGCGCGGTGTAAAAGGCGTGAAATACACACAGAAAGACCGTTTTAATCGTGAGATTGGCCCGTACAAAGGAGGCGCTTTCGACACCCTACCGGAACGCGGAAAAGATATCGTACTTACTATAGAATCGCAGCTACAGGCCTATGGGGAAGAACTGATGGTCAACAAACGCGGCGGAATTGTGGCACTCGAACCGGCTACTGGTGAGATCCTCGCCTTGGTGGCGGCACCCAATTACGATCCAGCCCTGCTAGTGGGTCGCGAGCGTTCCAAAAATTTTACCAAATTATGGTACGACACCATCGCCCGGCCATTATTTGATCGTGTATTGAAAGGAGAGTACCCTCCGGGATCACCTTTTAAAACACTTACGGGGCTTATCGGACTTCAAGAAGGGGTGATTGACACCAAAGAAAAAGTATACTGCCCACACGGTTATGTCTACGGACGCGGAAGAAAGTTAGGGTGTCACAGTCATGTCACGCCCCTCGCTATGGAAGGCGGTATTGCTAACTCGTGTAATGCTTACTTCTGTACTGTCTATCGCAGAACCATTGAAAAGTATCCGAGTCCGCAAGAAGGCATCCAGAACTGGCACAATCATTTGAAAAGCTTCGGTTTAGGAGATTATTTAGGATACGACCTGCCGATCGGAAGTAAGGGATTGATTCCGGATTCCACCTATTACAATCGCTACTATCCGGAACGGAATTGGTACGCGACTGCAACGATTTCGAATGCTATTGGGCAAGGAGAGGTAAGTCTAACACCCATGCAAATGGTGAATTTTACTGCTACCATTGCAAACAGAGGTTGGTATATCAAACCTCATATTATCAAAAACATCAAAGGAATAGACACCATACCTTCCGAATACAACAAGAAACAATACACTACTATAGACGCCAAACATTTTGAGCCGGTAGTAGAAGGCATGCACGACGTATATCGATATGGTACGGCTTCCGGTCTTCGGATCCCTGATATTGAAATCTGCGGAAAGACTGGTACCGCAGAGAATTACACGAAAATTGACGGGAAGCGCATGCAACTAACGGATCATTCTGTTTTTGTTGCGTTTGCCCCGAAAAACAATCCCAAGATCGCCATTGCTGTCTTTGTTGAAAATGGCTATTGGGGAAGCAGATGGGCCGGAAAGATCGCCAGCTTGATGATCGAAAAATATCTGAAAGGAGAGATCACTCGTGCTGACCTTGAAAAATATGTACTTGAAGGAAGTCTCATGGATGAATACGCCAAACCGTACAGCGGAGAACCGTTTAAAATCAATCAATAACAAGTGAATCCAAGGGGAGAATACGTAAAATACGACTGGCTTACTATTTTCCTGTACTTAGCATTGGTAGCGATTGGATGGGTTAATATCTACAGTGCTTCGGCCAATGAGACCATCGAACCTTTTTCTACTTTTCAGGAAGAATATGTAAAACAATTGGTGTGGATCGGACTTAGTCTTCTCTTGATTGTCGTTGTTCTTGCGCTTGATTCAAAGTTTTATAATCGCTTCGGAAGTATTATTTATCTCGTGTCACTCGTTTCTCTGTTGGGATTATTTATATTCGGAAAAAATATCAATGGCGCCACGAGTTGGTATGCGTTAGGTCCTGCCTCCATTCAGCCTAGTGAATTTGCGAAAGCCGCCACGGCGTTGGCGCTTGCGAAGTTTATCAGTGATATTCAAACGAATATTAAAAGCTATAAACATCAATTGCAAGCCTTTATTATCATTGTGCTTCCGGCGCTGTTTATCATACCGCAACCTGATCCGGGAAGTGCTTTGGTCTACGCGGCTTTTTTATTTCCCTTGTATCGCGAAGGCCTTCATTTTATCTATCTCTTGTTAGGTTTTTTTGCGGCTGCCCTTTTCTTCGGAACCTTGCTTTTAGGAACCACATGGATATCTATTCTAATCGTATTGATCGCTGCTTTCGTTTATTTTTGGCGAAGGAAAAAACGGCCGAATCTTTTGAAATACGGACTCATTAGTCTCATTTGTATTGGCTTTGCTTTTTCGGTGAATTATATTTTTAATAATGTATTTGAACAACGCCATCGCGATCGATTCAACATTGTGCTAGGAAAAGAAACCGATTCCAAAGGTATTGGTTACAACACCAACCAAAGTGAGATCGCTATCGGAAGCGGGGGTTGGACAGGAAAAGGATGGACGCAAGGAACGCAGACCAAAGGAAATTTCGTTCCCGAACAACAAACCGATTATATTTTTACGACCGTTGGAGAAGAATGGGGCTTTTTAGGAAGTATGGTGGTGATTGTCCTTTTTATCTTGTTGATCGTTCGAATATTAAGCAGAGCTGAACAACAAAAAGCGCAATTCAATAGGGTGTACGGGTACAGCGTTGCCTCTATTCTATTTATTCATTTCTTTGTGAATATTGGGATGGTTACCGGGTTGCTTCCCACCATTGGAATTCCGCTACCCTTCTTCAGCTATGGAGGTTCCGGACTTTGGGGCTTTACGATCTTGCTGTTTATTTTTGTTCGGCTGGATGCTTCCAATACTTTTTACAAGTAACCTATTGCCACCATTCGAAGTCTGAAGTAGCTTCAAGTTCATTTTCTATGTCGTCTGGTAGTTGTGGAAAGAAATCGATGCCCGTTACAGCTTCCAACGCATCTACAGAAATAGTATACTCAAAATAAGACTGACTTGAAGGTTGGTTAGGAACCAAAAAGGCGATAACCTCATATCCTCCTCCGTTTTTCATTATAATGACCTTATAAAATGCATCGGGGATTGTTACCTTTTCACTCCCAATAGATTCGAGTCCGTTGCGAAGCACCCCACCAGTAACTATATACAGATCCCCTTTTTCTTTGGCCCATCGCCGAACCTTTTGTTCCAAGCGATTCCATATCCCAGAATTAAAATCATGGTTTTGCGGACTGATATTACTGGTTAAAAATGTTTCTTGATATGCCTTATACGAAAAACGGCGGTCCCCCGCAGGACAGAGATGTCCCCTATCATATCCTGAGCGTTTGTAATTGCTCCAATGTGCTGAGCGTGAACGAACTTTCGGGTCTAATTCGAAATCGGGCCTTCGGATATTTTTATTGGAAATGTGTTCTGGTTTCAGTTCGTACGCAACCCATTCGGCTTGTTCGTGACTTTCAGCATAAGAAAGTGTATAAAATTCGTGAAATACAACGTCGCGGGTACGACTCTTAGGCAGCAGATCCTCTCCCCAGAGCAAAGAATTAGTCTCGCTAGCTCCTTCCGAAGAAGTTACTGTAACGTCATTGGCGTCAATATAGCGCTCTGCAAAGTACAAAGCAGAAACGATCACAACGAAAAAAAAGACATACAGAAGCCGAGAACGCATGACGCAAACCTACGTTGAAATAACAGTTTTTGCAACCCTAGTAAGAAGGGTTTTTATGTGTTAAAAGCGCAATTAGACTCGGCTTTGACCACCTCCTATCAAATTGAAATTCCGTTTCGCAACGAAATGAATGGTACTGCGGAAATCATCACCGAAGACCTTCGATTATTAGAACGATTTTTCTATCAACTCCGCGGAATATTTCACGGTTAATTACGCACGTCCAACGCATCACGAAGCGCATTCCCAATCAGCATAAACGCCATGACCAAACTCATAATGGCAATTCCGGGAACCAAGGCAAGATAGGGTTTTCCTAAGATGATGTAGGAATAGTGATCTTTGATGATTCCACCCCAACTGGGCATGGGTGGTTGTGCTCCAATTCCTAAAAAACTAAGTCCGCTTTCAATTAAGATAGCCGCTGCAAAATTAGCGGCAGAGATGATGATCACCGGTGCCAGACTATTGGGAAGGATATGTTTTGTGATAATCCGAAAATGACCAAATCCTAAGGCGGTAGCTGCTGTTACGTACTGCATACGTTTAACGCTCATCACCTGCCCCCGCACGACTCTGGCTACTTCCACCCACATGGTAAGTCCCACTGCAATAAAAACTTGCCAAAATCCTTTTCCTAAGGCCAATGTGATGGCAATAACTAACAATAAGGTAGGAATTGACCAGGTCACATTAATAAGCCACATAATGGCAGCATCTACCTTTCCACCAAAATAGCCGGCCAACGCTCCTAATGTGATGCCAATCACCAAAGAAATGAATACCGCGACAAACCCGATGGAAAGTGAAATACGAATGCCTATCAGCATTCTACTTAATAGATCTCGCCCGTATTTATCGGTACCCAGCAGAAATTTTTTTTCTGAAATGTATTGCTTCGGAATGTCCTCTGGTGAAGCTGCATCGGGAAATTGGTCTAGGGAATAGCTTTTCTGAAGTCCTTGACCTTCGTCTTCATTGTATTCAACAATATCAATCCCCTCAGGTGTAATGGTAACGTCGTTTATTGGTACTTCGCTTGACGGATTTTTCTTTCCTAAAAAGAACGCTTCGAAGGCAGATTGCTGTGCTGAAACGCTGGAAGGAATCGTCAATATCGTAGCACGAAACCCTGGAGGTTTCGAATGTATGGAAAGATGCATCTGGTTGGCATTTTTTGAGTCGTCAGGAGCCAAAGCGTATGCAAATACAGCGGTTAAGACACATAGAATTAAAAAGCAACAACTAAAAACGCCCCAAAAATTCCGTTTGAATTTTTGGAGCGCTATACCGGTCAATGAGGTTGCTTTTTTCACAGCTTAAAGGTACAAAAATGATCTTCTATACCGCTGCAAAGAAAGCATACTAGTTTTTCACTTTTGCCATTTTACCATTGCGGATATTATTCAATTTTAGATCTTCTAGCACATGAACGGCTTCTTCTACATAGATATCCTTGGCTAGGTTTTTATGCCAACGCTTACGTTTTTCACGCAAGGTTGTATCCTGACGCATCAATTCAACTTCATAAGGAAGTGATTTATAACTCAGTTTGTTATCATACGTATCGATGGCATCAAACTTCTTAGTTTCTTCTTGTCGCTGTTCTAGTTGTTTTTTGTATTCGGAAAAATTTAATGGCACCACTGTTTCATCACGTTGTGTTTTGATCCACTGGGCATTTTCTTCTATCAAGCGAAGTTGATCACTTTCTGCCATACGCGCTTTACTCTTCTCGATGGTCGATTCGTAATCAATGTAACCATCCCAAGCTTCATATTCTGCCGGACTGATCTTATCATACGGAAGGGGATTATCATAATCACGCTCTCCAATGTCAATGTAGCTATAACGGTCTGCCATCACTACGTCACTCTTCACACCTTCCAGCTGCGTAGAACCTCCGTTCACACGATAAAACTTTTGTGTGGTAATCTTCAGGGTTCCCATATCGCCCAAGTCATTTTTACGTAGCCATTGGTTGAGATCAATCAGGTTTTGAACGGTTCCTTTCCCGTAGGATTGCTTACTACCAATAATGACACCTCGCTTATAATCTTGCATGGCAGCGGCCAAAATTTCCGAAGCAGAAGCAGACAATTCATTCACTAAAATTACCAACGGCCCGTCCCAAACAATGGATTTATCCTTGTCTTCCAAGACTTCTTTACGTTTTCCGTTAGAAGCAACTTGTACTACAGGTCCTTTTTCAATAAAAAGTCCCGCAATATCCACAGCAGTCTGCAAGGATCCTCCACCGTTGCCTCGTAGGTCTAGAACAAGTCCCTCCATGCCTTCTTCTTTCAAGCGAATGATCTCATTCTTTACATCTTTAGCAGCATTTCTTTCGGTATAATTTTGCATGTCGAAGTAGAACTGCGGAAGATTTATGAGTCCGAATTTCTTTTCTTCTTTCTCAATCAACGTTGATTTAGCATATGTTTCTTCTAACTCCACGACATCACGAACGATGGTTTCTTCTTTGATACTGCCATCTACCGCTTTAATTGTTAGGGTTACTGAAGTCCCTTTTGGTCCTTTAATTAACTGAACGGCATCGTCCAAACGCATTCCAACAATACTGATAGGTTCTTCTTCATCTTCTTGTTTTACTTTGGTGATGATATCACCTACTTCAATATGCTCTCCGCGCCAAGCAGGACCTCCGCTAATCACTTCAACCACTTTGATGTTATCGTTGTTTTTCTGAAGACGTGCCCCAATACCTTCTAATTTTCCGCTCATGCGAAGATCAAAACGGTCTCGATCCGGTGGCGCCAAATAATTGGTGTGAGGATCAAATTCTTCAACAATATTATTCAAGAAGATAGCAAAGTAATCCTTGCGTTCCAGGTCATCGGTGAAGTCGAAGTATTCATCTAATGAATTACGTGTAGTCGTTCTTGCCTTTTCTTCAAGACTGGCATCCGATTTCCGTTCGTAACCCTCTTCCTCCTTGGTTTTGGTATCATTTTCTTCCACTAAATCATAATAATTTCCGATGGTAGAGAATTTCAATTGCTGTCTCCAACGTTCTTTAAGTTCATTCTTTGAAGCTGCATAGGCAAGCTCATCGTAATCTACATTGATCGATTCATTCGCGTTGTAGTCGAATGGCGTTTCTAACACTTGCTTATAAAATCCTTTAGCATCTTCCATACGTTTTTGGTAGGTTTCAAAAACAAGGTTGAAAAAGGTAAGGTCTTTCGCCTTAAGCTGATCATCAATCTCTGTGCGGTACACTTCAAAAGATTCAATATCTGACGCTAAGAAGTAGCGTTTCAATGGGTCGAGTGCTTCTATAAAATCTTCGTATACCCCTTCTGAAAAGGTATCGTCCATATCTTTCGGATTGTAATGGCCCTTTTCTAATACATACGTAATAAGATCAATCAGCAATTTATCTTTATCGGGATCATCGAATGATTTTGTGGTAAAGCTACACGAAGCGGCAGCGACAAAAACAGCCAACAATAATATCTTCAAATTTCGTTTCATCATTTGCATATGCAGTGTCATTTATGAGAGTTGTCTAAATTATATAAAAAACTATGCCAACTCGCTATTCCGGTACTAATTTTTTGTTAAACAGAGACTTCTGAATTCAAGGAATGTTACACTTGGTATGAAGCTTCTGTAAAACCTTTTCAATCGCAACGAAAAAGTAGGGCTTTAATTGTATTTTAGCAACAAATATTCTGAATTTATGACCACAAAGAGACCGTTGATTTTAGTCACTAACGATGATGGTATCACAGCTCCGGGAATTCGAACCCTTATTGAAGTAATGAACGAATTAGGAGACGTATACGTAGTAGCACCCGATTCTCCCCAAAGCGGCATGGGACACGCCATCACTATAAATGATACGTTGTATTGTGACAAAGTGGAAGTTGATGAAAACGCAGCGCAAAAAGAATTTAGCTGTAGCGGAACGCCTGTAGATTGCGTAAAATTAGCGGTCAATGAAATTCTGAAGCGCAAACCCGATCTTTGTGTGAGTGGTATCAATCACGGCAGCAACTCGTCTATCAATGTGATCTACAGTGGCACGATGAGTGCGGCTGTAGAAGCTGGTACTTTGGGAATTCCGTCGATTGGTTTTTCGTTACTTGATTATTCTTTGGAAGCCAATTTTGAAGCGACCAAGAAATACGTCTACCAATTAGCAAAAGAATGTCTTGAGAACGGCTTACCGAAAGGAGTGGTTTTGAACGTCAATATTCCGAAATTACCCGCCTCAAAGATTAAAGGGATGAAGGTTTGCAGACAAGCCAATGCACATTGGATCGAAAACTTCGACAAGCGCACCAATCCGTTAGGCCGTGATTATTATTGGTTGACCGGTGAGTTTGTTAACGAAGATAAAGGGGAAGATACTGATGAATGGGCCTTAGAAAACGGGTATGTTTCGGTGGTTCCGGTACAATTTGACCTGACTGCGCATCACGCCATAAAAGATATCAATACATGGGATCTAGAATGAAAAAGGAAATTCTTATCGGATGGGTTGTTGGTATCATATCAAATACCCTAGGAGTTCTTGTTTGCATATTGATTATCGCTAGCGTTAAAAGACTTCCATTCATAGAAACATGGTCGTTCTATCAACGCAGCGGGTCGCTGTGGATGATCTTGAGTTTAGGTGCCTTACCAAACCTTCTGGCTTTTTTCGGGTTTTTAAAAATTAATCGAGATTATCGAGCCCGCGGAGTTTTGTTGGCTACCTTTATGACGGCGATTATCGCTTATTTAATTTATTTCTTATAAGATGAAATACTACATCATTTCGGGGGAGGCTTCCGGAGACCTTCATGGATCAAACCTTATGAAAGCACTCCAAGAGCAAGACAACCAAGCCGAGTTTCGGTTTTGGGGTGGCGATTTGATGCAAGCAGTAAGCGGAACGTTAGTAAAACACTACAAAGAATTAGCGTTTATGGGCTTTGTAGAGGTATTGCTGAACTTACGAACCATTCTCAAGAATATTTCATTCTGTAAAAAAGATATTACAAAATTTCAGCCGGACGCCATTATCTTTATTGATTATCCCGGTTTCAATCTACGTATTGCAAAGTGGGCTAAAAAGCAGGGATTTCAAACTCACTATTACATTTCACCACAAATTTGGGCCTGGAAAGAAAATCGAATCAAAGACATTAAGAAGTCGGTAGACGAACTGTATGTGATTCTCCCTTTCGAAAAGGATTTTTATGAGAAGAAACATCAATTCCCGGTTCATTTTGTAGGCCACCCTCTCATTGATGCCATCTCTAACCGGGCTCCTATTGACCCTTCCGAATTCAAAAAAGAATACCAACTAGACCAGCGACCTATCATTGCATTGCTTCCGGGTAGCAGAAAACAAGAGGTTTCAAAAATGTTGGAGGTGATGCTTACCGTAACCGATACCTTTCAGGACTATCAATTTGTCATCGCAGGTGCTCCCAGTTTGGAGGCTGAATTCTATGCACCTTTTATTCAGAAGAAGAACGTACATTTACTCTTGAACAAAACTTATGACCTCTTGAGCGTTGCGTACGCGGCCTTGGTTACTTCGGGTACCGCTACCCTAGAAACTGCCTTGTTCAAAGTTCCGGAAGTAGTGTGTTATAAAGGCAGCAAAATCTCTTATGAAATCGCCAAACGCATTATTAGTTTAAAAT
Source organism: Flavobacteriaceae bacterium UBA4166 (assembly GCA_002379985.1). Taxonomy (GTDB): domain Bacteria; phylum Bacteroidota; class Bacteroidia; order Flavobacteriales; family Flavobacteriaceae; genus DFVG01. The sequence continues at coordinate 20,326 of DFVG01000045.1, forward strand.
ACATTTCTTTGGTCAATCTTATCTTAGACAAACCCGCAGTTAAAGAATTGATTCAAGGAGATTTTAATACGGAAAGCCTTACTGAAGCACTACGAACCATCCTCGATGAATACCATCGAGCCACCTTATTTTTAGATTACTACGATCTCGAAAAAGCGTTGGGTGGAAAAGGAGCAAGTGCACATACTGCCCGATTGATTTATGAGAAAGTTTCCGACGAGTGAAATAATTTTCCTAATTTTATGTTAAGGAATTAGAGAATCCCAACCCATGAAACACTTCTTCTACCTACTCGTGCTGTCCTTTTTGCTGATTTCCTGCGGAACTTCAAGAAATACAACACGATCGAATACCCGCACCATTTCGTCCAATTCATCACACACCGGTAGCAGCGCTTCCTTGAATATTGTTAATCGTGCAAAAAGTTTTGAAGGCGTGCGTTATAAATTTGGCGGTGTTGATAAACGCGGAATGGATTGTTCCGGACTCGTATACACCTGTTTTCAAGAAGAGAATATCACCATGCCAAGAATCTCACGTGACATGGCGAAACAAGGAACGCGTATTGCTCTAAACCAGATCTCGGCCGGCGACCTTGTGTTCTTTCAGACCAATAAAAACAGAAAGGTTATCAATCACGTAGGTTTGGTCGTAGAAGAAAAAGATGGAGAAGTATTCTTTATTCATTCCACCACGTCTCGAGGCGTGATTATTTCTTCGCTTAATGAAAATTATTGGAAACGTGCGTTCGTAGAAGTACGACGGGTCATCTAAATTTTATATCTTTATTCTGAACATCTCCCCGATACTAACCCTAGTTTCGAACGATGTTCTTTCTTCACTATCCCCTTACCAAACCCATCTTATGTTTTGCTATCGGAATTGCGTGGGCGTATCATGCTCCGCTCGCTTTTCCAATCTGGCCGTATGCGGCTATTATAGCACTGCTGCTTTTTTCAGAATGGCGCCGTACCCGAAATAGCTTCAGTAACAGCAAGGTATTCGCTCCGCTTTTATTCGTATTATTTGTATTACTGGGCTATCTGAATTATCAATGGCGACAACCTGAATTTCAAGCGAACCATTATCTTCAACATGAAACAAAGCCATCCACACCGGTGCTTCTTCAGATAAAGGTAACCGAACGCTTAAAAAGCAATCTCTTTCAAGATCGTTACGTGGTGCGTTGTATTGCTCTGAACGGAAATACATGCCAAGGAAAGCTCTTATTGCAACAACGGTTAGATAGCACCTTACCTTCTTGGAAGGTAGATGACCTATTACTTGTTGAGACCTTCCTGCGACCTCTTCCAACACCAAAAAATCCCGGACAATTTAATTATGCTGCCTATTTAGAAAACCAATCCATTTATCGACTCTTAGCCCCTGTTTCCGAAGAATTTATTCAACATAAAAAGGGTAAAAGAACCCTACGCGGTATGGCGGAAGCATTTCGTATATTCCTCATTAAAAAGCTTTCAAAAAGTGGTATCACACCAAAAGAAAGAACCATTCTCCAAGCACTGGTCTTAGGAGAAAAACGAACGCTTTCAAAACCCTTGCAGGAAGCATATGCCGGCGCCGGAGCCTTACATATTTTAGCGGTTTCCGGACTCCATGTGGGCATACTGTATCTACTGTTGGGCTTTCTTCTTAGTCCTCTACAACGTCTCCCCTTTGGGCAACAAACAAAAGCAGTCCTTCTCGTGTTGCTTCTTTGGGGATTTGCCTTTATCACGGGAGGCACACCCTCTGTAGTTCGTGCGGTAGTCATGTTTTCGTTGTTTTCGGTTGCGACGCTTTTTCAGCGAAGAACCAATACGATGATCGTCTTGTTCCTGTCATTTTTCATAATGCTGATCTACCAACCTAGACACCTTTTTTCCGTTGGATTTCAAATGAGCTATCTAGCCGTGTTCTTTATTGTTTGGGGACAGCCTATTCTACAACGATGGTACCGCCCTAAACATACGATTACAAGAAAAACTTGGACGCTCATCACCGTAACCCTCACGGCTCAATTAGGTGTCATGCCGATAAGTTTGTATTACTTTCATCAATTTCCCGGTTTGTTCTTTCTAACGAATCTCGTGGTATTACCCTGTATTGGCGTACTGTTATGCCTAGGACTCGTTACTGTTATTTGGAGTGCTTTGGCAGAAGTTCCTTCCTTTCTTTCTTCCTTCTGCAATATCGCATTTGAAACCCTTAATTCGTTCATCACTTGGGTAGCAGCCCAGGAAACATTTATCATTCGGGAGATCTCTTTTGATGAGTGGCAGATACTTCCTGTATATGGTATCATTATCAGCGGACTCATTTTTGCGCAACGGTATTCTTTTCGGAATGGTATGGTCTTCGGAAGTTGGATTGGAATTTCATTAGTAGGTGCTGTTATACTGAAACATCACACTACAACGCAACACGAATGGATCGTTTTTCAGAAATACAAAGAAACCCTCATTGCCTTCCGAAGCGGAAATCAATTGCAATACATGAGCCATGATACGCTATCCAACTCATCATTGAATAGCCTTAGCGACTATCGCATTGCCCAAAATATTAAAAAGCAAGAATGTGAGCCTATTCAACCCTATTTCAACGTGAAAGATCAACGCATTTTGATTGTAGACAGTTTGGCACTATACAATATCCATGCACCGGTGGATGTGGTAATTCTCACGCAGAGTCCGAAATTGCATTTAGGCCGACTCATCCGCGCATTACAACCGCATACCCTTATCGCAGACGGTAGTAATTACCCATCCTACATTGCGCGCTGGAAGAGGACCTGCCGAGAAAACAAGGTATATTTTCACGATACGCGAACCCTAGGTGCTTATCGCTTTCCGTAAAGAATTCTATTTAAAAGTACCTTCGAAGTTCTGCTGATATTCCTTCCAAGCTTCGGCGGTAGTTAACGATTTATAGTCGTCGTTGGCGATCATCTTCAGGAAGATCTCTAGCTGTTGCGGAGTTTTATATCCTGGTATCGCTTGGATGAGAGTTCCATCTTCCGCAAAAAACACCAAACTTGGATAGCCTCGTAACTTCAAAGCATCTGCAAAAAAGTGGGTAGCATTTCTACCCTTACGTCCTTCTTGATAATTTGGATTGGTATAAGTAAAGTCCTGATAGGTGATCTCTTCTTGGCCCTCCCCATTAAACTTTACCGGATAATAATTGGTATTAATGAATTTGATCACATCAGGGTTCGAAAAGGTATTTTTATCTAGCAACTTACAGGGGCCACACCAAGTGGTGTATACATCCATGATGATTTTTTTAGGTGCCTTTTCTTGTGCGGCGAGTGCTTCGTTCATCGTCATCCATTGAATCTTCTGTGCGGAAAGACTTGCTGTGGTAATAACTAATAGAAAAGTAAGTAAGTATTTCATAAGCATCATATTTCATCTTCTAAGGAACAAAAAACGTTCCAAATAATGGAACGTTTTTTATGAATTCAAATTGTGTGATTAACGGATGCCGTGCATCATTCTTATCATTGTTTTATTTAAGATGATTAAAATGACTCCCGCCAGAACAGGTATGATCGTGAATATCAAAAAGAACGTAGTCATTCCATATTCTTCAACGATTGGATCAATATAACTACCTGTTAATCCTGCCGCTAAGTTGGCGATAAAGTTAGCCACGAACCAAACCCCAAACATCAACCCTACTAACTTTAATGGCGCTAATTTACTCACATAGGAAAGCCCTACAGGAGACACACAAAGTTCACCCAACGTATGGAACAAATAGGCCAAAATCAGGAAGATCATACTTACACTGGCCGTTTTAGCACCTAATGGAATACCTATAGAACCGAAAGCTAAAATTCCAAACCCTAACCCTAGTAACATCAAACCAATCGCAAACTTGATGGGACCACTAGGATTGAATTTACTTTGCCAAATTTTAGAGAATAGCGGAGCAAATGCAATGATAAAGAAGGAATTTAGGATTCCAAACCAAGATGCAGGAACCTCTGCCGCCTCCGCAGTAAATTCACGGAACAACATCCAAATTACGATGGCCCATATAATTACAAAACTCAGGCCTAAGAATATATTTGAAAGGGCATACTTCCCGAAAGTTTGTTTAAATAATAATGCCAATACCCACGTAATGATAAGCATTGGAACAACGGTAAGAAGCGTATTGAACACCTTAAAAATAATGGCGCCATTATCAACAAGAACTCTGTCTGTGTAATCTGCAGCAAAGATGGTCATGGAACCGCCCGCTTGCTCGAAAGCCCACCAAAAGAAGATCGTAAAGAAGGCAAAAATACCGATAACAATTAGCCTATCGCGAGTGACTTTTGATTTCTTAGCGTCGTCTGTCACATCTTCGACGGCATCTTTAGTTGCTTCGAGTTTATCTTCAACCGCATCGTCAAAGTCTTTTGTCCCTTTTGGTGAAAGTCCGATTCGACCAAATATTTTCTGGGCAAAATAAAACTGCAACATTCCGAAGAACATAAAAATACCAGCCAATCCGAATCCGTAATGCCACCCTACTTTTTCACCGATATAACCACAAAGTAGAATTCCTAAGAAGGCACCGGCATTAATTCCCATGTAGAAAATGGTATACCCTGCATCCTTTTCTTTTCCCTGAGATTTGTATAATTGACCAACGATAGAAGAGATATTAGGCTTAAACAAACCATTCCCAATAATTAACAAGCCTAGACCAATATAGAAGAAAGAATCCGAGGTAACCTCTAAAGCCATAGAGGCGTGTCCAAGTGTCATCAACAAAGCACCTATCACTACTGCTTTACGATAACCTGTAACCATATCAGCTATAATTCCTCCAAGAATTGGAGTTACATATACCAATCCGGTATAAATAGCGTACAATTGCAGCGCTTCAGCTCTTTCCCAGCCCCAGCCTCCTTCATCAAGAATTGAAGCCACTAAAAAAAGTACTAAAAGTGCTCGCATTCCATAGTACGAAAAGCGTTCCCACATTTCAGTAAAAAACAGTACAAAAAGACCTGAAGGATGGCCTAAAACGGTTCGCTGGTTTATTTCTGAACCTCCATATTTAAATTCCATATACTTTGTTATTGGTTATACGTAGTTGTTTATTCGTCACCAGTAGTAGCCTCAACAGTCGTTGCCGCTCCTAGGGTATTTCTCACAAAATCGGTCATTTTATTGTAGAGGTGCAATCGTGTATTCCCTCCGTAGATTCCATGATTTTTATCGGGATAGATCAGCCAGTCAAAATCTTTGTTGGCCTGCACCAATGCTTCTACCAAACGCATTGTGTTTTGCACGTGAACATTATCATCAGCGCTTCCGTGCACTAATAAAAAATCTCCCTCCAGCTTGTCTACATGAGAAATTGGGGAATTCTCATCATAGCCTGAAGCATTTTCTTGCGGAGTCGTCATATACCGTTCTGTGTAAATGGTATCATAAAAACGCCAACTAGTGACAGGCGCCACTGCGATAGCCATGGAAAATGTATCGGCTCCTTGAAACAAACAGTTAGAAGACATAAACCCGCCATAGCTCCAGCCCCAAATTCCGATACGTTCTGCATCAATATACGGTAAGGCTCCAAGTTGTTGCGCTGCAGCAATTTGATCTTCCACCTCGTACTTTCCGAGTTCTTTTTGAGTGACTTTCTTAAAGTCGCGCCCCTTTGCTCCGGTACCGCGACCGTCGATACATACCACGATCATTCCTTCTTGTACCAACATTTGATGCCAATAGTCGTTAGCTCCGTTCCAACGATTGGTTACTTGTTGGGAACCCGGACCGGAATATTGATACATAAACAGTGGATATTGTTTTGACGGATCAAAATCTAACGGTTTTATCGTGTACATATTCAAGGTTTCCCCATTCACAGTGATCGTACTGAATTCTTTTGGTGAAAGGTTGTATTCCGATAGTTTTTGTTTTAACTCGTCGTTATTTTTAATCTCACGAACCAACTTTCCTGAAAGTGCTTCGTGCAAAGAGAACACAAAAGGAGTTTCTGCACTGGAAAAACTATCGATGAAATAGGTGTAATCTGCACTAAAAGACGCATTGTGGATTCCAGCTCGTTCCGTTAATTGTACTTTATTCTTTCCTGAGCGTGTTATGCTGTATACATCTCGTTGTATAGAACCACTCTCAGAACTTTGATAATATATGCGACCAGTTTTCGTATCAAAGCCATAAAATTGCGTTACTTCCCAAGGGCCTTCTGTGACTTGGTTTATCAACTTTCCATTCTTATTGTACAGGTAAATATGATTCCATCCGTCTTTTTCACTCGTCCAAAAAAAGCTGTTGTTATTTAAAAAAGTAAGGTTATTGGTTACGTCAACATAGGCATCATCTACTTCCTGAAGAATCAACTTACTTGAGAGATCGGTTGCATTCACAAAAACCAGATCCAGTACATTTTGATGTCGATTTGTGGTTTGTACGCTAAGAATATCAGCATCTTTTGTCCATTTCAACCGTGGCACGTAATAACTCTGAAAGGCATCAAGAGTAACGTCCTGTGTTGTTTTTGTGGTTACGTTATAAAGATGTAAGCTTACGGAAGCATTCTCCTCACCCGCTTTTGGGTATTTAAAGACATCTTGATGTTGGTAGAGATCTGTTCCGTAGACGTCCATAGAGAATTCAGGAACATTGGTTTCGTCAAATTTTAGATACGCAATTCGAGTACCGTCTGCGTTCCAGTCGAAAGCGCGTACAAAGGCAAACTCTTCTTCATAGACCCAATCCGTAATCCCATTGATGATGCGATTCTTTTCTCCATCTTCGGTGATACGATAGGTATTCTCTGTACTTAGATCTTTAATGAAGAGATCATTATTATGACCAAAAGCCACTTTACTACCATCCGGACTGAAGGTAGGCTCTTGGATCGTGTGATTAGAAACCAAGACTACGTCGTTCGTTTTTAGATCGACTACATAATATTTACCTAAGGCAGAGCGGCGATAAATCGGGGTAAGTTCTGTGGCGATGAGCATTTTGGTTTCGTCTTCACTGAACTCATAATTTAAAATACGCGCTACACTGGCAAGGTCTGAACTATTGATCAAGGTTCGAACTTTCTCCCCACTTTCATAATTATACACATCTACCACAAAACCATTTGCATCTCGGTCGTAACTAAGAACAGAATATTCTTTTCCATTGTCTAATGATCGAATAGACCGTAGGGATTCGGTACTAAAAGCACCTCCCCAAATTTCTTCTAACGTAATTTGTTTTTGCTGCGCAGTAAGGGTTGTGCTAAGACACAAAAAAAAGAGGCACACCCATTTATATGTAGAACCTGTCAAACTGTTAAAATTTTGTTAGGTCAATGTTACTAAAAATTGCTGAATTTACACAGGATAATTTTGTTAAATGCCCCGAATAGCAGCCCGCATCCTCCCCGTACAACTTATGATTTAATACTATCTTTGTGTTTCAAAATGAATATCATGTCGCAACGCCGAATCTCGGGATTTTCTAAAAAAAGCCAACAAGAAAAAACAGCATGGCTCGTCACACAGTACCTAAGTGAGTTTCCGGAAGCCAAATCGTTATTTGACACCTACCGCCACCCTGATCTAAAACGGCAGCAACGTCATGACGATTTTATCGAGAACGCGCTTACCAATTACTATTTACCATATGCTGTTGCGCCTAATTTCAACATTAATGGTACCCTCTATGCGCTTCCCATGGCAATTGAGGAAAGCTCTGTTATCGCTGCGGCTAGTAATGCTGCTAAGTTTTGGTTAGACCGAGGCGGTTTTAAGGCTGAAGTTCTAGGAACTGAAAAGAACGGACAGGTTCATTTTAATTACTTCGGAAAAAAATCGGTACTCACCTCATTTTTTGCTGAGATCAAGTCGGAACTTATCGCCAGCATCGCTGCGTTGGAAAAGAACATGAAATCACGAGGTGGCGGACTCATTGACATCAGCTGTATTGATAAAACCGAAGCACTCGAAGGGTACTATCAATTACATCTTCGGTTTGAAACGAAAGACGCTATGGGCGCTAATTTCATCAATAGTTGCTTAGAACAAGTAGCCACCACATTTGAAGCCAAAGCAGCTACCTACGCCCCTTTTATTTCTAATGACAGTTTTCCAGAAGTGGTAATGAGCATTTTGTCGAATTTCGTTCCGGAATGCCGCGTAAAAGCCTCAGTATCTTGTCCTCTCGAATCACTGACATTTGGGGATATGGATGGGCAAATCTTTGCGGAAAAATTTGTGCGTGCCATCGCCATTGCGCATGCAGATCCGCGAAGAGCCGTTACCCATAACAAAGGAATCATGAACGGGATTGACGCCGTAGTGCTCGCCACCGGAAACGATTTTAGAGCAGTGGAAGCCGGAGTGCATGCCTATGCTTCTTGTGATGGTAAGTATCAAAGCTTGACCCATGCCCGTATTGAGAACGATCAGTTTCATTTTTGGATGGAAATTCCCCTTGCGTTGGGAACAGTAGGCGGACTCACATCACTACATCCTCTAGCGAATCTATCTATGCAGATTCTGCAACAACCCGATGCAGAAACGCTGATGCAAATCGTAGCGGTAGCCGGACTCGCCCAAAACTTTGCAGCCGTAAAATCCTTGGTAACCACCGGAATTCAAAAGGGGCACATGAAAATGCATTTGATGAACATCTTATCACAGCTAGAAGCAAGCCCCGATGAAAAGAAAGAAACGATCACATATTTTGATGACAAAGTGATCTCGCATAGCGCGGTTACATCGTACGTGAAATCACTCCGAAAAAAGGCGTCCTCATGAAAGCAATGACGTATCGTAGCAATGGGAAGCTGTTGCTTTCCGGGGAATACGCAGTGTTGGATGGTGCCAAAGCCCTAGCCATACCCACACGATACGGTCAAACACTTGAGGTAGTTCCCACCAAAGAATCTATTCTTCATTGGAAAAGCCTGCGCTCTGATGGAAGTATTTGGTTTGAAGAAACTTTTCAGCTTCCGTCCTTCACATTCAAGAAAAAATCTCCTGAACATACCACTATTGCGACACAACTTGTAAGACTGTTGAGGATCGCTCAAGCGTTAAATCCTTCGTTTTTACAACAAGAAGGAGCCATGGTTACGACCGCATTAGGGTTTCCACAAACGTGGGGTTTGGGATCGTCTTCAACCTTGATCAACAACTTAGCGCAATGGGCCGAAATAAACCCATATACCCTACTTTGGAAAGGTTTTGGAGGAAGTGGCTATGATATTGCCGCTGCCGCTGCAAAAGGGCCAATAACCTATTCCGTAGAGAACCAAAAACCAAAGGTACAGAAGTCTCCCCTTCCATGGGATTTTACGGAACACCTATATTTTGTACATTTAAATAAGAAACAAAATAGCAGAAATGCTATCGAAAAATATAGAAAGCAGCCTTCTTCCGAAGAGACTATCAAGAAGATCTCTCAACTGACGAACGAACTTACACGCTGTACGAAGTTCGCTGTGTTTGCAGCATTGTTACAAGAGCATGAAGCCATCATGGGGCAAGTATTGAACGAAGCACCCGTGCAATCTCGGCTTTTTTCTGACTTCTCAGGAACCGTGAAAAGTCTTGGGGCATGGGGAGGAGATTTCGTGTTCGTTGCCAGTGTGGATCCTCCACAAAATTATTTTCAATTAAAAGGCTATGATACCGTTATTCCTTTTTCAGAAATGATCTATAAAAAAACGCCCTAAAATCAGGGCGTTTTTCATATGCTATAACGAGGCTGTTTAATAGAAAGTAGCTCGATTATCTTCGATATCTGCTTTTTTCTTCAGTGCCTGATAAACTTTATTGCTGATCTGCGGAGTTACTTTTGCTTTCGCCTGCTCCGCAAAAGATTGATAACTTTCAAGGTCTGGAGCTTTGTTTACGGCTAGCACACGCACTTTGTAAACACCTGTGTTTCCATCGATCAATTCGGTGGTTTGTCCTGCTTCTGTACCAAAGGCAGCACCAACCACTTTAGGTTCGGTTCCGGCACCGGCAATGGTAGGCGCAGCCATCGTAATTGCCGTTGCATTCTTTACCGTTACTCCTTGACTGGACGCAATTTCTTGTAGGGTTGTCCCGCTAATTTCATTACGGATCATTTCCGCTTTCTTCTTCTTTCGTAAGATCGGCGTCACCGTTGCAGAAGCCTCAGCAACACTCATCAATCCTTTCTCTGCATTTCTTCTCGTTAAACGAGCGATCACATACCCATCAAGAACATTAAAACGTTTTACATCACCCACACTGGTCGCTTCCTCGAACGCCCAATTGATAATCGTACGATTGTTTCCAACACCCGGAATATTACTATCCATTTTACCGATACGGTTTACAGGACGAACTTCTAGCTCTTGCGCTGCTGCCGCTTCAGCAAAATCACCTTCTTGCGCCGCCACCTCCAAGGAAGTAGCTTTGCTGAATACTTCATTGATGGTTTCTTCGGAAGGCTCTATATCTTTACTAACAGAAGCTACTTTAATAACGCGCTGAAGATTCTTTTGATCTTCAATTTTAACTACGTGATACCCAAAATCAGTTTCTACCAAGCCAACATCACCCACCTTATTATCAAAAATAAAATCGTCGTAAGCAGGAACCATGGCCCCGGGACCGTAATATCCTAATTCTCCGCCATTATCTTTATTAGAACCATCGTCTGAGAAATCAGCTGCCAGGTCTTCAAATTTAGAAGGTGCTTTTTTGATTTCAGCCAACAGGCTGTCTGCCAACTGCTCTGCAGCTTCCTTACTACGCGTTACATCTGAAGGCGCACGCATGCTTCCTTGATAACGAATAAGAATATGCTTTGAATTAACGGAGTCATATTTTTGAGCCGCATCCATTACTCTGGACAAATTGTAGGTATAATCTACTTTGTAAGGCCCATAAACGTATCCCACCGGTTTGTCGAAAATACTATCACGAATATTCTCAGGAATATCTTTTTTGAAGAACCATCGATCTACATAGGTTCCATCAGAATTTTCATTGACAAAAGCTTCTACGTCGTTCGTATTCGCAAACCCCGGAATAGTATCTCCGTACTCCACACGAGCATCAATCAATGAACGAACGTTCTCACGAGCTACGTTGATGTCATCTTCGGAAGGATCTTCGAAAAACGCCACATACTCAATATCAACCATTGGCTCTACTTCATAAGCAGCGGGGTGTTCTTTGATGTAGTTTTCAATTTCTTTGTCGGAAATCGTTACGTCTTCATCTGCAATCTTCGTATAAGGAATCTGCACATACTCGATATTGATCTTATCGTTCTCAAAACGGTATTGCTTCTCACCATCCGCTTGAGTTGCCACGATACCGCTTCTAACGAGATTCATATAAGAACTTTCTAAGATGCTTGCTCTGGTGTTTGTTTTGAAGTTTTCCCAGTTTGATTGCAATTGTGGATTGTTCTGAATACTTTGTTCGTATTCTACCACTTTCGCGAAGCTAAACTGCCCGGTTTCATCCAAAAAGGTTGGATTGCTGCCCAAGGTAGTTCGATAGGTATCATCTAATTGTTCTTGCCCTACGCTAAGCCCTAGATTTTCATACTGTTCTTTTAATAATACTTTTCGCAATTCGCGCTCCCAAATCGTATTCATTGCTTGGTTTGGGTTTGCATTAGGTCCCAACGAGCGTTGGTACGCTTCAACTTGCTCCATGAACTGCTGACGCGGAATGTCTTCGCCGTTCACCGTAGCCACTGTTGTTTGCGACTTATTACTTGAAAACCCTCCGTTTCTAATCACATCAGCTAGTACGAAAGAGAAAAGTGCTAATGCAATAATGATGATAAGAAAAACGGAACGTTGTCTAATTTTGTTTAAAACTGCCATCTGTCATTCAATTTAATAGGGGGCGAAAATACTATTTTCAAAGCAGTAATAAAAAAAAGTTGTAATAAAAAATAGGCGTTGAAGTGGGAATCAATCTTCGGTAAGCACGCGAAGTTCCACCAACTCAATTTTTGTATTAGAAACTTCTAAGATCTTAAACTGAAAGGGAGCCAGCAGTACGGTTTCTCCCTGCTCAGGGATTCCTTCGGTTTCATTGACAATAAGACCTCCCAAGGTCTCATAATTTTCGCTTTCAGGCAGTTCGAGTTTGTAGGTTTCGTTCAGGTAATCTACTTCCAGACGAGCAGAAAACTGAAATTGATGGTCATTTAAGGCTACTTCGGTAAGCGCTACTTGATCGTGTTCGTCTTCAATTTCACCAAACAACTCTTCAATGATATCTTCCACGGTCATGATTCCGGACGTTCCACCGTACTCATCCACCACCACAGCCATGCTCTTCCGCTTGCGGGATAAAATATTCATCACATCTTTTGCCAACATGGTTTCCGGAACAAACACCACAGGCATCAGGATTTTTTTGAGGTTTGCCGGTTTCTTGAACAACTCAAAGGAGTGAACATAGCCTAAAATGGTATCAATATTATCTTCATACACCAAGATTTTTGACAAGCCGGTTTCCACGAAAAGCTTGATAAGTTCTTTTGGCGTTGTCGCTATATCGACCGCAACGACTTCCGTTCTTGGGATCATGACCTCCCTTGATTTAATTTCGGAAAAGTCTAACGCATTCTGAAAGATTTGAATCTCACTATCCAATTCTTCCTGAATATCGGAAGTTTCAATTTGTTCATTGATATAGTTTCCTAATTCCAGTTTACTGAAACTCAATTGCACCGTATCTCCTTCGGTCTTAAAAAACACTTTTAACACCCGATCTGAGATCCAAATAACAAATTCAGAAACAATAGAAAAGAGCACGTAGAAAAGATAGGCCGGTACGGCAAAGACCTTAAACAAGCTGTTCGCATAGATCTGAAAAAATACCTTCGGCAGAAATTCAGCAGTGATTAAGATCACACCGGTCGAAATGAGCGTATGCACTAAAATTTCGGTAAACCCTTGTAAGGCGAGATAGCGGACCAACAGCTCGCCCATAAAAAGACCGTATACGACCAAAGCGATGTTATTCCCTACCAACATGGTAGCGATAAACTTTGAAGGACGGCGCGTAATTTTTCGAAGCACATTGGCGAGAAAGCCTGATTGCTTCTTTTCAATCTCTATATGAATTTTATTGCTGGAAACGTAAGCGATCTCCATTCCTGAAAAAAAGGCGGAGAGGAGCAGCGAACTAATAATGATGATAATGGTTGGATCCAAGCTAGTAGGTCACATCAATCTAATGAAACTCTAAGGTAGTATTTTTAAAGGAAAACGCCTTATTCTTGGTTTCGCTTTTCCAGATTTCTTCGGAAGCGACGTTTGAAGAAAAACATAAAAATGGCGACCACGGCAAAGAAGGCGAACATGTACGCACGATTGCGATCGGTTTCCCAATTACTAACAACGAGATAGATAGAAAAGGCCGCCATGGCCAAGTAGGCATATTCAAAGATTCGGTAAATTTTATTCCCCATTTTCTGGTGTATTTGGTGTTGCTGAAGTATTCTCAACGATTTGAATTCCTTGATTATCACGAGACAAGAAAATACTAAAATCTTCACTGGAATCAAAACGGGCGCCATCGTTGTACGACCCATCTTTAAAGGTGATTCGATACGGCTCATTGGTAAATAGCCACTGTTTTGCCTGATCCCAGTAGAGTTGCTGTGCCCGAAGCACATTTCCATCACTGGTGGTAAGCACAACACTATCCCGCAGGTCTACGATAGCTGATTCTTCAAAACGAATGGCATATTTGGAGGTCACGGTACTCTTGTCCCCTTGTTCATTCCAGAAGAGCACTTCCACGCCTTCGGGAAATTCTTGATAGGGGAAGTCGAAATTAGAATAATCCTCTAATACCGGTGCCATGAGATTGGTGATCAATTTACCCGAATCTGTGTATTTTAGATTCACTTCTTTCACAATATTGACAGGAAGATTGTCTTTTTCAGACAACTTTTGAATGTTCTGATAATTTCCCTCACAAGCAAAAAACGTGATGGCAATAAAAATTGCCACCACGCTTTGCCACGTATTATTGAGAGTGTTCATTCTTATAGGTTCGGTACGCGTACGCTTCCGCCAACCCAACAGCTAAAGCTCACTGTTTTTCCGGCCATTCCGGCGCTAAAGATATCGCTCTTGCTTGGTGCGAGTCCGCGATAGCTACTTGCCGTTTGGTTTGCTGTACCTGCAATGGAAGGATCTACACGCGCTGCTTTATCTGCCATTTGCGCTGCTAACCAATACATCGCTCTTTTTTCAAACACACCGCTACCACAGTTGTTTGCACTTTTCGCATACATATTAGCGATCTTCAAATAAGAGTTTCCATCATTTGGTTTGATCTCCAACAATTTGCGATAGTAAGTTCTTGCCTTTCCATACTGACCTTTATCTCTAAAGTTTTCAGCAATGCTTCGGTAGTAACGCACTTTTTGGTTTGGATCGCTTTCCAACTCTACGGCTTGGTTGTAATAATCTAATGCTTCTCCGGCCTTACCATCTCTTTCCGCTAAGCGACCTAAATAAAAGGCAGAGGATGCAGAAGGCTCTAATGAATGTAGTTGTTGCACCATTTGGTAGAACATCGGAGTTTCACAGTCTTTTGCGTTCAAACGGCCGGCTGCACTTTTCAACCAATTTACATCGCTCTTTTTCTCTTCGAACAATTTCTCGTACAATGGAATCAAGTTCTCACAATCTGCTAGGATCCCTAACTTCCCATTAACACTGCTTTTTACCTTACTATAGGCGCCAAGATTGGTTTCATAGGCATTTACAAGACGCTTTTCTTTAGCTGAAAGATCGGTACCGTTCTCTTGTTTGTCAATAAGTTGGGTTAATTTTTCTGCCAACTGACCTTCTTCATCTTCGATCTTTTCGGTCACCTCGTCATACATATCAAAGACCTCTTGAATTTCCTTCTCTCCTGCATCGTATAAATCAACGGCTAGTGAGAAGTACGTATAGATACTTTTCGGGCTCGTAAAATTATCGGGATCGGTCTTGTACGCCTTATCGAAGGCTTTAAACTGTTCCATTTTTGAGCCTAGGTTGTTATCATATTTTAATTGCGCGATCTTAGAAAGTACTTCTCCTTCTTTAGTTTTTGCAGGATAGTTCTCTAATCGCATTTCAAAGTTCTGCACATACGCAGGGATCTTTGAGTTATCTCCTTCATCAATAAAATGCTTGAACATCTTTTCTCCATATTGATAAATGGAAATGTGATATTTTGGACATTCCTTGATTAGTTTTTCGTAATGAGGCAAGGCCGCATTGTAATTTTTTGTTTTCGCTGGTTCTGCAAACAGGGATAATGTTACTGCGCAGTCGTCCATTTGCGCTACCGCTTTACCCCCCAAACCTAGCAACATAATTGCTGCCAGAATAAAAACTCTCTTTTTCATGGTGTTGGTATTTATTGTGTTAATCATAATATCTTTTTTGGAACCACCTGTCATTTAGCGACAGACTTATATAGGTATTAAAGAAATTCTCTTGAATTAGATTAAAATCGGTGGTTCCTCTTCTTCCGAACTCAAATCCTACATTCACATTTGAGAATAATCTTCCTACAGGTAATCCTACTCCAAAAGATATGCCAAACTCATTAATCTTAGTTCCATCAACGCTTATCCCAGTTTCTTCAAACCGAAATCCAGCTCGGTACACCATCCGTTTGAAATAACTGGTAAACGACTTATAATCGGGGATATAAAATCCTCCCAGTCGCACCTTGGTAGCATCTGTAAATGTCACATTGGTAATTTCAAAAGTACGATTATTAAAATTACTGGTCTTCTGATCGGTATATTCGGCTCCTACAAACCATTTCTTCGGTTTTCCTACCCCTACACCCAGAGTATATTGTGAGGGAAAGGTAAAATCTGTGTTTGGAACTTCCTCCATTTCCGAATCAATGGCAATCAATTCGTTACTTCCGGGGGACATCACAACGGTAGCTCGTTCTCTTACGTTATTACTTTTGAAATTAGTTTCAGGAGTATAAGTAGCCGAGGCCATTAATTCCAATTCCTCGGTGATCATACGGTGGTAGGCCAGACCAAAGTTAAAACTGAAGCCAAGAAGATCTGATTTATTAAACTCTCGTGATCCGAATTGCACATCGTCCAAGAAAGCCACTGCAGTGTTTTCAATATTTCCGAAGTTATAGTTGGCATCCACACCTGCGCTTAACTCAGGCGTAATTTGGTACGCTAATGTAAGAAATGCTTTGTTGAGTCCGCCGGTACCTTGATAGATCTCCGTACCATTGGCATCGTCTAATTGCACATCATAGCCTACCGAGGTAAAGGGAATAAGCCCAAAACTTGCCCCAAATTTCCCCATAGGAACTCCAATAGCGATATATCCTAAAGAGGTTGCGGTAGATTGTTCCGACTCTGAAGTGTTTTTAAGTCTTGTAACACGATGACTACCTCCCACGGTATAATTCACCAATCCTAGTCGTGCCACCGATGCCGGGTTTTGAATGTTCAGGTGGATACTATCAGTAAACACACTGATACCTCCCATACTACGGTTTTCTACCGTCCCCTTAAATTTCAACTCGCCAATACCGTAGAATGAATAGGGAGAGGAAGTCCCTTCTTGCGCAAACGTGATGCCCGAAATTAATACTATTAACGCTACAAAAAATCGTTTCAACATCAATCTTTATTATGTTCTAAAATGAAGTGTAATCCCTCCAACAAGAAATTAGAGTTGGCAAAGATGTCATTTTTTAAGCTATCTCGCAAAAAATGAGCATCTCCTCCTGTTAAAATAACTGTTAAATCAGGATATTTTTCTTTGAAATCATTAATAAAACCATCTATTTCTTTACTAATTGCCATTGCTACTCCAACATGCATCGCATTTTCTGTAGTATCTCCAACAATGGCGTCCGGATGCTTTGACTCCAATAACGGTAATTTTGCAGTAAACGTATGCAAGGCACGATATCGCATTTGAAGTCCCGGTGAAATGGCCCCACCCATGTATTTGTTCTGATCTGTCAGCAAATCATAGGTGATACAGCTACCGGCATCAATTACAAGCACATTTTTTTCAGGATAATGAGTTGCCGCCGCACTCACTAAGGCGAGTCGGTCTACACCAAGGGTTTCCGGTGTTTTGTAGGCGTTGAGAAAGGGAACTTTGGTGTGTTGATCTAGAACGAGTAAGGAAAGTCGTTCTTGAATGTACTGAATGGTTGCTTCGGAAAAAGAACCGACCACCGAAAGGATCGCATGAGAAATTTTTGGGTACTCCTCTAACAAGCTGTTGAAGGTAGAGATAAGTTCTTCCGAAGTACTACCAGCGCGCTTCAACATATTTTGTTCCGAAAAAACAGCCCACTTAACGGAAGAATTTCCTACGTCTATAATTAGATTCATCAGATAAAATCAAGGGATAAAAATACAACATGCGATCAGACAGAACGAACCTTCCCACCTAAATTTCCATAAAGAGTAATGATTTTTTTAAATTTATGTTTTGCAAACGGTAAAATACAATTATATTTGCCGTCCCATTAGGGTACCTTAGCTCAGTTGGTAGAGCAACGGACTGAAAATCCGTGTGTCCCTGGTTCGATTCCTGGAGGTACCACAATGAACATGAAACCCACTCAAATTGAGTGGGTTTTTTAATTTTCAAAAGTGTTGAAAGCTTGCTTTTAAGAGCGATTGTAAATTAAAAATATAGGGCCGAAGGCCGTGGATTTTATATTTTGACTTTCGCAACCAAAGGAACATTTTTCTCCTGAAAATGAATCCTGGAGGTACCAATGAACATGAAGCCCATTCGCCTAGGTGATGGATTTTTTTATTGGATAGATGGCGAAAAGTTTATTCTTGGTCATTTTTGAAAGTAAAGCGTATTGGGCACAGAATAATCATGTAGCTTTGAATAAATAACAGCTTGTTTTTTTGAAGTATTATATGATATCTTCTACACATCATTCTCCTTATGAAACACAGATTTATTCTGAATAGAGAAACCCCGATTGACCTTCGGAAAGATTGCTATTGGGAGTTGTATCAACTAGCCAAAGATAGCGATCCGCGGTTCAGGGCTCTAGTAATCGAGGATTTCCAACCCCTCGATCTTTGGGGTCGAATTCGATTCAAGGATAATATAATCTCTCACTTGAACCGATGTAATGTCTGGGATTTTGAAATCACACCGTCGTATTGCGACCGATTGTTTTTACATTTCAATTTCAACGATGTTCGCTTAACCTACAATTTTTCATACGATTTGAAGGGGAATTGGTATTGCAAGACCCGTCAGAGTAATGAGATATATTGTGTAGCACATAGCATTTCAGGAAAGATAGAGAATCCCATGATGCTCCTATTAGAATGAGTTTTAATGTATTTTAATTAATGAAAGATTAAGTAGAGTTTCGCTGAATGACATGTGTGGGCAGCGTTACAGTTTTAGGGGTAAACGCACTCTTTTTCTTTTTAGCCTTGATCTCCTTTCGAAGCATTTTAAAGGTTTGTTTTCCCATTTCATAACCGGGCTGATCTACAGTACTTAACGAAGGCGTGATGGCTTGAGAAACAAACCAATTACTAAAGCCCATAATAGACACTTCTTCTGGAACTTTGATACCGCGCTCATTGAACACAGCAATCGTTCCTACAGCAATGAGATCGGTATTGGTAAAGATTCCATCTACATCATCATGATCTTCCAACAATTGCTGCGCTGCTTTTCGACCATCTTCATAGTTTACCCGTTCACATATATATATTAAAGAAGAATCATAGGTGATACCATGATCCTCCAATGCTTTCTTGTAGCCTAAGAATCGATCGATAGAGTTTTGCGGCAATAATGGACCCCGAAAGTGAGCGATACGCTTACAACCCCTGTCAATAAGATGCTTGGTAGCCTTGTAAGCAGCCTCTCGATCGTTAATAATAATCTTTGAACAATCCACTAGCTTGGATATTTTATCGAACATCACCAACGGAATTTCCAATTCTTTAATCCGATTGATGTGCGATATCTCTGCAGTGGTACTAGCTAAGGAGATCATGATACCATCCACCCGCTTACTAATAAGCAGATCGACCTGTTTCTTTTCTAATTCGAAGTTCTCGTTTGATTGTAAAATAATAACTAAATATCCCTTTTTTTCTGCTTGCTCGATGATTCCATTGATCACGCTGGAGAAAAAATGATGTACTACTTCAGGAATGATCAGCCCCAGTGTCTTGGATTCTTTAGTTCGCAAATTAACAGCAAATACATTAGGCTTATAATTTAAATTCGCAGCCTCTTCCTTCACCCGAGCTTTGGTCTTGGCACTCACATCTGGATAATCTTTGAGTGCCTTTGAAACGGTGGTAATGGAAATTCCTAAATTTTCGGCGATCTGCTTTAAGGTAACTTCTTTCATTGACGAGCAATATTTTTAAGGAGAACTTTTATATAAAATGGTCCTTTTCCTCAGGTTCTGGAAAAGTCTTTTTATTCGCTCCACTCAAATATAATATTATGTTAACAAATGAACGAAAAAACAGAACGCTTATTTATATCAAAGGTGGTTTAAATAGATACTTTAAGGTTGTATTTGTCAATACCTCAATCGAAAACGTTTTCGGCTGTTAAAATCGCGTTTTTAGCCTGTATTTATTATAAAATTGAAAAAAAAATTTGAAATTCGTAGTTACTAAAATGTTGTTAAAATTTTAACAAATTAAGTTTTACAGTTAATTAAGTGTTTAAGATTCAACAAATGAATGTTCGTGTTCGACACCAATTATTGGTTGCCGGCATCTTCTATTTAGTATCACTAACTCCTGTATTGGGATTTGAGTTAGCTCCTACTACAGTGTTAAGCAACGGTGATATTTCACTGTCCTTACATATAGACAATTTGATAGGGTCGAACATCATGGAAATGAATTCAAATCAATCCTCTTCGCAAGCATTAGAAATAACTATGAATGGTTGCTTGAACATCACAGATTGTTATTTGGGAAAAGGTCTGGGAATTAGCCATCCGTTGAAGAGGATTGATTTTTTTAAGTCATCTGAAAATACCGTTCACGACCTCAACCACTTTGTAACTCTCAAATACTTAATTCATAACGATTTAAATACAATAAACTATAAATATTTTGTATCTTCCTACAACTACAAGTTGGATGTTTTACATCCTTTTAAGAATGGTGATAGGAAGTAAATTTTAAGTAACGATTAAATTAACTTTAAACCAGGAACCAAATGAGAAACAAATTATTAACTAAACTTCTGTTGCTTCCCATACTTTTACTTTTGGGAGGTGCTACCTACGCGCAAACAACTGTTAGCGGTACTGTAACAGATGCTACCGGGCCGATACCGGGAGTGAATGTTATCGTTAAGGGGACTGCCAATGGGGCTCAAACAGATTTTGACGGAAATTACACCTTAAATAATGTGGCTTCAGATGCCACCCTCGTTTTTAGCTATGTTGGTTACGCTACGCAAGAAGTAGCTGCTGATGGTCGCGCTACTATTAACGTAACCCTCTCTGAAGATGTGGAAGCTTTGAACGAAGTCGTGGTCATCGGATATGGTACGACTACGGTTAGAGATGCGACCGGATCTGTAACTGCGGTTACTTCCGAAGAATTTAACCAAGGGGTTATATCGTCGCCCGAACAATTAATTCAAGGAAAAACTGCCGGGGTACAAATCTCACAATCCAGTGGTGAACCAGGAGCCGGTATTGACTTCAGAATTCGAGGTACGAACTCTGTTCGATCTAGCAACAATCCGCTTTTCGTGGTAGATGGTGTACCGCTTTCAGGAGGTAATACTTCCGCAGAAGGACAAGATGTTGGTTTTGGTTCTTCCGCAGCAAAAAACCCATTAAACTTCTTGAATCCTAATGACATTGAGAGCATCAGTATTTTGAAGGATGCTTCTGCAACAGCTATTTATGGTTCTCGTGGAGCAAATGGGGTAGTGATCATCACCACTAAATCAGGGCGTGGTTCTCAAGGTGGAAACTGGACCTTAAATTCAAGCCTAAGTGTTGCCAAAGTTCGTAAGAGTTATGACCTAATGAACGCTAGTCAATTTTTAGCACAACGCGCTCGTTTTGGACTAGATGTTGATGCTCAAGACTTTGGGAATAGCACCGACTGGCAAGATTATGTGTATAGAACTGCCACTTCAACAAATAATGATATTTCATACTCCAACAATTATGGAGATGGTAACGTTCGCGCCTCTTTTGGATATGGAAAACAATTTGGGGTGGTACAAAACTCTTCTTTAGAAAGAATTGCAGGACGTTTGAATGCCAATCACAGATTTTTCGATAACAAACTTCGTTTAAGTCTTCAAGGAACCCTTTCTCGTGTAAACGATGAAACGCCGCCTTTAAGTGGTAGTGCAGGTTTTAGAGGAGACTTACTAGGTTCTGCACTTAGTGCGAATCCTACTTGGCCTATCGATCCAAACTTTACCTTTGGTGGATTGACCAACCCTGCAAACTTAATCGAGTTTACCAATAACGAATCAAAGACCAATCGTTATTTAGTAAATTTCTCTGCGGAATATGATATCGTAGAGTCGTTAACTGCGAAGATTAATCTTGGATATGATTATTCAGAATCAACACGTCAAGCCTTGGCTTCCGCGAAAGCGAATAACGTGGATCAGGGTACCTTCGGAAATGGTAACGGTGCGATCAATCAATTAGATACCGAAAACAAACTTTTGGAAGCGACCTTAAATTACAATCAGGATTTCGGAGATTCGAATCTTGACGCGATTGTGGGATACTCCTTCCAGGATTTCCAACGTTCCGGAAGAAACATCAACGGTTTTGGATTCTATACAACCAGCTTGCCTGAGATGGGAGAAGACCTATTGCGATCTGCAAACGATCTTGAAAGTAAAATTGTTGGGGATTTCCAACAGTTTGGTTATGCTCCTAATTTAGGAGGAGTTTTTATCAATCGTCTGTTCCCAGATCCAGTGTCAGAACAGGATCTTAACATTAGCTCCTTCAGAGGCGTGAGAACATTATTTGTTGACACCTTTGATAACACAGATGAGCTTCAATCGTACTTTGCTCGTCTGAACTACAGCATCAACGACAAGTACTTGTTTACCGCCACCATTCGTGCGGATGGTTCGTCTCGTTTTGGTGAGAACAATCAGTACGGATACTTCCCTTCAGGAGCCGTAGCATGGAAGATCCATAACGAGGATTTCATTGGAGACAATGTTTCTACCCTTAAGTTAAGAGCTGGGGTAGGTATTACCGGTAACCAAGAAGGACTTGGATATGGTAACCAAACGCAACGTCAACGATTTGCTGGAGGTGATGTGATCTCTGATGGAGGAGACATCAACATCCCTGGAATTGTAGACGTATCGTTCCCAAATCCTGATTTGAAATGGGAAGAAACCATACAGTACGCTGCGGGACTTGATTTTGGATTCGGAAACGATAGATTCTACGGTAGCTTAGACTATTACTACAAGAACACCAAAGATCTATTATTCCAGATTATTTCTCCTCAACCTGCGGTGCAGCAATTTATATTCAGAAACTTACCAAACTCTGAGGTTGTTAACACCGGTTTTGAGGTGGCGTTGGGTTACGATATCGTAGATTCCGAAGACTTCACGTGGAACGCAAACTTTAATTTAGCCTACAACAAGAATGAGATCAAATCACTTGAAGGTGTTTATCCTGCAGGTACGATTCGAGGACAAGGTTTAACAGGTGCCTTCGCACAGCAATTAGAAGAAGGACAACCGCTTTTCTCTTACTATCTGCGTCCTTTCGAAGGATTTGATGCCGATGGACAACCGATCCAAGAAGACCGTCAACAGTTTGTTGGAAAAAGTGCATTGCCTGACTTTACCGGAGGTTTTTCAACTTCGGCATCGTACAAGCGTTGGACCGTTTCAGCATTCTTAGCAGGTCAATTCGGACACTATATTTATAACAACACGGCTAATGCATTCTTTACTGCCGGTTCTTTTGCGAACTCTAGAAACGTACCTCTAGAAACGCTAAATACCGGAGAGGCTTTCACCGCTGCTGCAGATGTTTCAACACGTTTCTTAGAAAAAGGAGATTTTGTACGTTTGCAAAATGCATCCATTGGTTACGACTGGCCGCTACAAGAAGATTCATTGCTTGAATCATTACGCTTGAGCCTTACAGGTCAAAACCTCTTTGTAATCACAGATTACTCAGGGCCAGACCCAGAAGTTAGCGTCAGCCCAGCCGGTGGTGATTTGTTAAACAACCTACCAACCGCAGGTATTGATTATACTGCTTTTCCAAGACCAAGGACTATTACATTAGGACTTAATGCTCAATTTTAAAAAAAAGATTATGAAGAAAATCATGAATTTTATGAATGTACACAAGACATATTTAGCATGTCTAATGCTCTTGTTTGCCAGCGCGGCTTGTACTGACCTAGAACTTGAAGAGTCAGACTCCATCATTGCGGAAGGAACCGTTGTTTTTGAAGGCGTGGCAAACGTGGATGCATCGTTAACGAACCTTTACAATGACACCTACGGCCAGCTCGGGGATCAAGCAAACTTCTTTGCACTTAACGAAGTTTCTACTGACGAACAATTGGTTCCTACCCGAGGTACCGACTGGGGTGACAATGGGGTATGGAGAACATTGCATGCGCACAACTGGAACTCAACACACCAATATATTTTGGGTGTATGGAATAACTTGAACCAGAATGTACTGAGAGCTTCTCAAATTATTGACCCTCTTAGTGCTCCCTCCCCACAACAAGAAGCGGAAGCTCGTTTTTTACGCGCCTTCAGTATGTATTTTGTACTAGATCTTTGGGGGATAGCACCGTTCAGACAGCCAGGTGATGGTGTCGATGTATTGCCAGAAGTATTTACTGCGCAAGAAGCATACGACTTTATTATTGCAGATCTTCAATTTGCAGTAGAAAATCTTCCTTCAGTAGGACCTAGTGCTGATACCAACAGAGCTTCAAAAGCAACCGCAAACTTCCTTATGGCAAAAGCTATTTTGAATAGTGAACGCTACACCGGTAGTGCTCCTAATTATCAAGCGGTTATTGATGCTGTGGACGCTATTGCAGCTGATGGATATGCTCTACAGGCGGGATATTTCGATATTTTCACACCGGATGTGGATTCTGAAACGATCTGGTTTGCGACAACTTCTGTTGGAAACCGTATTTGGAATGGAATGCACTATAACCAAAACTCTCCTGATAATACAGGAGGTGGATGGAACGGATTTACAACACTGGCCGAATTCTATGACAGTTTTGAAGGAGATCCTAACTCGAACACTGTTGGAAGCGGACAAGAAGAGCGCCGTGGTTTTGTACCCGATGCTGCTACTGCCAATGATGACAATTTAGGTATTGGGTATGGATTCTTGATCGGGCAGCAATACAATGCAGATGGAAGTCAGTTGACCACACGTGCAGGACAGCCTTTAGTGTTTACTAAAGATCTTCCTGGGCTTTCCGGAAATACTGAAGACACCGGTATTCGCGTGATCAAATATCACCCGAATGAGGCAGATGGTGGTTCCTTCCGCTCGCACGAGATCATTTTCCGATATGCAGATGCTCACTTAATGAAAGCGGAAGCAATGATGCGTATGGGTGGTGATGCTACCGGAATGGTAAATGACTTGCGTGTTATTCGTGGCGCTACTCCACTTGGCAGCGTTGGTGAAGCTGAAATGTTAGCAGAACGCGGACGTGAATTATATGTTGAGTTCTGGCGTCGTAACGATATGATTCGTTTTGGTCAGTACACCAGAGATTGGCAATTTAAAGATCCGGCGGCGGTTGGTGATGAGACCAAAAACCTGTATCCGATCCCGGAAACAGCACTCCTTACTAATCCAAACTTAGTACAGAACCCTGGTTACTAATTCATCTTTATTATATGTAAGTAACAGGTCGTCTCTTGTAGGCGGCCTGTTCTTTTTACACTACCTTTATCTATGAATAGCAAGGCTTTTCGAATTTACAGCTAAACAAATGAGGTCCCTTTATAACATCCTTAACGGCATGCTTCCATTGACAGGGTACCTTGTATTTTTGATTTGTTATAGTTGCACCAATTCCGAAGAAAATAATACACCAAATAACCCTCTTTTTAAACAGATTGCCCCTGAGGCATCTGGAATTGACTTTGAAAATACAATCGAAAGCACACCCGAATTAAACATACTCACCTATATCTATTACTACAATGGCGCAGGAGTGGCAACCGCAGATTTTAATCAAGACGGACTCCTAGATCTATACTTTACTGCTAATCAAGGAGACGATAAATTATACCTTAATCAAGGTGCTTTCAAGTTTAAAGACATCACCTTACTTGCCGGCATTTCAAATGCCACCGGATGGACCACCGGAGTGACTGTTACCGATATCAATAACGATGGACGCGTAGATATTTATGTTAGCAAAGTGGCCGCACTTAGCGACGGCCCTTCTCACAATCTGCTATTTGTAAACCAAGGAAATGATGCGCAGGGAATTCCTACTTTTAAGGAAGATGCTGCATCATATCAACTAGATTTTAGCGGATATAGCACCCAAGCCGCGTTTTTTGACTACGATCTTGATGGCGATCTCGATTGTTTTCTTCTGAATCATGCCACAAATCCCAATCAGAATTACGGAAGAGGAAATGTGCGAAACATCCCAGACGCTACTTCGGGAGATAAGCTATTGGAAAATCAAGACGGTATTTTTATAGATGTTTCGGAGGCATCCGGAATCTTTCAAAGTAAGATTGGATATGGATTAGGTATCTCGATAAGTGACCTCAACAACGACGGATACCCAGATCTATACATCAGCAATGATTTCTTCGAAAATGATTATTTATATCTGAATCAAGGGGACAAAACCTTCAAAGAACTGATCACTTCAGAACCCAATCAAATAGGACATACCACGCATTTTTCTATGGGAAATGATATTGGAGACCTCAACAACGATGGCTTCCCGGACATTATCTCTCTGGACATGCTTCCTGAATCACTCGACACCTATAAAACTGCCGGTGCAGAGTTTAATTACCAGATCTATTCCAACTACATCAAAAATGGCTATGCACATCAGTACATGCAAAACAGCTTACAATTCAATAATGGGAATAATAGCTTTAGTGAAACGGGACAACTGAGCGGCATTGCAGCAACCGAATGGTCTTGGAGTCCGTTGATTGCCGACTTCGACAATGATGGTTGGAATGATATTTATATTACCAACGGAATTCTTGGTGCTACCAATGATATGGACTTTATAAATTTCATCGCCAATGAGAACATTCAACGTTCTCTAAACGAAGGAATGGATAAAACCGATATGGCCTTTATCGACAAGATACCAACGAAGCATGTTCCCAACTACTTTTTTCAGAATAACAGCGACAATACGTTTAAAAACCCAAAAGATGTCTGGCATGAGGCAACCCCTTCCTATAGCAATGGCGCCGCCTATGCCGATCTGGATAATGACGGAGACCTCGATTTAATAGTCAACAATGTAAATAGCTCAGCTTTTCTATTTAAAAATGAGAGCACCACTCGTTTTCCCGAACGAAATTATGTAAATATTACATTCGAAGGAGATTCGTTAAATCCATTGGGAATAGGCGCGAAAGCTTTATTGTATACAAACGCTCAATTGCAACAAAAAGAAGTGTTTACCACAAAAGGGTATCTCTCCGCAGTGGCACCACAGCTACATTTTGGGTGGACCAAAGGTCAAACACCAGATAGCCTAACAATTGTATGGCCCAATGGCACTTATGAAACGATGCATACTGTTCCCACAAACCAACAGATTATCGTAAACGCATCGAATGCCTCAGGCAATTTTTACGAAACATCAAAAATCAACACACCAAGCTATCTGGAAGCAATTCCATCAATTATTCCATATACACACGAAGAAAACACCACCTTAGATTTCAATAGAGATCCGCTAATCCCATTTGCCATGTCAAATGAAGGTCCGTCTATCTCAGTAGGGGACATCAATAACGATCAACGCGACGATATTTTTATATCGGGTGCGAAGAACCAAGCGTCACAACTTTGGGTTCAGAACCAAAACAGCTCTTTTACGAATCAACAGAAATCGCTTTTTTCGGAAGATTTAATAGCTGAAGATATTGCTCATGTTCTCTTTGACGCTACCGGCAATGGGTTTTTAGACTTACTAGTCGTTTCGGGGGGAAATGAATTTCTGAAAGGCAATCCTACCCAACCTAGGTTCTACCGAAACAACCGAGGAATCTTCATTAAGGATAGTCTAAATTTCAAAGAGCTATCTGTGCATGCTTCGGCAGTGAAAGCCATTGACATTGACGGCGACAATGATCTGGATATTGCAATCAGTGCCTCTTTAACACCACAACAATTTGGACATACCCCAAAACAATATCTTTTTCAGAATGATGGAAAAGGAACCTTTACCGATATCACTACCTCCTTTGCTCCTGCGTGGCAAACCCTTGGGAATGTGACCGATATGGTCTGGACCGACCTTGACAACAACGGCTTCCCCGATTTGATCGCTGTAGGAGATTGGATGCCCGTTTCTGTATTTCTGAATAACGGTACGAAGCTGAAATTACAAACCAATAATGGTTGTCAAGACAGCAACGGATGGTGGAATACGGTGGTTGCAGAAGATTTTGACAACGACGGGGATATTGATATTGTCGCCGGGAATTGGGGCCTAAACACACGTCTTACGGCCACTCCTTCAGAACCTATCACCCTATACCGAAACGATTTTGATGGGAACAATGACGTAGAAACACTGGTCACTCATTTCTATAAAGGTCAAGAAACCACCTTTTCTTCCAAAGATGAACTCGCCAAACAGTTACCTATCATCAATAAGAAGTTCTTAAGCTATAAGGACTTTGCTAAGGCCAACATGCACGATCTCTTTCCGAAAGAACTATGGGAAAAAGCATACCAAAAAAAGGTGTATGAACTAGCAACATGTTACTTTGAAAACACAGGGAATCTGCAATTTAAAAAGCATATACTCCCCTTTAAAGCACAAATTTCATCCGTAAATGATATTTGGGTGGAAGACATGAACAACGATGGGTTTTTGGACCTCCTTTTGGTCGGAAATAATTTTGAAATCAGCACACAATTAAGTAGATTAGATGCCTCGCACGGGTTGCTAATGTTGAATGATGGTTCCGGCCGTTTCTCTGAAGCCAAAAACACCTCTTTCAATATCCCGGGAGCGGCACGACATATCCAAGAACTAACCATAGCGGGCAGTACCTATTTGGTAGTTACTCGCAACGACGACCAGCTTTTATTCTTAAAAAAAATTGACTAATGACAACTTTGTTCATGCATCGCGCTGCACGAT
The DNA here is from genome assembly GCA_002379985.1 of Flavobacteriaceae bacterium UBA4166. Lineage (GTDB taxonomy): Bacteria > Bacteroidota > Bacteroidia > Flavobacteriales > Flavobacteriaceae > DFVG01. The sequence goes on from DFVG01000045.1 coordinate 48,732, forward strand.
GTCTTTGGATTTTTATTGCGGCAATCACTGTATTTGCTTGTAACACTTCCGAAGAAAACTCCGTATCCAAAACAAATACACCCACATTATTTACGCGTCTTTCTGCGGAAGAAAGTGGTATGGACTTCACCAATACCGTGGTCAATCAAAAGGATTTCAACATTTTTAAATACCGAAATTTTTACAACGGTGGCGGTGTTGCTATAGGTGATATAAATAACGATGGGCTCGCAGATATCTACCTGACCGCTAATATGGAACAGAACAAATTGTTCTTGAACAAAGGGAACATGACCTTTGATGACATCACCGAAACCGCAGGCGTAGGGGGCAACAAACCTTGGTCTACCGGAGTGACCATGGTTGATATCAATCAAGACGGACTCCTAGACATCTACGTGAGCAATGCCGGAAATATGGAAGGAGACAATCACGACAATGACCTTTATATCAACAACGGTGATCTTACCTTTACCGAAAAAGCCAATGACTATAACCTAGCCAAAACAGGCTTTAGCACACATGCAACTTTTTTCGATTATGACAAAGACGGCGATCTCGATGCCTATATTCTCAATAATAGCAATGTTCCGGTAAGTAGTTTAGGGTTTGCTCATCAGCGGGATGTAAGAGCACAAAATTGGGACATCCCAAAGATCTTTCGCGGAGTGGGTGACATGTTATTGCGCAACGATGGCGATACCTTTACGGAAGTAAGTGAAGAAGCAGGCATCTACGGAAGTTTGATCGGTTTCGGATTGGGTGTAATGATCAGCGATGTGAATAATGATCTCTATCCCGACATCTATGTTTCTAACGACTTTTACGAACGAGACTACCTCTACATCAATAATCAAGACGGAACTTTTACGGAAGACATTAAAAATTGGATGTCACACTTGTGTCTTTCGGCCATGGGGGTAGACATGGCAGATATCAACAATGATGGAAATGCCGATGTATTTATTACAGACATGCTTCCAGATGGCGACCAACGGGTGAAGTCGGTGATGGAGTTTGAAGGCTATAATGTTTTTAAGCTGAAGCAGAGCAAAGACTTCCACCAACAGTACATCCAAAATACCTTACAACTCAATAACGGGAATGGTACTTTTTCTGAAATTGCCTATTACAGCGGAATTTCAGCCACCGATTGGAGTTGGTCCGGACTCATGTTTGACATGGATAATGACGGTTTCCGTGATATTTTCGTTACCAACGGTATCAACCATGATCTTACCGACCTTGATTTTGTTGATTTCTTTGCGAATGAGATCATTCAGAAAATGGCACTAACAGGCAAAAAAGAAGCCATTGACTCGATCATCAATAAAATGCCGGTCGTCTATCTTCCCAACTATGCCTATAACAACAATAAAGACCTTACATTTTCTGACAGGGCCAAAGATTGGGGACTGGGCGAGCCTAGTCTGAGTAACGGAGCGGCTTATGGAGATCTTGATAACGATGGAGATCTCGATTTGGTAGTGAACAATGTGAACATGCCTTCTTTTCTATACCGAAATAATACCAATGAACAGACCAACAACAATTACCTTAAAATCCAATTTGAAGGATCTGAAAAAAATCGCTTCGCAATAGGAACGACGATCAAAATGTATTATGATGATCAAGTGGTATTACAAGAAATGATCCCTTCACGTGGTTTTCAATCGTCTATGGAATACGGGATGACCATCGGCTTAGGAACCGCTAAGACCATTGACTCCCTTCGCGTTATCTGGCCCAATGATCAAACAACCTTACTAACAGATGTTGCTGCCAATCAAACCCTCCAATTAAAACAGCAGGAAGCATCCGGCATCTTCAAACCACAGGCTCAAAAGACAAAGACCTTACTCACAGAACGAAATAATCAAAACTTGATCAAACACGAAGAAAACAATTACGTTGACTTTGATTTTGAAGGAATGATCAATCGAATGATGTCTCAAGAAGGACCAGCACTAGCCGTAGGCGATATCGATGGCGATGGAAACGAAGACGTCTATGCCGGTGGCGCCGCAGGACAAGCGGGTACACTTTATCTTCATCAAAAAAATGGTGATCTACGCCCAAAAACAGTCCCATCCTTTCAAAACGATGCGAGTTATGAAGACACCGCAGCAGCGTTCTTTGATATGGACGGCGACGGCGATCTGGATCTAGCAATAGGTTCTGGAGGAAACCAAGTGAATCAAAGTATTGAAGCCGGTATCAGACTATATCAAAATGATGGCAAAGGTAATTTCACAAGAATCGAGAGAAACCAACCGCCGTCCAGTTATAACGTTTCGGTGATTACCCCCGGGGATATGGATGGAGATGGGGATATCGATCTTTTTATTGGTTCTAGAAGCGTCATAGGAATCTATGGTATTCCCCCGAAACATCGCTATTTAGAAAATCAAGGAGATGGTAGTTTCCTAGAGAAACCGGAAGTAGCAGAAGCTACGCGTGCTAGTGGTATGATCACAGATGCCAAATGGCTCTCATTCGACGGAAATCCTACTCTGGTAACGGTATCTGACTGGGGCGCACCGCTTTTCTATAACTATTCCAATGGAACGCTTCAGAAAAGCAGCTCTCCTTTTGAATCCCTTACCGGTTGGTGGAATACGGTTCACAGTACAGATATTGATCAAGACGGCGACCTTGATTTTATCTTCGGAAACCAAGGAGAGAATATTCACTACCAACCTTCTGAAACCAATATTATAAAGATGTGGGTAAATGATTTTGATAACAACGGAACCGTTGAGCAAATCATGACCCAACAGATTGACGGACGCGATATGCCCATTCATCAAAAAAAGGAGATTGTATCTCAATTGGTGAAACTCAAGAAGCAAAATTTAAAAGCTTCGGAATACGCTAAAAAATCAATACAAGAACTATTTCCACCGGAAATCCTAACGCGATCCACCGTAAAGGAAGTTGTTACTTCCTCGTCTATGATCGCCATAAATAATGGAGATGGCAGCTTTACAACCAAACCACTTCCGGCAAGAGCGCAACTTTCTTGTGTGTGCGGTATCGCCTGCACCGATGTAAACAACGACGGCACTCTCGATATTATCTTAGGCGGAAATGATTATGAGTTCAAACCACAGTATTCGCGTTTAGATGCCAATTACGGAAGTGTGCTGCTGAATGATGGAAACATGAATTTTACCTGGGAAGATTATAATTCCAGCGGCTTCTTTGTTCGTGACGAAGTGAAACATATTGTGACCTTCAAAGACCGTTCAGGAAAGGAATATTTCTTTGTTGCCATCAACAATCAAAAACCGAAAGTATTCGCTACCAATGGGTAAACCGCTGTTGCTTCTTTGGATTGGATTAATGTTAATCGCTTGTGAGTCGGCTCAGGAAGAAAAAACTCCTGTTCGACTTTTCGAGACGATTGAAGCAACGCAAGTAGGTATCCACTTTAAAAACCAGCTTAAAGAAGATGATTCCCTTAATATTTTAGATTACCTGTATTTCTATAATGGTGGCGGTGTTGCTATGGGCGATATTAACAATGATGGCCTCCCCGACCTCTTTTTTTCGAGCAATCAAGGAGCCAACAAATTATATTTGAACAAAGGAGATCTAACCTTTGAAGATATATCCGAAAAAGCAGGTATTGAAGGAAACAGTTCTTGGAACACCGGCACAGTGATAGCCGACGTGAACGGGGACGGCTTTAACGATATTTATGTGCTGGCAGTCGTAGGAATCAACGGTTTTCAAGGACATAATGAGCTTTATATCAATCAGGGCGACAACACGTTCATTGAATCTTCCAAGGATTATGGGCTTGATATTGCAGCCTATGGCACAACGGCATCCTTTTTCGATTACGACCTCGATGGAGACCTTGATGTGTATATTCTAAACCACGCGGTACATACTCAAGAATCGTTCGGAAGAGCCCACATACGAAATCGCAGAAATCCAATGACCGGCGACCGTTTGATGCAAAACAATAACGGAAACTTTGTGGATGTGAGCGAAGCGGCAGGAATTTACGGTGGTGATAATGGATACGGATTGGGGCTATCGATTTCAGATTTCAATCAAGACGGCATGCCTGATATCTATGTGGGAAACGATTTCCACGAAGATGATTATTATTATTTGAACAATGGTGACGGAACCTTTACGGAAAGTCTGAAGGAGTATTTTGGACATACCTCGCGGTTTTCCATGGGAAATGCGGTGGGTGATGTCAATCAAGATGGGCGCCCTGACCTGATTTCACTAGACATGTTACCTGAAGACGAAACGGTTCTCAAATCATCTGAAGGTGATGACACCTATCACACCTTAAAAATGCGCACCGAACAATTTGGCTATCACTTTCAATATGCCCGAAATATGTTATTTCTGAATAGCAATTCCGGTACCTTTAGCGAGCAAGCCCTCCAAACCGGTATCGCTGCAACCGACTGGAGCTGGAGCGCTCTTTTTGGAGATTTTGACCACGATGGTCACGAAGATCTTTTTATTTCGAACGGTATTCCGAAGCGACCCAACGACCTTGATTTTGTACGTTTTGTATCGAACGAACAGATTCAGAAGACCATAAGAAACTCGCGCCTAATGGATCAAAAGGCCTTAGAAATGATGCCCTCGGGAGCGGTGCCCAATTATGTGTTTCAGGGAAATGGAAATGGAACTTTTGTTGACAAAAGCGCTGAATGGACAGGTAATATCCCAAGTATTTCGGGAGCCACTGCGGTGGGAGATCTAGATGGTGACGGCGATCTCGATCTAGTTACCAACAACATTAATGCTGCACCTACCCTGTATATAAATCAAACCGACAAAGAGCACTATCTAAAACTTCGGTTTCAATTTTCTGATGCGAATCCCTTCGGAATAGGCACTAAGGCGTTTCTTTATACCGAACACGAATTGCAATATCGAGAGCTTTTCCCAAACAAAGGGTGGCAAGCCTCTAGTGAGGCGATGCTTCATTTTGGAATTCCAAAAAATACGTCCGTAGACTCCTTAGTGATCGTTTGGCCTGACCAAACTTCCCAAAGAATTCTTACCCCAAAAATGGATGCTACGGTAACTATTACCCCAAAAAACACAGTACCCTGGAATCCCACTCGTACACATCAGAAACGGAAACATTGGAATGATGTTTCAGAGGCACTCGGACTCCAATACACTCATCAAGAAGATAATTATTCTGATTTTAATGTTCAAAAACTCATTCCGTATCAAATTTCAGATCGTGGCCCTGCAGTAGCTATTGGGGATCTCAACAATGATCAATTAGAAGACGTTTTCTTTGGAGGGGCTGCGGGACAACCTGCACGTATTTATCTTCAAAAGAACGGTGCCTTTGAATATTACCACGATCCGGTGATCGAAGCTGATTCGCTTTATGAAAATGTTTCAGCTGTGATTCTGGATATAAATCAAGATGGTTTTAACGATCTTCTGGTAGGCAATGGGGGTAACCGCATACAACCTTCGCTGCAATTTTTAAAAGATGGTCTCTATTTAGGCAGTGCTAACGGATTTCAGAAGCAACCATGGACTGAAGAAATGGTAAATACCTCCATCGTTACTGCTTCTTCTAAAGGAGACTTTGTCTTTGTTGGTAATCACTCAAAACCACTGGATTTTGGGAATTCAACGGCCTCTTATGTGGTCTCAACTTCAAAATCAGGCCTAACGCAACACCGACAAGAATTTATGGTTGACGGAATGATAACCGATGCGCTATGGAGCGATATTGATGCCGATGGTGATGAAGATCTTTTGATTATTGGTGAATGGATGGCACCTGTCATTTTAGACAACAACAATGGAACCTTTCAGAAGAGGTCGAATGGGGTTCCTAAGGTTAGCGGACTATGGCAAACGGCGGAAGCCTTTGATATTGATCATGATGGAGATACCGATTATGTCCTTGGAAATTGGGGGTTGAATTCAAAACTGAAAGCTACGAATGAGTATCCGCTACACATGTATTATACTGATTTTGATGCCAATGGAATTTCCGAAACGGTCGTTTCATTAGAAAAGAATGGAGCGTATTACCCGTTGTTGGGATTAAACGAATTGGCGGAACAGCTTGTTTATCTTCGGAAGAAATTTGTAAGTTATACTGAATTCGCCGGGAAGACCATGGAGGAGGTTTTTGGTGCTGAAGCACTTGAGAAAGCGAAACAATTTCAAGTAAACACGTTGGCTTCCGGATACTTACGAAATGATCAAGGATGTTTTTCTTGGCATGCCTTTCCGGCCGAACTGCAAGTAGCACCCATCAAGGCATTTACGAGCTTTTCCGAAGAGAATACCAACCAATTACTGGCCGGAGGCAACTATTTTGGGGTGATCCCATTTCATGGACGCTTTGACAGCTTTTCGGGAAGTGTGATCCGTTCCGAAAAAGAACAGGAGTCGGTCACGGCATACGGACTTGATTTTTATCAAAAATCGGTTCGGCATTTAAAAATGATAACGATTACTAATAAAACACACCTGTTGGTGGTATATAATAATGAAACATCTCAAGTTTATGAATTGGATGAAAACAACCCTTAGTCTTTTGATTGTAATGCTTGCTGCGGCAAGCTGTCAGAAAAAAGAACCTATTGTAATCACGCCTGATGATTTTAGAAACAGCGTGGATCAAGTAACCGATATTATGGTGCACGATATTTTCTCACCTCCGGTAGCCAGTAGAATTTATTCGTATCCCAACATTGCGGCTTATGAGATCGTAGCGCAAGGAGACAGCACCTATCAATCGCTTGCCGGACAAATAAATGGATTGACCGCGATTCCAGCTCCTGAAAACAAAAACTTGAATTATCCTGTCGCTGCCATGGTAGCGCACATGAATTTGAGTCAGTCGCTCATCTTCTCTGAAGACCGTATGCAGCACTTTTCAGATAGTCTCTACCAAAAGTGGTCGCAACAAAATGAAGAAGAGTTCACGACAGCCAAGGCATACGGATTAAAGGTAGCCAATCACATTCGCGCTTGGATGAACGACGATCTATACAAGGAAACCCGTACGATGTCTAAATTCACGGTAGATACCGATGATCCTGCACGTTGGCAGCCCACACCACCGGCCTACATGGACGGTATTGAACCACATTGGATGAAAATTAGACCTTTTGTATTGGATTCTTCTAACCAATTGCAACCTATTCCACCGCCGGAATTTTCACTTGAAAAAGACAGTCAGTTTTACAAAGAACTTTTAGAAGTGTACGAAGTAAGTCAAGGCATTACCGAAGCCGGTGACACTTCCGAAGAAATTGGGATTGCGCAATTCTGGGACTGTAATCCATATGTTTCTGTGACGCGAGGACATTTGATGTTCGCCACAAAAAAAATTACACCCGGAGCGCATTGGATAGGTATTACGGAGATCGCTACGGAACAGGCAGAAACAGATTTCAATGCAACGGTTCACGCCTATACCAAAACTTCCATGGCTATTTTTGATGGGTTTATTAGTTGCTGGGATGAAAAATACCGCAGCAATTTAATTCGCCCCGAAACCTTAATCAATTTGTATATTGACGAAAACTGGAAACCCATTTTGCAAACGCCTCCTTTTCCCGAATATACCAGCGGACATTCTGTAGTTTCAGGAGCGGCTTCCACCGTACTTACGGGTATTTTTGGAGATGATTTTGCGTTTGACGATGATACTGAATTACCGTTCGGAATTCCTATTCGTTCGTTTCCTTCTTTCAATAAAGCTGCTGATGAAGCTGCCTTGAGCAGGCTGTACGGCGGTATTCATTATCGCGCAGCGATTGATGAGGGATTAAAGCAAGGACGCTCACTCGGTACCTTGATCAACGAAACCATTACGATGAAGAATTAGATGATGCGTTTCTTAAAAATTCTTTTGATCCTCTTGGTGGCAGGAGTATTATGTTGGTATTTTTTGCTTCGGAAACACCATCATCAAATTACCTTTAACACACCTCTTCCTCCGGGACTTGTGGCATTACAAGTAGCCGACTGGAATCAATTTTCCGAAGCAGACATTGACTCTATCGTGGTTTTGGATGCTAATTTTGAAGCGCTTACACAACGGGTTTATTACCAAGATTCTATAAGCACCTACCAATGGTTTTTCAGTAGCGTTACCGATACCACTACGCAAGTGAAGGTATGGGTTACCGATGAGCAACATCCCTTCCAACAAAAATTAGAAACGCCATTTATTCAAAATGACTTCAAAGCCAGAAATATTCAAAATGTTTCAGCCGTAGCCGATATTCTGAAAGAAACTAAAAAAGCGTTTCGCGTAACACCAGTTTCCGAAGTCATACTGCCTGAAACGCATCACAGCTATATTTCGCTAAACGCTCAGGTGGACCAAAAAGCAAATGTCATGGTGCGTAACATCTACAAGATAATGGATTTTATTAATGAAAATGATCTTGAACTCACCGATGATCCTTTTAGCGAGATCACCGAATGGGATAGGGAACAGCATACTATAAATTTCCGTTTTTCTTTTCCGTTGAAAGAAAATGCACAACTACCCAATAATGGTGAAGTACAGTTTCAAAACCTGCCCGAACAAAAAGCGCTACACCTTACCTTTCAAGGCAACTACCGTATTTCCCATATGGCATGGTATTATTTATTGAACTACGCCGAACGCCATGGATACAAACACACTGGAAAGCCCATTGAGTTTTACAGGAATGACCCTCATGTTACCAGCGGCGATCCGCTCGCTTGGAAAGCAGATATTTATTTACCTTTGGTTGAATAAGCTTTTTCTATGAGTGCTCCGCTATCTGAACTACTACCCAAAGCACAACATTTATTAACACAACTGATAACGCCAGATGGGTTTCTGGCGAGTACCCAGGAGAGCGACAATTATCGACGTATATGGACGCGCGACAGCGTAGTTTGCGGTTTGGCAGGATTACTTCTGAAGGACAAAACGCTTGTCAATGGCTTAAAAGCTTCACTAAAGACACTGGGCGATCATCAACATTCCTCCGGGATGATCCCTTCTAACGTCGCTCCTGAAACGTCTGAAGTAAGCTACGGAAGTTTGGTTGGACGCATCGACACGGCGAGTTGGTGGATCTTAGGCGCTTGCCTGTATTACCAACACACCAATGACACCATTTTTTGGAAGTACGCACAACCTATCGTAGAAAAAGCCCAATCGTTCTTGAAGGCAGCCGAGTTCAATGGGAAGGGTTGGATCTACACTCCGCTCAGTGGTAATTGGGCCGATGAATACCCGGTGCATGGATACACCCTTTATGACAATGTGTTGCGACTTTGGGCTGAATCACTATGGCTAAAATTATCAAATTCAGACGCTCCTCAAAACGAGATACTCCAAAAAACACTACATAACTTTTGGCCCATGCCAGCGTCGAACAGGAATCTTGCGTACCAAAAGACGTCATTTGAAAAACTTCAAACAGGGTCCTTGTCGCATTTTCTTTCTTTCATTCTACCCGGAGTGTACGACACGCGATTTGATGCCGCAGGAAATGCCTTGGCGTTGTTATTGTTTGATCTTTCGGAAGCACAACAATCGAGATTAGAAGCCTATATCGAAACCCTTAAAATGGAGCTTGGCGGTGCTTTGATTCCAGCGTTTTGGCCCATCATTACGGAAACTTCAGAAGATTATTTTTTACTGAAAGGCAACTACTCCTACGATTTTAAAAATCATCCTGGGCATTTTCACAATGGCGGGATTTGGCCGGTTTGGATGGGATTGTTTTGTTTGGGATTGTCCAAACAAAACATGAATCCTAGCGTTTCCGAAATAGTGGCTGCCTTCGTCAGCACGCTTGCCAAACATCCGCATTGGAACTTTCATGAATACTTGGATGCTCATACACTTACCCCCGGAGGCACTGAGGCATTAGGATACACCGCTTCAGGAATCGTATTTATGGATGCGGCCCTTCAGAATAAAACTTCGTTCTCCTAACATATAGGAAGAACGATAACGTTTTCGGTTGTGTATTGTGCATTTCTTGAACCGAATAAATGCTTTTTCTACAAAAATTGCAGATATTACTATTCTAAAATTATGACATTGCTAATAATGTCGTTGCTTAACTACCACGATCATGCGCATTAAGAAACCGAGCCTTAGTTTTTGGCAAATTTTGAACATGAATGTTGGATTCCTTGGAATTCAATATAGCTTCGGATTACAACAAACCGCCATCAATCCCATCTTCTTATACCTAGGCGCTCCTGAAGACATGCTTCCTATTTTAAACATTGCAGGGCCTGTTACCGGACTCATCGTACAACCTATCATTGGAGCGATGTCTGATAAAACCTGGTCTCCACGGTGGGGAAGACGAAAACCGTATTTCTTGATCGGTGCCCTCTTAGGTAGCATTTGCTTATTTGCCTTCCCTCATAGTCCGTTTTTATGGTTCGCCGTAGGCTTACTCTGGATATTAGACGTGGGAAACAATATGGCTATGGAACCTTACCGAGCTTTTGTAGGTGATAAACTGCCTGAAAAGCAATTGAGTTTGGGATATCAAATGCAGAGTTTGTTTGTGGGCGCCGGAATTCTGTTAGCCAATGGTTCTATTGTATTGTTTCAATATTTGTTCGGTGGCGAATCAGTGGAAGAGGTTGGCACCATTCCGCAATGGATCTATTATTCGTTCTATATCGGGGCGTTTTTGTCGTTAGTAACCATCTTATGGTCGGTGATCAAAACCCCTGAAATTCCCCCAACCGAAGAAGAGCTGGAGGAAATTAACGCGATCAAGAAACTTCCTTTTTCACAGCGCGTCAGTAAACCTTTTTTGGAGATCGCAAGTGCTGTAAAGGAGATGCCGAAATTTATGTGGAAGATTGGTGCGGTATATCTCTTTCAGTGGTATGCGCTATTTATTTATTGGCAATTCACGACACCCTTGTTTATAAGAACTTTGGGTTTCACCACTTCGGAAGCTGCTTCGCAAGCGGCCAAAATGAGTTTGACCTATAATACCGTAACCATGCTGGTGGCGCTGGCGTTGGTACCCCTCACCTTACGATTTGGCGGAAAGCGTGTGTATGCGCTGAGTTTAGTAGGCACAGCAGCAGCACTGTTTACCATTCCATATATTAATGATCCCAATCTTGTACTGGTACCGATGGTATTGTTTGGCATTGGTTGGGCCGCCATGATGGGAATTCCCTACACCATGGTTTCTAAAGTAGTACCGCAGGAACGCAGAGGGGTGTATATGGGAATCTTGAATATGATGATCGTCATCCCAATGTTTATTCAAACCTTATCCTTTGGGCCTATTTACAAATATCTACTGGGAAGCAATGCCATTAACGCCATGCTATTTGCCGGAGCCTTCTTTGCCATTGCTGGACTGTTAGCAACCCGACTGAACGTTACGTCTTCAAAGCATGAAACTGTTGAAATGCCATGAAACACGCCGGTATAAAACTCTCCCTATTTCTCAACTACTTTGTTTTTGCTTTTTTGCTGAACAGCGTTGGGACCGTCATCCTTCAAGTTCAACGTAGTCTGGATGTCACTAAAGCGGAAGCCAGTATTCTGGAAGGTTTTAAAGACCTGCCGATTGCGATCGCTTCGTTTATTTTAGCATCTTTTTTACCGAAACTCGGACTCAAACGTGCGATGCTTATCGGTCTGGGACTCGTAGCTATCTTTTGTTTTGCGACACCTTTTCTAAATGAATTCTGGTATTTCAAAGCGTTGTTCGTAGCCATTGGAGTCTCGTTTGCGCTTATAAAGGTTTCGGTATTTGCGACCATCGGACTTATCACAGACAGCAAGAAAGATCACGCTAGTTTTATGGGAATTTTAGAGGCCATATTTATGGCCGGGATCCTTATCGGAAATTTATTATTTAGTCTGTTTATTGACGATCTGAATCCAAAATCAGAAACCTGGCTGAATATGTATTATTTTATGGGAGCCACCTCGGTGCTTGCGTTCATCGTACTGTTTGTTTCCAAACTGGATGAATCTTCCGCCAAACTCGAACAACGTGAACTTTCTGAAGATTTTAAAGAAATGATCTTGATGATCTTTAAGCCGCTTACCTTGGTTTTTATTCTCAGCGTCTTCCTCTACGTGTTGATCGAACAAAGCTTCCAAACCTGGTTTCCCACTTTCTATGAGGACATTTTAAATACCCCCGCAAGTATGGCGGTACAAGCGGGCGCTATTCTAGCAGGGGCGTTTATGATGGGGCGTTTCTTAGGCGGATTAATTCTAAAAAAAATAAAATGGATCTACGTGTTGAGCATTTCCTTAGTCATGGCAGCGATCATCGTGCTACTTGTACTTCCGCTGGCCAAAAACATTCAGATTACAGAAAATATGAGCTGGCTCAACGCACCTATGGTCGTTTATCTCATGCCACTATTGGGTTTATTTTTAGCCCCCATTTATCCAACAATCAATTCTACCATCCTTTCGGCTTTGCCAAAACACATGCACAGTTCTATGTCTGGATTGATCGTGGTCTTTTCCGCCTTGGGAGGTACTACTGGTTCCATCATTACCGGAAATGTGTTTGAAGCCTACAGTGGCACCACAGCATTTTATTTTTCATTGATACCTATCACCGGGATCTTTATAACCATTTGGATCTTATATTATCTAACTTCAAGAAAACCAAAGGACTTTACTGACAGTTAAATCGTATGGAATTTCAACTTCCCATAACACCCACATTACAGGCACTTTTGCAGCAAGAAGACACCGATGGTGACAAAAAAATTACGATTGAGGATAGCGGGCCAAAGGCATTTCAGATCACATCCAAATCTGGAGAAGAAATTACCATTACGGGAACGTATGCGCTTTCAAATTTACTACAGGAGTTAATATGGGCGGAACAATCGGGAAATAAGATCGCAACGATTTCTATAGCACATATCAACGAAGCTCCAGCCGACCGAATTTCCAGAATGATCAAAACCCATTATTGGAACGGACTTACACGCACCATGGACGCTACCGGCATCAAAGCGTTGCTTCAGGACACCAAAAATGAAGCGTTGGAGGCAGAAACAAAGCTTCGCGTGTATGTTCCCTATTCAGATACATTTGCATTCAATTATTACACAGCCCTTCAGAAAGAGCTTTCCATAGATGTCATCCAACTTCCGAAGAAAATCACACCTCAATACGTCAAAAGCATTAACAACGCACCCGGTATTTTATCGTTACATCTCTACGAAGAAAACGGAACGGTTAAAGGAAGTCCGTTTGTTGTACCCGGAGGACGCTTCAATGAAATGTATGGGTGGGATAGCTACTTTGAAGCTATTGGATTGCTCTTAGACGGAAGAGTAGATCTGGCAAAAGGCATGGCCGATAATTTTCAGTATGAAATTACCCACTACGGAAAGATTCTCAATGCCAATCGATCTTACTATCTCACGCGCACGCAACCTCCTTTTTATTCGAGTTTGCTCCGTGAAATTTTTGAAGTGACCAAAGACCTTAATTGGCTGAGAAGTCATTTGGAAACCGCTATTATCGCCTACGAATCGGTTTGGATGGTGCCCGGAAAACGACAGACTGAAAACGGACTCAATCGTTATTTGGCGGAAGGAATTGGCAAACCACCGGAAGCCGAAGCGGGTCATTTTCATCATGAATTTCAGCAATACGCGGAAAAAGCAGGAATGACCGTAGAAGCATATGAAGCCGCCTACACTAATGGAACGCTGCAAAATGAAGCGCTAGACAGCTATTTTGTGCATGATCGAAGCGTTCGGGAATCAGGGCACGATACCTCCTACCGTTTGGAAGGCATTTGCGCTGATCTTAATTTGGTAGAATTGAATGCTTTTTTGTACAAATATGAAACCGACTTCGCCTTGCTTATTCGGAATGAATTTGAAGATCACTTCACCACAGCCTCCGGGAAAAAGTATACTTCTCAGTATTTCAAAATACGTGCTAAAGAACGAAAGGAGCGGGTCAATCAACTATTATGGAATGAATCAGAACATTGCTATTTTGATTATCATTGGAAAACACAACGCCCCCACCCCTTTATTTCAGCTACTTCCTTGCTTCCACTATGGGCCGAACTCTGTAGCCATGAACAAGCAGAACAATTGGTAACATACATACTGCCCAAGCTCAAAGAAAAGGGCGGCATTTCCTCTTGCACTGAAGAGAGTCGGGGTACGTTGGGACCAAATCGACCACAAAAGCAGTGGGATTATCCCAACGGCTGGGCGCCTCATCAAATGATGATCTGGAAAGGATTATTGCAGTACGGCTATCGAGATGAAGCACAAGAATTGATCTATCGATGGCTTTATATGATCACCAAAAATGCGGTAGATTACAACGGAACCATCCCTGAAAAGTACGACGTGGTGCAAGCCACGCATAAAGTATTTGCTGAATATGGAAATGTGGGCACCGATTTTGAATACATTACTACCGAAGGCTTTGGATGGATGAACGCCTCCTTTCAATACGGTTTGTCGTTGCTGGAAAAACAATTCATCAGAGAACTGAATGCACTAACCCCTCCTAAAAAGTTGTTTTAAAAATGACGCTACAAAAAACCAGTGATATTATTTGTGTAGGTGAAACGCTCATCGACTTTATTGGAACGCAAGTGGAAGCTCCTATTAAAGAGACCAAAGATTATCATCGCTATCTCGGAGGATCGCCAACCAATGTGGCCATGAACTTAGCACGTCTTGGATGTAACGTTACTATGGTTGCTACGGTTGGGGCCGATGGATTTGGAGATTATATTTTGAAACGGCTACAAGAGACCGATATGGAAACCGCTCATATTGCTGAACGAAAAGACCTTCCCACAACGGTAATTTTTGTAAATCGTACCCAACATACACCTGAATTTATCGCCATGCGAGGTGCCGATGCCGAGATTGTTCCCTCCCAAATTCCTGATACACTGTTGTCAAGCGCAAAGATTTTTCACACCACTTGTTTTGCTTTGAGCAAAGAACCGGCACGAACTACCATTTTGGAAAAAGCAACAAAGGCTCATTCATTAGGCTGTCAATTGAGTATTGATATTAATTATTCTGAAAAGATTTGGCCGGAAACTTCGGAGGCGAAAAAAGCACTCGCCAGCTATGTGTCGCATGGCGCCATGGTGAAGGTAAGTCAGGATGACATGGATCGCCTTTTCGGAAAAGGAATAACCCATGATGAAATCTTTGAACAGCTTCATGATTGGGGTGCCTCAAAAGTGTGCCTGACCTTAGGAAAGAACGGTGCCAAATTAAGCGAGAAAGGAGCCTCTATCTTACAACTTTCAGCTTTGCAAGTGGATAAGATCATGGATGCCACAGGCGCCGGAGATGCGTTTTGGAGCGGCTTTCTCTTCGGAATACTAAAACAGCAACCTTCTGAAAAGTGTATGGCTACCGCTTTAAAAATGGCAGCTATCAAACTACAAAATGTGGGTCGTGTACCCGACTATGCCGAAGTGCTTTCAGACCTTATGAACTTGTAACTTCCTTAACGGAAGATCCACCACAATGCTAAGACAATTGCAATGATCACCAAGGTTAGGAAAAATTCTTTGGTACGGAAAATTCCTGAGCCTCCTTGCGATACGTGTCGCTGATACACCAATTGTCCATCAACCGCTTTCGCAGAAGATTGTGTAGTTAAGCTCACTACTACCATAATAGAAATGCTTACCACAAATAAGAAGATAGCATAATGCAGGAAGTTCATGGTCACCAGCGTTCCTATTAAGGAAGTTTCAGACAGGGCCATACCGCCTTCCTGACTCATATATTCTAGTACCAATCGGCCTATTCCTAGAATAAAACCGGTCCAAAGAGCGGCAAGCGCTCCTTTTCCATTGATCTTTTTATAGAAGATACCCAATAAAAATGCAGCGGCAATCGGTGGTGAAATATAGGCTTGCACACTCTGCAAGTAGCGGTAAATGCCGCCACCTTCAGTAAGTTTCTGCATAAAGGGAATCCAGGCCAAACCTACCACGACTAAAGCAATCGTCGCCAAGCGACCTACATTTACCAATTCCTTTTCTGAAGCATTGGGGCGCCATTGTTTATAAAAATCGAAAGTAAACAAAGTAGAGGTACTGTTAAATACACTGGATAACGAACTCATCAAGGCCGCTAAAAATCCGGCGACCATTAAGCCTTTTATTCCCACTGGCATCACCCGAAGAATTAGTGCCGGGAGCGCTGCATCCGTAGTCGTTTTAGTTTCGCCTGTAATAGGGTTCTCAATGGTAAACAGGTCGGGATATTCGGTAACGGATAATGCATAGGCGATGATCCCGGGAATGATAAAAATAAAGAGCGGCAATAATTTCAGAAATCCTCCAAAAATAGTACCCTGACGCGCCGTTTTAATATTCTTCGCAGACAGCACCCGTTGTACGATAAACTGATCGGTACACCAATACCAAATCCCTAAGATAGGGGCTCCCAGAAGCACACCGGTCCAAGGATATTCTTCATTTCGCCAAAGGCTCATAAAGGTATCGGGACTTGGCGCATTGTCTTCGATAGCCAGTAACACGTTGTCCCAACCACCAATCGCTTGGAGTCCGAAATAGGTCGCGGCAGCTCCTCCCAAAATAAATATGATGCTCTGCACCATATCGGTATAGATCACGGCTTTTAGTCCGCCAAACACCGTATACAAACCTGTTGCTACAACGGTAATGATGGCACCGGTCCAAAAGGGTATTCCTAAGAGTACTTCAAATACCAGTGCCCCCGCGAAAATGGTAAAGGAGATCTTGGTAAGCACGTACGAAATAATGGAAATGATCGAAAGATAGGTTCGCGCGCCTCGGTTATAGCGTTTTTCTAAAAATTCTGGCATCGTAAACACCCCACTTTTAATATAGAATGGCACGAAGACCCAACCTAATAACAATAGTATCAATGCCGCGAGAATCTCAAATTGTGCTTCAGGAAAAGCGCCACGTGCCCCGGCTCCGGAGAGCCCGATAAGGTGTTCAGACCCAATATTACTGGCAAAAAGCGAAGCCCCGATCGCGAACCAACCTAAGTTTCTTCCCCCTAAAAAATAGTTTGAAGAATCGGCACCGGCCTTTTCTTTTTTAGTGACATACCATGCAATTCCGAAAACGAGGATAAAATAACCGATGATTACGGCAAGATCGAGAGGGTTGAGTCCGCCCATGAAGCTGAATTTTGGTTGTTAATGAATTCTTAAAAGTAGGAATTTTTTTCATGTCCGCGGCGTTCCAAGGCATTTCACTAATTTTAAACCCAAAACGAACCTATGAAATCTGTTATCGTCATTTTATGTATCTGCTTTTCAACGGCATTACATTCCCAAATTCTCAACGTAGAATCGCTTCGGAAAGTAACGGACACCTCCGGATGGTCTGGCTATGTGGGAGCTAATTTTGCTCTTAAACGCAATGTCAATGATTTTGTAACCTTTGGAAGTGACGTTCATATTCAATACAAGAATAAGCCCCACCTCATCCTCTTTAAAAATGATGTGGATTTTCAAAAGATCGAAGGACAAGATTTCAGCAACAGCTTTATCTCTCATCTTCGTTACAATTACCGATTTCATCCTAAAATTGCTTGGGAATTCTTCCTACAAGGGCAATACAATAAAGTGAATTTGATCGATTTTAGAGGATTGATGGGGGCAGGACCTCGCTTTAAACTAACCGATTCAGAAAAATATAAATTTTATGCCGGAACGTTGGTGATGTTTGAATACGAAGAAGTAGCCGACGGCATTACACCCACCCAGCGAGATTTTAGAGGAAGCGCCTACCTCTCCTTCAGCCTCTACCCTACCGATCGCATCACGCTGGTGAGCACAACGTATTACCAACCCGATCTGGGCGGTTTCAGTGATTACCGCATATCGAGTCAGAGTTCCTTGGTTGTCACCCTTATCAATAGCTTAGCCTTGACAACGCGCTACACCTTCGTTTACGATGCTTTCCCGGCGGTGGGAATTCCTAATTCTCAGTATGATTTTACCACCGGACTCACCTACAGCTTTGATTAAAGGTTTTGAGGTTTTTGTAAGTTCTTCTCGTTATTGCCGACTTCTTCGCTATATTTACGCGAAGAGGAAAACCGAATGCCTCTTAAGTTCGTAACTACTTAAAAATACATGCATGTCTAATTACTACGACCCGAAAGATCTTCGGAAATTTGGCAAGATTACAGAATGGAGTGAAGAATTAGGAGAAAAATTCTTCGATTGGTACGGGACCGTCTTTGAAGATGGTGCACTTACGGCGCGTGAAAAGTCGTTGATCGCCCTTGCTGTGGCTCATACCGAACAATGCCCTTACTGTATTGACGCGTACACCAAAGATGCGTTGCAACGCGGTGTGACCAAGGCTGAAATGATGGAAGCCATCCACGCCGGAGCAGCTATCAAAGGAGGTGCAAGTTTAGTGCATGGTGTGATGATGATGAACAAAGTGAATAAATTGGACGGATAATTAGTATATGACGAAAGTAAAAACCCAATCTCTTAAACGAAGAAAAAGCGAATTAGCAGAAGGCGAACGCCAATTGGAAATTCTATCAAATGGAATTTTCAAGGACGGCGAACTTCCCACCTTCGCTAACAAAATAAAAGAATCTGGTCAGTTTCCGCTGCGCCCAAAGAAACTTGAAATCCTTCAGATCAATGTGGGCTATATGTGTAATCAAGTCTGTGAACACTGCCACGTAGACGCCGGACCCGACCGAAAAGAGATCATGACATGGGAAACCATGGAGCAATGTCTGGAGGTCATTAAAAATACGGGGGCACACACCTTAGACCTTACCGGTGGGGCCCCGGAGATGAATCCTAATTTTCGTCGCTTCGTAGAAGAAGCCAGCAAAGCCGGAATCAAAGACTTTATCGTTCGAAGTAATTTGACCATCATTCGCGCGAATAAAAAATATTATGACCTTCCGGAATTCTTTAAAAAACACAACGTGCACGTAGTGAGCAGCATGCCGCACTGGACGCGTGGAAAGACGGATAAGCAACGTGGAGACGGTGTTTTTGACGCTTCCATTCAAGCGTTGAAAGACCTGAACGCGATTGGCTACGGAATGCCCGACAGCGACTTGCGACTGGACTTGGTATACAATCCTAGCGGGGCATTTTTACCGAGTGATCAAGCGAGTATGGAACGAGATTTCAAGAAAGCGTTGTTGGAAGACTTCGGAATTCAATTTCACAACCTATTTGCCATTACTAACTTACCGATTTCCAGATTTCTCGATTATTTGATCGCTTCAGAAAATTATGAAGATTACATGTATCAGTTGGTGGAAGCCTATAATCCCGCCGCCGTTCAAAATGTAATGTGTACCAATACCCTTTCCATAAGTTGGGATGGTTATTTGTACGATTGTGATTTTAATCAGATGCTCGACCTCAAAGTGGCGAGTAAGGTGAAGCACATTTCCGATTATAATGAAGACATTCTCAATGATAGAAATATTATCATTTCACAACATTGCTACGGTTGTACCGCAGGTTCAGGAAGTAGCTGTCAAGGAAGTGTGACCTAATCCAAACCCTGAAATTAGTTCAACTACCGCCATACTCGTATTTGCGCAAACCGCAGCGCAGGAAGCCCTTCGGAAACCCTTCGAAGGTGCGACACAACTCTTTTCACACCTCAATGAGCAAACACTGCGAACCGTTGAAGCAAGCGGATTGCCCTATGTGCTTGTTCCCGAAGAAAAACAACAAGGAAACACCTTTGGCGAACGCTATCTCAATGCGATAGAAGCCGTTTTTGAGCAAGGATACGACCATATCATTACTATTGGTAATGATACCCCGCAACTCACCACGGCACATTTGAAACAAGCTACAGCGCAGCTTGCAAATCAATCTGTTGTCTTAGGACCGTCGGCAGATGGTGGCTATTATTTGATGGGGATGCATCGTTCGCAATACAATCGGGCGAAGTTCGAGGCATTACCATGGCAACAAGCCTCATTGTTACGATCGATCACACATCTTTTTGAGGAACAATCCGTTTATTTTTTAAACAAACTTCGAGATGTAGATCGCTTCCATGATGTACGCAACTTTCTCCATAGCTTTAAAGGCTTATCCGCCACCTTTAAAAAAATATTGATTGCGCTGTATGGAACAGCAAAAGCCGCTTTTTACTATTCTTTTTTAGTTACTTCTGAATATTTCTTTCGAAAGCCTTTAAACAAAGGTTCCCCCGTGAGTTCATACAACCGACTGTAATGTTTCCGCTTTCGCGGAATTGTATGAATCTCAATTATCATTTATGAAGCAATATTATCTGGTGCTTCTGTTGCTGTTTGTTTCAGTAGCACAAGCGCAAATTACCATAGAGGGTACCGTTACGAGTACTCCCACCAACGAAACCGTACCTTTTGTAACCGTGCTCGCCTCGAATGGCGAAGCTACAACTACCGATGAAAACGGAAACTACACTATTGAAGTGACCAGCGAGGAAAACACCTTACGCTTTTCAGCGATCGGTTATCAAACCCAAACGGAAACCGTTGGAAACCGAACTACCATCAACATCCAACTGTTAGAAAGCACGACCAACCTAGACGAAGTGGTGATCACCGCCCTCGGACTCGAAAGAGAAACCAAAGAACTGGGGTATACCGTTCAAAGCTTACCTTCCGAAGAGATCAATGAGGTAAAAGCCGTCAACTTTTTAGACAACCTTTCAGGGAAATTGGCCGGCGTGACTATCACTCCGGGACCTACAGGAGTTGGCTCCACCTCCCGAATATCCATTCGCGGAGAATCTTCTTTCTCTAACAACAATCCGTTATTTGTCGTGGATGGGACCCCCATTAACAATACAACGGTCCTCAATGTTACCAACGAAGCTGCGGCTGGTTTTCAGGAAGTAGACTTCGGAAACGGCGCCATGGAAGTGAACCCGGATGATATTGCATCGGTGACCGTTCTGAAAGGACCTACCGCGGCAGCATTATACGGTTCCAGAGCAAGCAATGGAGTGATCGTTATTGAAACCAAAGACGGTAGCAAAAAGAAAGGAGTTGGCGTGAGCTTCAATACCTCACTGTTTATTGACAAGGCTTTTCAACTGCCGGAATTTCAAAATTCATACGGACAAGGAAACGGAGGTGAATTTGAATTTGTTGACGGACTGGGAGGCGGCGTGAACGACCTTATTACCTACTCTTGGGGACCTCGACTCGATCAAGGCTTGTTGATACCACAGTATGACAGTCCGGTGACCCTCCCCGACGGCACGATTGTTCGTGGTGGTGATACGGCACTCTACGACGGACTCGACATAACACCCACACCCTTTGTATCAAATCCTGATAACCTCAAAGATTTTTATGAGACGGGAATTACGACGATCAATAACTTAGCGGTATCCAATCGGTTTGAAACCGGGCATTATCGACTGTCTTTTACCGATCTTCGCAGTGAATCCATCATTCCGGGTGTAAATTTAGATCGACAAACGGCCGCGGCTCGACTTAATTTCAAACCCACAAAGAAATCTGAGTTCAACGCATCGATCAATTATGTTCATTCTCAAAGTGATAACCGGCCTTCAAATGGCTACGGAAGTGAGAATGTAAACTACTCGTTAGTAGCGTGGGGGCCGCGTTCTTTGAACATCCGAAACCTACGGGACTACTGGCAGCCCGGACTTCAGGATGTGCAACAATATTCCTTCAACTACACCTATTTTGACAATCCGTATTTCATTCTGTACGAGAATCGAAATTCTTTTGAGCGAGATCGCGTCTTCGGAAACTTCTCTTGGCAGCAACATCTTACGGAAAAATTGAGTGTGTCGGTGCGTACAGGAATAGATTATTCTACAGAACTCAGAAAATTGCGCAGAGCCTTCAGTAGCAATCGCTTTCAAAATGGAGGCTATGCTGAACATGACGTTAGCTATCGCGAAGTGAATACAGATTTCCTAGTAAAATATGAAGATCAATTTGGGCTCGTCTCGTTCAACCTTTCATTAGGTGGTAACCGTTTCAACCAAACCGCCAGTACCAAACAGTCACAAACCGTCGCGTTGGCACAACCCGGAATTTTCAATCTAAATAATGCGGCAGCTCCTATTGAAGTATTTCAGTTTCAGTCTGAAAAACGAATTAATTCCCTCTACGGACTCCTAAAATTAGGCTATAACGATTATTTGTTCTTGGACATCACGGGCCGAAACGATTGGTCGAGTGCCTTGGCGACTCCGTTTTCGGTAGATGGAACTTCCTTTTTCTATCCTTCAGTCTCGGCGAGTTTTATCCTTTCGGAAGCAGCCGAATTACCCGATGTATTTTCTTTTCTGAAACTTCGGGCCAGTATTGCACAGGTGGGAAATGATACCGACCCATATCAAACCAGTGGTGCTTTCGTGTCACAAACTCCGTTTAACGGACAAGCGACGTTCAGCGATCAGGATTTTATTCCAAATCCAAATCTGAAACCGGAACAAACCACGTCGTATGAGTTTGGTGGCGATCTTCGTTTTTTTAGAGATCGCTTTAATTTCGACATTACCTATTACAATGCCTTGACTGAAAATCAGATCATTTCATTGCCTATCGCCATCTCTTCAGGATACGAACAACAGGTGGTAAACGGTGGGAAAGTAAGAACCCGTGGGGTAGAATTGATTGCGCAGATGATTCCGGTTCGCGATCAAAACTTCCGTTGGACGACTACGTTTAACTTTAGTTCGAACAAATCGATCGTAGAAGAATTGCCACAAAATGATGGCCGATTGACACTAGCCTTCAGCAGGATTTATGACAGTGCCGATCAAACCGTATGGTTTCAAGTGGAAGAAGGAGGTGAAATAGGAGATATCTACGGAACGGGTTATTTGAAGAACGAAAATGGAGATTTTATTTTGACCGAAAGCGGAAGCTACATAGCAGATAATACCCTTCGGAAAATCGGAAACTATAATCCGGATTTCATGCTGGGTTGGAACAATGATTTTCAGTATAAAAACTGGAACCTCAACTTCCTGTTCGACTGGCGGCAAGGCGGTGAATTGGTGTCTCGAACTCGAGCCCTGGCCACCGTTGGAGGACAACTGGCAGAAACTGAGAATCGTCCCGAAGGCGGTATCGTACCACAAGGTGTGGTGAATATAGGAACTGCAGAGAACCCGGAATACATTCAGAATACCACAGCGGTTTCGGCAGAAACGTACTACCGCCAATTTTATGACCGGAACCACGAAGAAAACAACACGTATGATGCTTCTTTCTTGAAACTGAGACAATTTTCTTTAGGATATTCTTTCACCACCAATCGCGGATTTTTAGGGTTGGATGAAGGCGCTGAGATTAGCGTAGCCTTTATCGGAAGGAACCTGTTTGCCATTTCAGACATTCCCCATTTCGACCCAGAACAATACGCCATTCAAGGCAACACTTTTGTAAGCGGTGTGGAAGACATGAGTTATGCAACTACAAGAAGTTTCGGGTTTAAAGCAGGCATTAATTTTTAATAACAATATCATGAAAAATACATTTTATACATACATCTTATTAGCGTTCTTCATGATGTTGGGCTGTACCCAAGATTTTGAAGAATTGAATACAAACCCCAACGCGCCTAACTCGGTGCAGCCTTCATTGCTGCTCCGGCAGGTGATCTATAACACCGGAGACGAATTAAGTTACGAAGGATTTGTGGCCGGCGATCTACTATCGCAACACCGCACGGCGATCGATTTTAACTTATTTGATCGCCATGCCTTGAAATCTCCGCAACTAGGTGGAAATCCATGGCCCATTTTTTACCAAAATCTTCGAGATAATGAGATCATGCTTCAACGCGCGATCTCAGAACCAACGAATGCGGTATATGAGGGGCCGTCGCGTATCATGAAAGCGTATTTGGCTGGCGGACTTACAGATCTTTTCGGAGACGTTCCCTATTTCGAAGCCTTTAACGGAACCGGCGGTATTGTTCGACCACCGTATGATTCGCAGCGCGCTATTTACCTACAAGACCAAGGCATTATCGATAACTTGAATCGCGGTATTCAAGCGCTTCAAAACTATGATGACGTAATCGCATTGGAAGGGGATATTCTCTTTAACGGAAATTTGGAAGGTTGGGTTCGCTTCGGAAATTCACTAAAGATCAAACACCTGCTTCGTATTTCTGAAAAGGAAAATGTTGCGGGCGAATTACAAGCCATTTTTTCCGAAGGAAATTTTATTAGCACCAACGAACAGAACGCAATCTTCAATTTCACGAATACCGAACCTAATAACTTCCGGTTAGCGCAATTGCGTATTGGGGATTTTAACAACTTTGTGCTTTCGGAAACCATGGAAGATATTATGATTGGTCTAGAAGATCCTAGGATCGGCGTATTGTTTCGACCGTTCGAAAATGCTACTTCCGAAGAATATAACGGTCTAATCAATGGAATTGATGCTTCTTCTACCTCGATTGAACTAGCAGAATATTCGCTGGCCGGAACCATTTTCCGTGAAAATACTGCCCTACTCGACGCCAACTTTATGACGGCATGGGAAACCTATTTTTGCCTAGCGGAAGCAGCGGAACGCGGACTCATAACTGCTAATGCACGACAATTGTATGAAACCGGTGTGCAATTGGCTTTCGACTATTGGGGCACACCGCTTCCGGCAGCTTATTTAACAGGTCCTGCGGCCTATGATGCTGCGGGAACGGAACCCCTGCAACAAATTATTACCCAAAAGTGGATCGCAAATACCATCAATAGTTACGAAGGTTGGGTAGAGTACCGAAGAACCGGATATCCCCAATTACGCCCTGTACAGGCAAGTTTGAATGACGGACTCATCCCGGTAAGGATGCCCTATCCCGCAGAAGAAGAAGCGCTGAATGCAGAAAATTATGCAGCGGCGGCAGCGGCAACGAATGGCAATAGTATCAATGCTCCCGTTTGGTGGGATGAATAAGTAAGTACAAAGCAAATGAGTATGTTATCCTGGCAATGGATCTTAGTGGTGGCTTCAAGCGGACTCCTTTTTTGGTTATCTCCTTGGGCCAAAACCCCTGCGCAATTTTTTCAAGCGGCGCAGGGAAAAATAAAACCCAATGCCTGGATGCTCACCGGAAGCTTGATCATTTCTTGGATCTTTGCGAAAAGCATTACCAATGCCGCCAACCTCGGTCTCGAATTTGGATGGGTGGGCGGCTTGGCATATGCAGGATATTATTTATCGTTCGCGGTTGCAGGCATCATCATCTATCAGCTTCGTACCAAAGGTGGGTTTGAGAGTATTCATCAATTTCTCACACAACGCTTTGGAAAAGGGGCCATGGCGCTATTTTCATTTTTGATCGTTATTCGATTATTCAACGAAGTGTGGAGCAATACCATGGTCATTGGCACGTATTTCGGGGACATGGGAACGACGGCCTATTACGCAGCAATATTGGTCTTTACAGCACTAACGCTTCTGTATGCTTTAAAGGGCGGCTTGAGCAGTTCTATCTTTACCGATGTAATTCAAATGGTGCTCTTTACCATCCTTCTCATGGTCATTCTGAGCACTATTTTCTCGGCTCCTGATTTTTCTTCGGAAACAATAGCCGCTTCCGGAACGTGGGGCTTTGATACAGGACTAAATCTGTTATTGGCAGCCGTTTTACAATCGTTTAGTTATCCATTTCACGATCCCGTGCTTACAGACCGAGGCTTTATAACCCATCCGAAGATCACAAGAAAAAGTTTTCTTTGGGCAAGTGCGCTCGGGGCAGGATGTATCTTTCTATTCAGCTTGATTGGAGTGTATGCCCAAAGTCAAGGAATGGAAGGTCAAGCCGCCGTAGAAGTTGGAAAAGCCTTCGGAATTACAATTTTATTGGTCATAAATTTTATTATGATCACCTCAGCCGCTTCTACCTTAGACTCTACCTTTTCGTCTTTTTCAAAATTGTTGTCGGTAGATCTGCATATGGGTAAAAATTTAACCTTTGGGCGTGCTGCCATGGTTGGGATTGCCGTGATTGGTACCATTCCTGTATTTTTGGAAGCTGAAATTTTAAGCGCCACCACCATTTCCGGAACGATGGTCATCGGACTCACTCCGGTGTTCTGTTGTTGGAAACTCAAGGCACCTTCCGTAAGTTTTTACTTGAGTGTAGGATGTGGCTTGTTTTTTGGGTTATTGCTCGTGTTGGAATTGTTTCCGAGGGAATTATTATTTACCTCCGGAAAATATGCTCCGCTTTTGTGGGTGAACCTTTGGGGGATTCTTAGTTGTTTTATACTTTATTTACTACCGATATGGATAAAAAAATAATATCGTTGGGAACCGTTTCAGGGAAAGTACTGCTCTTTGGTGGGGTGTACAGCAATTTGCAAGCGCTGGAAGCTCTAAAACGCATTGCAGAAACCCTTGATATTCCTGCCGAGAATTGCATTTGTACCGGTGATATTATAGGCTATTGCGCCCAGCCGGAAGAAACACTGCAGTTATTCCAATTGTGGGGAGCAAAAAGCATCTTAGGGAATGTGGAAATCCAATTGCGCGATGGTGCTACCGACTGTGGTTGTGAATTCAGAAAGGGATCGCGTTGTGACAGCTTTTCGCAACAATGGTATCCTTATGCACAAAGTAAGCTATCTCCGCAGTCTTATGCATATTTGAATACGTTGCCGGATCATATTCAGTTTAGCTATGCCGGGAAAAAAGCGACGGTGGTTCATGGCTCATGGTTTGACGTAGCTGACTATATTTTTAAATCGACTTCTTGGGAAACCAAAGAACGCTCTGTATTGGCTAGCGAAAGCGATGTGATCATTGCAGGGCATTGCGGACTCCCATTCAAGGATGAACAAAACGGAAAGACGTGGCTCAATCCCGGCGTCATAGGCATGCCGCCTAATGATGGCACGCCACAAGTGTGGTACGCTGTACTGGACGATGCGAACGGAACGTTTTCATACCAACACCATACACTTGAATACGATCACCTGCGCACACATCGCCTGATGAACGAGGCACCGCTACCGCCGGAATACGCCCGAACCATCCTCACCGGGATTTGGGACAACACAGAGATCCTTCCCCCTGTGGAAACGGGATTACAGGGATTTGGAATTAGATTGTAAGGCAGAATGTAGAATGAGACCAATGAGTATATGAAGTTTTTAGTTTCCATAGCTTTTTTATTGACCGCCCTGCAAGGGGCAGGCCAGACCGCATTGCAAGAACTTTTGGAGCGGTATAACACCCGAAGCGTACCTTATATTTCGGTAGAAGAACTGAGAATGTTTCAGCAAAATGATTCGGTAGTACTTCTAGACGCACGAGAATGGAAGGAATATGAGATTAGCCATATTGAAGCCGCTACATTTATAGGATTTTCTGAATTTTCCGAAGAAAAGCTTGCTACAATCCTTCCGAATAAAAACCAATTTATCGTGGTGTATTGTTCCTTGGGAATTCGTTCTGAAACCATATCTGAAAAATTGAAAAAAGCCGGCTATACTCAGGTAGAAAATCTATACGGTGGTATCTTTGAATGGAAAAACAAGGGGTATCCTGTCGTAAATTCCAGAGATCAAAAAACTGATAGTATTCACGGATACTCAAAAAATTGGAGTCGCTGGCTCACCAATGGAACCATCATTTTAGACAATAAGTAATATGGCACTAAAAGATACCAGAAATGAACAGCATGAAGAAGGCACTTCTAATGTTCAGCTTCCCTCACATAAAAACGCCTTGATGATCTTTACACGAAATCCGGAGCTTGGCAAAGTGAAAACGCGCTTGGCAGTAACGGTGGGGGATCAATCAGCTTTAGACATTTATACCTTTCTATTGAAGCACACGGCAACCGTTACAGAAAAACTCGAGGTCGATAAATATGTATTCTATTCGGAAAAGATTAGAACCAACGACCTCTGGAACGAACAGATCTACCGAAAGAAAGCACAGCAAGGAACCGATCTGGGAGCGCGTATGCAACAGGCCTTTACCGACTTATTTCAGGCTGGCTACGAGAAAGTGATCATCATTGGAAGTGATATGTACGATCTCGATCAAAACGATCTGAAACAGGCGTTCAATGCGTTAGATGCTTCGGAAGTAGTCATTGGACCGGCAAAGGACGGCGGCTATTATTTATTGGGAATGAAGCAAATGATTCCTGAGCTCTTTCAGCATAAAAACTGGGGAACAGACACCGTATTACAAGACACTCTAGAAGATTTGAAAGAAGTGGTAGTAACCCAACTAGAAGAACGGAACGATATTGATTATTTTAGCGATATTCGGCATATCGAGGCATTACAACACTTGCTTCCTGAGCATTTAGACAATTCTTTTAATTAAACATATTTCATGGAAAAATACATTAACGAATCGGTTGCTTTTCTGAAAGATCGTGGCTTTGGCAGTCCGCAAATAGGCATCATCCTTGGCACCGGTCTTGGACAAATCTTAGAACAAGTAGAAATCGAGGCGGAAATGAGCTACAATCATATCCCCTACTTTCCTACCGCTACGGTTGAATTTCATCAAGGAAAGCTCATCTTTGGAACCTTAGCCGGAAAAAAAGTGATCTTAATGCAAGGGCGCTTTCACCTTTACGAAGGCTATTCCTTTAGAGATGTCACTTTTCCGGTACGAGTGATGCACAAGCTAGGGATCGAAAAACTGTTAGTGAGCAACGCAAGTGGCGCGGTAAATCTTTCCTTTAATAAAGGGGAGATCATGCTTATTGACGATCATATCAACTTACAGGACGGTTCACCGCTTGCCTTTAAAGGTGTGGAACGACTAGGGCAACGATTTGTAGATATGAGCGCTCCGTATGATCCAGAGATGAATTCAAAAATCGAATCGATTGCACAACAACATAACATAACGCTTCACAAAGGCGTTTATGCAAGCGTGGTAGGCCCTCAATTGGAAACGCGCGCAGAATATCGCTATTTAAAGATCATTGGTGCCGATGCGGTAGGAATGAGCACGGTACCCGAGATCATTGTTGCGAACCATTTACAGCTTCCGGTCGCCGCAGTCTCTGTACTTACTGACGAATGTGATCCCGACAATTTAGAACCTGTTGACATCGCCGACATCATGGCCATGGCCGCCAAAGCAGAACCGCATATGATTACCCTTTTTACTGAATTGATCCAACAATTATAATCTTCTTTCCATGAGCTATTTAGAAACTACCCACAATGTTTATAAGGATGCTGCATTGACGCCGGATGTCGGACTCTGTTGCACGACAAACCCCATTTGGGAATTACCGGGATTGTCTATTCCGAAGATCATGCAAGAAATGAATTACGGTTGCGGAAGCACGGTACATGCTCGCGACCTAACCAATAATCCGAAAATTCTATACGTAGGCGTAGGCGGCGGTATGGAGT
This sequence comes from Flavobacteriaceae bacterium UBA4166, assembly GCA_002379985.1. GTDB lineage: Bacteria > Bacteroidota > Bacteroidia > Flavobacteriales > Flavobacteriaceae > DFVG01. The sequence goes on from DFVG01000045.1 coordinate 78,122, forward strand.
TATTGCAATTTGCGTATTTCAGCAGACAAAAAGAGGGTGTTATTGGCGTTGACGTGGTAGACGAAATGCTAGAAGCCTCTCGGAAGAATTTTATAGAAGCAGAAGCGAGTAATCCTTGGTTCTCCAGTGATTTTGTAGCTTTGAAAAAAGGGGACGCCTTGCATCTTCCGGTGGCTGACAATTCCATTGACGTTGCCGCTCAGAATTGCTTGTTCAATATCTTTAAGGAGGAAGATCTGAAACGTGCTATTGAAGAAATGTATCGCGTGCTGAAGCCTCACGGTCGCTTGGTAATGAGCGACCCAACTTGCGAACAGGAGATGAACGAAACGCTTCGGAATGACGACCGATTAAGAGCCTTGTGTCTCAGCGGAAGCTTGCCCATCAAGGACTATGTAAAAGCACTTACCGACGTAGGTTTCGGAACCATAGAAATTCGTGCCAGAAAGCCGTACCGTATTCTCGATCCAAAACAGTATCCTACGAACGAGCTCATTTATATTGAATCGATTGAAGTAGCGGCTATAAAAGATCCCATGCCCGAAGACGGCCCCTGCATCTTTACCGGAAAAGCAGCGATCTATTATGGTACAGACGATTATTTTGATGATAAAAAAGGCCATGTACTGTTGAAAAATCAACCTTTGGCTGTTTGCGATAAAACGGCAAAGGCGCTAGGTGACTTAAAACGTGATGATATATTCATTAGCGAGAGCACCTATCACTACGACGGCGGCGGTTGTTGCTAAACTTTTGCCAATTTACGCCAAAAGGCTGTTAAGGATTTCTTTTTACCCATTTCTAGACGGTATCTTTAAGAATATACGATTAAGGAAACTCATATTTTTCCGACTACGTATGTATCTTAAATTAGACCACCATGAAATATATGAAACACCTACTATTACTTTGCCTAGCCGCAATGACACTTCAAAGTTGTAACCTATTATCGGCTGCAGGAATTTCGAGTCAAGGGCAACCTACCAAAAAAGTAGAAGAAAATCTTACCTCATCTACAGCAAATTCTGCGGAAAATGTGGATCATAGTGCATGGGATGCGTTATTAAAAAAACACGTTGACAATCAGGGTCTTGTAGATTACAAGGGCATGCAAAAAGACCGCGCCCAACTTAATGCATATCTCAAAGAACTATCGGCTTATGATCCTACCAATGATTGGAGCGTTCAAGAACTATTGGCGTATTACATTAATTTATACAATGCCTATACGGTAGATTTGATTTTAGACAATTATCCGGTAGAAAGTATTAAAGATATTGATGGTGCTTGGACCAAAGGAATCGTGCCCGTTGGAAATAGAGAACTATCCTTAGGCGGTATTGAAAATGGAATTCTTCGGAAGATGAATGAACCACGAATTCACTTTGCTATCAATTGTGCTTCCATGTCGTGTCCAAAGCTTCTTCGAGAAGCGTATACGGCTGCCGAAATTAACGAGCAACTAGACCGTGCCACTTCAGAATTTATCAATAGTGACAAAAACGATATTACCGCCAACAAACCGAAAGTGAGTTCGATTTTTGATTGGTATAAGAATGATTATAAAGTAGATGGAAAGACGAATGTTATTCAATTTATCAATCAATATAGCGCTGTAGAAATCAATCCGCGAGTACCGCTTCAGTACAAAGAGTACGACTGGTCTCTAAACAAACAATAAAGTAAAACCTTCCAAGGCTAATTTTCGTAAGTTTACCTAATGATCAGTATCATCATTCCTGTATTTAACGAGGCACAACGAATTGCTCCTATTTTACGCTATCTCATGCGTGCCGGTGACGCAGCTCGTATTTCTGAAATTATAGTGGTAGATGGCCACAGTACTGACGGCACTCGTAAGCGTGCGGAAGAAGTTATGGCTCATTCCACAATACCGTTACGAATTCTTTCTTCGGAAAAAGGCCGTGCCCGACAAATGAACATGGGTGCCTCCAAGGCAAACGGAACTATTTTATACTTTCTGCACGTAGATTCGTATCCTCCGATCCATTTCGACCGTCATATCACAACGGCAGTACAAGCGGGTAATGAAGCGGGTTGTTTTCGTATGCGTTTTGACAGCAAACACCCATGGCTACAATTGGCAGGATGGTTAACACGGTTTAATTGGCGCGCGTGTCGCGGTGGCGATCAAAGTATTTTCGTGACGCGATCATTATTTGACGCCATCGGCGGTTATGAAGAGGAGTATATTATTTATGAGGATATTATTTTCATCAATCAATTGTATCGCGAAAAACAATTTACTGTACTTCCTTATTGGTTGATAACTTCTGCCCGACTCTATCGTGAAAAAGGGATTGCCACGCTGCAGTATCATTTCTATATGATTTACCTCAAAAAAGCTCTAGGTGCCTCCCCGGAAGAACTCTACAATTATTACTGCAAGCATATTAAAAGTCAGGACCTCGACAAGACTCCAATGGCGGTTCAGGCGATCTTCGACAAATAAATTTTAGGATTTTTTAAACAAACCCACTCAAAGATTGGTTGTAATTTCAGAAAAAATTACCAACCATGAATATTTACGAAGCGATCCGAAAGGATCATGACAAACAACGCGAATTGTGTCGCCTGGTAACTTCTACTTCCGGAGAATCAAAGGGACGCAAGGAAATGTGGGAAAAACTGAAGCATGAATTACAGATCCATGCTGATGCCGAAGAGCGACATTTCTATTCACCATTAATTGATAATGACATGATGCAACAGCACGCGCGACACGGCATTGCCGAACATCATGAAATGGATGAATTGATCGAAAAGATTGATGAAACCGATATGGACTCACCCGCTTGGCTTACCTACGCAAAGCAGTTGTGCGAAAAAGTAGAACATCATTTGGAAGATGAAGAGCAAACCTTCTTTCAGCTTTCCGGAAAGGTATTCACTGAACAACAAAAAACAGCACTTGCAAAGGACTATCTAGCGGCGATGAAAGAAAATCGTTAGAATTCTTTGTAATACGATCGTATCACGTCTTCAGCAGGCTTTTTCTGAGGAGAGAATTGCCCTTCTGTCCAACGCTCGACTCTATGGTGTGTGGGATGCCATTTCCAAAGAAATCCCCCTGCAAACCATGGTTCTAACCATAATTCCTCATACAAGGAAGTGAGTAGGGTCACCTGCGCATCAGCATTGACGGTGACTCCTTCTCGATGGGATGCCCACGGTTCTTTGCCGGCGTAGGTGATGTCTCTATATCCATATTCGGTGAAAAGGATAGGACGCTTTGAGGTTTCGGAAAAAGCCTGCAACGCGCTTTTCCAAGGTTGCCAACCAGCTCTGGCAACCGACAAACTTGGAATTTCTTCTTCAGAAACCGGAAAGTAGGCGTCTACACCAATAAAATCCATCTGATCCCAAAAGGGCACTCTCGAATATTCATCCCAATTGGCGGCGTAGGTTAACTTACCGGAAAAAACCGTTTTAATTTCTTCGATAAGTCTATTCCAATACTCCGGCCGTTCCTGAATGAATTGATCCAACTCGGTACCGATACAAAGCATCGCTACATTAGAAGTTTCTGCAACCGTTGCAAACTCCAAGATAAAGTCCCGATAGGAGGCTTCTAGTTCTTTCCATGCTGCTTCAGATGGCATTTTCATATGCCCGGTATAGTTTCCGTGACCTATCCATAATTGTGGTTTCATCATTACTTCAAAACCATGTTCGTGAAGCAGTTGAATATATTGCGCCACACCTTCCGAAGTTTCACCATACCATTGCCTATTCCTATTAAAAACGATTTCCGGCGTAGCTGTTTCCTTTATAAAGCCAAACGGCATGATAGCGATGTAATTTGCGTGCATCGCTACAACCGGCTTCACCTGATTTCTAGATAACGAATCGCCTGTAGCAACCAAACTAATTCCATTGATCTTTTCTGAAATCACGGTTTCTTCACACTGCCAGAACAACAGTAGAAGAAGCCCAAATACGGTTCGAAGAGAAATCGCTAGCACAGCTCTAAAATACAAAAAACAGCGATGCTCAAACTATTTTTCGTTTAGGGACCAATCGTAGGGATAATGCTTCAAGGTGAGTGTTGTATTGATGGGTTTCTTTCGGAATTGATTGATGTAGGAAATGATAGAAGGCGCCTCTTTGATAAAATCATTGCGATACCATTTAAAAATTTCGGAGACATATATCTCTGAAGTCGTAACTTTGATAAAAGCATCATTGTTTAGAGCTTTTGTTGCTTGACGACGTAGCTGTGTCTCCAATTTTTTTGGCCGATATGCCTCGGCGATCAATGGCGGACACCCTTTGGCGCCACACACCAATACAAAATGAATTCGTGCGTCATGAAATCGATCTCGCAATTTCTTGTTCTCCATGTCGTTTAGGGTAAGCTTCATTCCTCCAATAACATACAAGGTTTGATCAAAAAATCCTTCTTTATCCAGCGGTGAGGCTAACGGATAGGCACTTACAATCCCTTGAATCACTGCTAGATTATACGCATTGATCCAAAACGCCTTATACGTTGTTTCATTGGCAGGGATTACCTTGATGGTTGCCAATTGCTCCATGAGGGTATTCAGTGGTTCCGGTTGTGCTACTAATGTGTTATAATCAATACGCCCGTCTGAAACATACGTAGCAAAAAACGCATCGGCTGAATCAAAAAACCGAGTGAGATCTTGTGCCTTCAATGACACAGAAGAAAGCAACAACGCCAAAACGAAAAGAATCGGTTTCATACCTATTGATTTGGAACATTCTGTCTTGGAGGACTAGAAGACCTTACAGCAAATTACTTTTTTATTTCTTCGGAAGAACTGCTGTAATGTTTGTACCTTGTTGTACGACATAACCGTCAATTACAAACTTTCTATGGAGCACGTTGTTATTATTGGAAACGGAATTGCCGGAGTAACGGCAGCCCGTCACATCCGAAAACTAAGCGATAAAAAGATTACTATTATCTCTTCTGAAGCGTCCCATTTTTTCTCTCGAACTGCCTTAATGTATGTCTACATGGGACATATGCGCTGGAAAGATATTGAACCCTATGAACCTCACTTCTGGAAGAAAAATCGGATTGATCTCATACAAGACTACGTGACTCGAGTTCATACGAAAGAAAAAAAACTGGACTTAGAAAAAGGGCAACCTATTTCCTACGACATACTAATCTTAGCGACTGGATCCACTACCCGCACCTTCGATTGGCCCGGACTCAACTTTAAAGGGGTTCAAGGACTAGTAACAAAACAAGACTTAGAAAACTTAGAACAAAACGCTCCTAATAAAGATGTTTGCCGAAGAGCGGTAATCGTAGGCGGCGGACTTATAGGCGTGGAACTCGCAGAAATGCTACGAACCCGCGATATCGAAGTGAGCTTTCTTGTGAGAGAGGGTGCTTTTTGGACAGGCACGTTACCCCTTCCGGAAGCAAAGATGCTCTCGGAACACATTGCTTCACATGGGGTGGACATGCAGCATCACACCGAGCTAAAAGAAATTCTAGGCGATGACGAAGGTAATGTAAGAGCAGTAGTTACTAATAAAGGAACCGAAATCCCTTGTGACCTTGTTGGCATTACAACCGGGGTCACTCCCAACATAAAATTTTTAGAAACCAGCGATATTGAAACCGATCGCGGCATTCTTGTCAACGAACATTTGGAAACCAACATCCCCAACGTCTATGCCATTGGCGATTGTGCCCAGCAACGAAACGCTATTGGCAAAAGACCTCCGGTAGAGGCGGTTTGGTATACCGGAAGGATTATGGGTAAAACGGTGGCCCAAACCCTCTGTGGAAACCCCACTACCTACCAACCCGGACATTGGTTTAACTCAGCGAAATTCTTTGATATCGAATATCAAACCTACGGCTGGGTGTTTTCAGAAAAAAAGAAAAGCGAAGATGAGGTTCACTTTCACTGGAAACATCCCAACAAAGAAATCTGTATCACCTTTGCCTATCATCGAAGATCTCGTGAATTTTTAGGAGTGAACACTTTTGGCATTCGGATGCGACATGAGGTTTTTGATCGTTGGCTTCAAGAAAAACGATCTATCGATGAGGTTATTCAACACCTGTCACAAGCCAATTTCGATCCTGAGTTTTATACCCAATATCATTCTTTGATTCAGAAGAAATTTATGACCAACGCAACCATAACCGCATAACCCATGAGTACCTTTCAACGCGACCTATCCCTTACCGGACAACCTCCAAAAACCATCAATCTTCAACAAAAGATCGCAACGGTCATCGGGATCATCGGTCTTGGTATTCTCGCACTATTTTTAATGAACGTGTCCCTGCCTCACAAAGCAATCTGGCTCACGGCATCGCTTCTGCTCATGACAGTTGGCGTACTCCTATTTACGCGCGCAGCCTATGCAAATGAACATGCGGGCATTAAAAACCATGGGGTCTATTTCAAGTCTCTTTCCTCACGAGGGTTTTGGGCATGGGCGTTGGGTATTGTATTGACGCTGTTTTATGTGGTACTTTATTGGTTTCCGCAGTATTTAGGACTTGTAACCGAAGGTGACAATAAGGGGCTCATCGCATTATTTGATCCGTTGAGCCGGTTGATCAGCGGCAATCCGGCCTCGCAATGGTTTGTTTACGGAACGCTCTACACGCTAGCAATTCTTATCTTCGGAATAAAATTTATTTACAAATACCGCCACAATCGTTATGAGGTGATACGGACGTTCTCAGTGATGTTCTTTCAATTGTCTTTTGCGTTTCTCATCCCTGAATTTTTAGTCGCACTACAACTGCCCTATTACGATTTCAAGAACATCTGGCCCCTTAATTACGAATTATTCGCAGGCTATAAGATCGATGAATTTATAAGTGCCGGAACCATTGGGCTCCTCATGTTGATCTTTGGAGTGATATCAGTCTTTGTGATCACACCCATTCTCACCTACAAGTACGGAAAACGTTGGTATTGTAGCTGGGTATGTGGTTGCGGCGGACTCGCAGAGACGGCCGGAGATCCGTTTCGCCATCTTTCCGATAAAAGCCAATTTGCCTGGAAAGTAGAGCGTTGGGTGGTTCACAGCGTCGTTGTTTTTGTCACCGTTATGACTACGGCTGTGGTGTTTTCATATCTCAGACAAAATGAATCAGATTCTCTTTCGGAATACAGCCCCATTGAAAACCATGCGGTCTTTATCAGTGCACTCGAAGGAAAGCCGTTGCACGAAAGAGTTCGCAATGCTCAAGAAGCCAACGCGACCGCCGTTTATTTTATCAATAAAGAAGCTTCAGAAGCACCCCCAAGACTTTCCAACACAGAAGGTATATCGATTCCTTTTTATGTGGTTTCCGAAGTAGAAAACAGTGCTGCTCTAAAAGAAGTACGTCGTGGAGAAGCCGCCACCTTTGTCCTTGACGGTCCTGAAGGTCAAAAAGTAACAGTTGCTGAAGGAGCCTCGGTTTCTTTTTTTGACAATCTCTGGATCTCTAAAGAATTCTTTATTTGGTTTGTTATCGGCCTTCTTACCCTCGTTTTTGGATGGGCCATGCTGTTCCGCAGAGAACAACTGGCAAAAGATGCCAAGTACGGTGCAATCGGTTATTTTGTGATCGTGCTAAGTATCTTGTTATTTACCTATTTCAGCACTCCGTGGAAACTATTCTTTTTTGATGCCTATCAACTGCGGAAAGGCTACGGATTTCTCATTGGCGCCATGTTTAGTGGGGTGATTGGCGTTGGTTTTTACCCCATCTTCGGAAGTCGGGTGTGGTGCCGCTTCGGGTGTCCTATGGCAGCAATCTTAGGCTTTCAACAACGCTTGTTTTCACGATTCCGAATTACAACCAATGGCGGACAATGTATTTCCTGCGGAAATTGCTCCACCTATTGCGAAATGGGAATTGACGTACGCGCCTATGCGCAAAAAGGAGAAAATATCGTCCGCTCCAGCTGTGTGGGCTGTGGTATCTGCTCTGCTGTGTGTCCCCGAGGCGTTCTGAAACTGGAAGACGGACCTCGAAAAGGAAGAATTGAAGGAAAGGATGTATTGCTGGGAACCGACATAGATCTTATGAATCACGTCAATTAGTGTAACTTGCGCTGAAATTTTAATACACTATGCCACTTTCGCCTCACATCATTGTGATCATCCCCGCTTTTAATGAAGAGGAAAGTATTTCGAAAGTAATACAGGAAATCCCTTCGGAAGTAGCACAGATCATTGTTGTGGATAATGGCTCTACAGATGCAACTGGTGTCATGGCAGCCAAAGCAGGAGCTACCGTTTGCCGTGAAGATCAAAAAGGGTATGGCTACGCCTGCTTGAAAGGAATGCACTACATTTCCGACCACTCTTTAAATCCTGATATTATTGTGTTCTTAGATGGTGATTATAGTGACTACCCGGAATATCTCACAGCCCTTGTGACTCCTATTGCTGCAGAAGAAAAAGATCTGATGATCGGTGCACGGGTCGCTCATTTACGGGAGGCCGGAGCGATGACCTTTCCGCAGCGATTTGGAAACGATCTGGCGACGTTCTTAATGCGCTTATTTTTTGGGTCGCGATTCACCGATTTAGGTCCGTTTCGCGCCATTCGGTATACCTGTTTATTAGATTTGAACATGGAGGACAAAACCTATGGATGGACGGTAGAAATGCAGCTAAAAGCATTGAGAAAAGGGCTTCGATATGGTGAAATCCCCGTTCCGTACCGCAATAGAATTGGTGTTTCTAAAGTGTCCGGTACCGTAAAAGGTGCTATATTTGCCGGCGTGAAGATACTGGGATGGATCTTTAAATACAGCCTCAAAAAATGATCGTAGAAACCATTATAATCGCTATTTACTCCATTGCGCTTTTGTTGATCTTTTTCTACGCGCTGGCACAACTCAACCTGCTTTTCAACTACCTCAGCGCTCGCAAGTCTGATACAGAAACGGAGCCATTATTTGATCTTGAAAATCCTTCGGAAACACCGTATGTCACCATACAATTGCCGGTCTATAACGAGTTGTATGTCATGGAACGCTTGTTAGAAAATATCGCGCAGTTAGACTATCCTTCCGATAAATTAGAAATTCAAGTGCTGGACGATTCTACCGACGAATCCCTTCAGCAAACCGCACGACACATTGCACAATTACAAGATCAGGGGCTTAACATCAAGCACATTACCCGTACCAACCGCACCGGATTCAAAGCCGGAGCCTTAAAAGAGGGGTTGAAAACTGCTCAAGGAGAATTCATTGCCATCTTTGACGCAGATTTCCTTCCGAAGAAAAACTGGCTAAGAAGCACCATTCCGTATTTTAAAAATGAAAAGATCGGTGTAGTACAAACGCGCTGGGGGCATCTCAACAAGAACTACTCGTTACTAACACGGGTGCAAGCGTTTGCCCTGGACGCACATTTTACATTAGAACAAGTAGGACGAAACAGTCGCGGACATTTTATCAATTTTAACGGAACCGCAGGAGTTTGGCGCAAGACCTGTATTAAAGATGCCGGAAATTGGGAAGGCGACACGCTTACGGAAGACCTGGATTTGAGCTATCGGGCACAATTAAAACAATGGCAGTTCAAGTATTTGGAAGAAGTGGAAACACCGGCAGAGCTTCCGGTGGTGATCAGTGCAGCACGATCACAACAATTTCGCTGGAACAAGGGCGGGGCCGAAAACTTTCAGAAAATGGCAAAGAAAGTATTGTCTAACGAACACATTCCTTTTAAAACAAAGCTTCACAGTATCATTCATTTATTGAATAGTACGATGTTCTTAAACATCTTGATCGTCGCCATTTTAAGCATTCCGATGCTATATATCAAGAACGAATACGAGCATTTGAAAATGTACTTTTTCGTGATGAGCTTTTTTGTGATCAGTACCATCATCTTTTTTATCTGCTATTGGTTTTCCTTTAAAAGCATTTACGGCGGTGGCATCCGTAATTTTTTACGTTACACGGGTATGTTCTTTACGTTCTTCTCGATTGCTATGGGCTTTTCGTTGCACAATAGTATCGCGGTCATCGAAGGTCATTTAGGGAAGAAAAGTGAGTTTATTAGAACGCCTAAATTCAATATCAACAACATTCGCGATAGTTGGAAGGGGAATAAATATTTGAAAGATAAGATCTCGCCACGTGTGTTCGTGGAAGGGTTGTTGATGGTCTATTTTGCCTTCGGAATGTACAGTGCGTTCGTGGTAGGCGATCAAGGAGGCGATTTCGGACTCTTCCCGTTTCACCTGATGCTGTTTATTGGCTTCGGATTTGTATTCTTTAAAAGTCTTACATCGAAAGCTTGATCAATACCCTTAAAGCTTCCGAATAGAACGGCTACTTAAAACGTGATAGCAATGGATAGCGTATCGTTTTCACGCTGAACCTGCACCGTGGTTTCCTGCCCTTTTTCGAATTTAGAAAGCGCTTTCATATAGCTCATCATATCGGTAACGGCATGTTCACCCAATTGTACGACCACATCCCCTTTTTGGAGTCCGGCTTTTTGCGCCGGTTTGTCTTCACTTACCCCATCAATTCGCATTCCTTCTCCCGTAAATAAATAATCGGGTACAACACCTAAGGCTACTTTAAAACGCGGTACTTCTTCGCTTTCATTTTTTGTTTTTCGGAACGCTAATTTTCCATTGTCCTGTAGGTCGGAAACAATCGATGTAATGTACTGAAAAATAGTCTCCATGCCCTCGTAGTTCAACTTATCGGCGTCGTCACTGGGTTTATGATAATCTTCATGCTGACCGGTAAAGAAATGCAATACCGGAATGTCCATTAAATAGAATGACGTATGATCGCTTGGCCCCACACCACTTTCATGTTCTGCGAGGTTCAAGTCAAATTCATTATTTGCAAATAGGGTTTGCTTAAAAGTGGGAGACGTTCCCACACCGTGAACCGCCAAGGTACGTTCTTCGTTCAGCCGGCCCACCATATCCATATTGATCATATAAGTGACTTGCGATAGATCAATCGTGGGATTCTTCACAAAATAATTCGATCCCAAAAGCCCTAGCTCTTCCCCTGAAAAGGCGATAAATAAATAGTTTTGATCTTGAAATTCCTTTGCTTGTAATGTTTCCGCCAGTTTCAGCATAATGGCAACCCCGCTGGCATTGTCATCGGCACCGTTGTGAATGGCTTGACCTTCACGATACAAAGAACCTTGTCCGCCCAAGCCCAAATGGTCGTAATGGGCGCCAATGATCACCGTAGTAGCGGCTTCATTATCAATATACCCAACCACATTGCTACCTGTGGTTGTACTATCAGATTCAATGCCCGTATACTCTGCTTTTTCATGCGGGTTTTGCGACGGTCTAAACGTAAATTCTTGCAAGTAGCTATTATTGAAGCCTTTGGGAGCTAGACGTAAGGCTTCAAAACGTCCTACTAAATATTCAGCGGCTTGTTGTTCTCCTTCGGTTCCGGTAGCTCTTCCATTAAGTGCATCACTTGCCAGCGCCATAACATCTTCTTTCATGGTCACCGGCTCAGGTTTGTTTTCTTTACAACCTGACGAGATTACTATTAAAAAAACTATTACAAGAAATCGCATATCATTATTTTTGCTCAAAATTAATGTAAAAAATGAGAGTAGTTTTCCTCCTTTGCAGCATTTGTCTGTTTTTATCCTGTAATGATCAGAAGACCAACAAAATAGCTCCTTCAGAAACAAAAGAAGAGCCCACCAACACGGCAACTGATTCTTTGATCTACCCCGAAGAAGTTCATTTTAAGAACATTCGGCAAGTCACCTTTGGAGGCGATAATGCCGAAGCCTATTGGAGTTTTGATGACCAACAACTGATCTTTCAGTCGAATTTTTCTGAATGGGGCGTCGGTTGTGATCAAATGTTCTTGATGGATGCCGATGATGTCTTCAAAAATGAACAACCTCCCATGATCAGCACCGGAAAAGGGCGTACTACCTGTGCTTATTTTTTACCGGACAACAAGCATTTTGTCTACGCTTCTACCCACTTAGACAATGATGCCTGTCCTGAAGTTCCGCTTCGAAAAAATGGTCGCTATGTATGGCCCGTCTATGATAGTTTCGACATCTTTGTAGCAGATCTCGAAGGCAATATCACCGGCCAACTTACCAACCGACCTGGATATGACGCAGAGGCCACGGTATCTCCCCAGGGCGATAAAATTGTTTTTACAAGTACCCGAAGTGGCGATCTCGAATTGTATACAATGAATATCGATGGAAGCGATGTCAAACAAATTACCGATGAATTAGGCTACGACGGCGGTGCCTTCTTTTCTCCTGACGGAAGCAAGATTATTTTTAGAGCGTCACGTCCTTCCACGCCGGAAGGCATTAAAGAATATAAAGATCTTTTAGCCGAAGGCTTGGTACAACCTACCGAAATGGAGTTGTTTATATGTAATGCAGATGGCAGTAACTTAAAGCAACTTACCAATCTAGGAAACGCCAATTGGAGTCCGTTTTTCCATCCTAGCGGTGAAAAGATTCTCTTCTCCAGCAATTACGAAGCCGAGCGTGGTTTTCCGTTCAACTTATACATGATCGATATTGATGGAAAGAACCTAAAACGCATCACGCACGGAGAAACTTTTGATGCTTTCCCGGTATTTAGTAACGACGGAAAGTATTTGGCCTTTTCTTCCAACCGAAATAATGGCGGTACCAGAGATACCAACCTCTTTATCGCAGAATGGATAGATTAAAATGAAAGCATTGTTCACCATGTACCGTATGCCATTGTTATTCGGACTACTGTGCGTGGTGTTTTATTATAGTTTTGCCTATCATCTTGAGCGGAGTGACTTTATTAAATTAATAACGCTCTACGTAGGGTTGTTTTTCATCACCCATCAACTCATAAAAATATACGGCACGTCTTTTTGGTTGTTGGCGGGACTGGGCTTGCTCGTCCGACTCATATTGTTGCCGGCGATCCCCAACCTTTCTCAAGATTTCTATCGTTTTATTTGGGACGGACGCTTGGCGCTGCAAGGGGTTAGTCCGTATCTTTTTTCCGTAGATACCGTGCTCGAATCGCAGCTCGCCCACGTTTCGCAAGCAGACCTATTACGCCAAGGAATGGGCGATCTCAATGCCGGACATTTTAGCAACTATCCACCCGTTAATCAATTGTTCTTTGCGTTGGCAGGGCTCGTATCAGGAAAAAGTATCACCGGCGCTGTGATCGTGATGCGTAGTTGTATCATCGCTGCCGATATTGGTATTTTATTCTTCGGAAAAAAACTATTGGAACAGCTGCAACTTCCGAAGAAAACAATATTCTGGTATTTTCTAAATCCGTTTATCATTATTGAACTAACCGGAAACCTTCATTTTGAAGGCGTTATGCTCTTTTTTGTCATGGTGGGTTTGTATTTCTTATATCAAGGAAGATGGGTGCTCTCGGCCCTATTTTGGGGGCTTTCCATTTCAACAAAACTGCTTCCGTTGCTATTGCTTCCGCTCTTTTTCAATTATTTTCTGAAGCGAAAGAACGGTTCACTGGGGTTTTGGAGACTCGTTGGTTTCTACGGAATTTGTTTGCTAACAGTCCTAATTACATTCGTCCCGTTTCTCAGCGAAGTGTTTGTACAGAACTTTTCTGAAACCATCGCACTTTGGTTTCAAAAATTCGAATTCAATGCAAGTATTTATTACATTATTCGATGGATTGGATATCAAGTCGTAGGTTGGAATATCATTGAAAGCGTGGGAAAGATACTTCCGCTTATCGTTATTGGAGTGCTATTAATTTTGTCCTTTTTCCGAAACAATACATCGCTTCCACAACTTCTCACGGCCATGGTTTTTGGCTTATTTACCTACTTCCTGCTTTCCACCACCGTTCATCCTTGGTACGTTGCCACACCCTTACTGCTTTGCCTTTTCACACGTTATCGATTTCCTATTGTTTGGAGTGCGACGGTAATGCTTAGCTACGCCGCTTACGGAAATTCAAATTTTGATGAAAACCTGTGGTTGGTCGCTTTAGAATATCTCGTTGTATTAGGATATTTGGCCATTGAATTGTTCTTCCCAGAAAAATTCAATTTTGTACGCAACCCTTTGGGGTCTCTGTAGACTTTTAGAAAAATTGACTATTATGAAACTTACAACCTTTAACACAAACGTTGCGGCGTTACTATGCTTCTTTTTAATGGTCTCGTGTGCCGTGGATCGTGATGACAACCTTGCCATTGATCCCTTTCCTGAAATTGCCAATACAGACGATCTGATCGCAGAATCCTCTGAGCTTTTTTCAATGATGGAAACCGTTGCCACCCTTACCGAAGAAGAATTGGTTTGTGTAAAATTTATATATCCATTCACCTTGGTAGAATATGATGCTGAAGGAAATCGTTTGGATGAGACCTTGGTACAATCAGATATTCAGTTATTGCGTGTGCTCACAGAAATTCCGGAAACACACTATATCAACCTGAGCTTTCCTATTACAGCGCTATTAGAAGACGGCACCGAATTCGTTGTAGATAGTAAAGAGGCATTACAAGAATCGCTGAGTGAATGTATTGGAGAGCTTCAAGATATTATTATAGGGGGTTGTCAAGATTTCGCGGAGGAACCTTGCGCGTGGGTGGTAATGGCTGCTGATGAAACTGAGCCTTTCTTATACGAAAACTCAGTATTTTCTGATTACGAAAGCGGACAAAACCGCTACTATTATCGCGGAGAAGTTACCTTTAGTAGTTGGGTGTTCTATTTTATTGAAGACAAATTGCATTTGAATATTGCACTGGAAGATGAATCCGAATTGGCCGATTTCTGGAATCGCGATTGGGAAGCTTTACTTTCTACTTCTCCTGATGGGGTTCGGTTTGTGATCAATGATACCGATGGAAATATATATTATTTGCAACAGGTTTGTGATGAAGATGCCTATTGTGATACCCTGATCTATACGGAATGTGAACTTCCGGGGCAGCCCAATATAGCTGAATTCGACTTAGAAAGCTATGTCCCTTGTATTGATATCATCACGGCTCCCCTCCCCTCAGACACTGAGGACCCGGAGACTGATTTTGAATACTCTTTTCATGAATCGATGGAAGATGCAGATACAAACAGCAATGCTATAGATACGTCTGGACCCTATCAAAATAGTATGAACCCACAAACGCTGTATGTTCGAAAATTGAACCCGGAAACGGATGAACACAGCGTTGTTGAGATTACAATTATTGCAGAAACATGTGAGTAACGCTACTCATAAAAAAGCCTGCCCCATTGGCAGGCTTTTCTATGTTAATACGTATGGATTAAACTCGTTTCACAACATAGAAATCATCCCGCCGATCTTTTAGGTTGCGTACCGCTCCAAAATTGTGTAGTTCACGTAGTAAATCGAGATCCACGTCGGCTACCAAGATCATTTCTGTATTGGGAGTTGCTTCCGCTTTAATACCATTGCTAGGAAACGCAAAATCACATGGCGTAAATACAGCCGATTGTGCATATTGAATATCCATGTTGTGTACGTTAGGTAAATTCCCTACGCTTCCGGCGATGGCAACATAGCATTCGTTCTCAATGGCGCGAGCTTGGGCACAAAGTTTTACGCGAGAAAAGCCATTCTGTGTATCGGTAAGGAAAGGAACAAACAGGATGTCCATACCTTCTTCGGATAATAAACGCGACAATTCCGGAAATTCAGAATCATAACAAATGAGGATCCCAATTTTCCCACAATCGGTTTCAAAGGTCTTTAATTCGCTTCCTTGCTGCATTCCCCACACCTTGGCCTCATCCGGTGTTACGTGGATCTTCTCATAACGTTCTACGCTTCCGTCGCGTCTACAGAGATAGCCTACATTGTAGAGTTTTTCATCGACCACTTCAGGCATGCTGCCGGTAATGATGTTTATATTATAAGAAATACTCAATTGCGAAAGGCGTTGTTTGATCTCTTCGGTAAAGGAGGCTAGTTTTCGAATGGCTTCCGGCTCGCTTAAATGATTGAAACTCGCCATCAACGGAGCATTAAAAAATTCCGGAAACAACGCAAAATCACTTCGGTATCCCGCCACACTGTCAATGAAATATTCGGCTTGGTGCAATAAAGATTCTAGGCTTTCATAGGGTCGCATCTGCCATTGGATCAACCCCAAACGCACCACACTTTTTACGCTGGCCGGTTTCTTGGTGGGCTTGGTGTAATAAATGTTATCCCATTCCATCAACACGGCAAATTCTTCCGAAGCTTTATCGCCTTCTAAATAATCTTTTAGAATACGTACCGGGTGAAAATCATTGGAAAGTTGAAAGTTCAATACCGGATCTTCAATTTCTTTTTGACGCACCTTCTCGATGTATTGTTTCGGACTGTATTGATCGGAATATTTATGGTAATTCGGCATTCTTCCGCCAAAGACGATTCCTTTCAAATTCAACTGCTCACACAACTCTTTTCGGTAGTCATACAATCGGCGTCCCAAGCGCAATCCGCGGTAATCCGGGTGAATGAACACGTCGATTCCGTAGAGCACATCTCCTTTCGTATCGTGAATCTTAAAATCGGGGTCGGCAGTAATATCATCGTATGTGTGTTGATCTTCTATCGCGTCATAATCCACGATCACCGACAAAGCACACCCTGCAATGTTGCCATCGACCTTGATAATAACCTGACCTTCCGGAAACAATTGCAACAACCTATCGATCTCTTCAATCTTCCAATACGAATTAGGCATCGCACCGTACGATTGTATGTTCGCTTCTTTTAACGCTTCAAAATCTTCCAGCGTTAAATACGACAATTCAATATTTTCAATGGGCTGCTCCATCTTACATGTCTAGCAAATAGGCGAAGATCAAGGGAGCTACAATCGTTGCATCACTTTCAATGATGAACTTTGGCGTGTTGATATCCAGTTTCCCCCAAGTAATTTTTTCATTGGGAACCGCACCCGAGTAACTTCCGTAGCTCGTAGTAGAATCAGAAATCTGACAAAAATAGCTCCAAAAAGGCGTGTCCTCACGTTCCATATCTTGATACAACATCGGCACCACACAGATGGGAAAATCACCAGCGATACCGCCTCCAATTTGGAAGAAACCGATACCATTTTCAGAATTATCGGTGTACCAATCGGCTAAAAAGGTCATGTATTCGATCCCGCTCTTCATGGTGGAGGCTTTCAATTCGCCTTTCAAGACATAGCTCGCAAAAATATTCCCCATGGTACTGTCTTCCCATCCGGGAACGACCATAGGCAAGTTTTTTTCCGCGGCAGCGTACATCCAAGAATCTTTAAGATCGATCTCATAATATTCTTCCAGCACACCACTCAACAACATCTTATACATGAATTCATGCGGAAAGTAGCGTTCTCCATTTGCTTCTGCATCCTTCCAAATTTTTACAATATGTTGTTGTAATCTTCGGAACGCTTCTTCCTCCGGGATACAGGTATCCGTCACACGATTGAGGCCTTTTTCCAACAATTCCCATTCTTGTTGCGGCGTGAGGTCGCGATATTCAGGCACACGCTTATAATGCGAATGTGCTACTAAGTTCATGATATCTTCTTCGAGGTTTGCACCCGTACACGAAACGATGTGTACCTTATCTTGACGGATCATTTCAGCAAAGATCTTTCCCAATTCTGCCGTACTCATTGCCCCTGCCAAGGAAACAAGCATTTTTGCGTTGTCCTCCAGTTGTGCCTCGTACGCTTTTGCTGCATCCACCAATGCGGCTGCGTTGAAATGCAGGTAGTATTTTTGAATAAATTCTGAAATGGCTCCTTTTTTAGTAGTCATGATCGCTGTCGTTAAATTTTGAAACGCCTTTTTTGTCTTCTTGGAAGTCGCTTTCAAACGCGTCTTCTTCGTCATATCCTTCAAACTTATAGGAAAGCATTTTGTAATACAACTTCGCTGCTAGGAAATCGGATGACTTTTCCTTGCTATTTGGGCACAATTCAACAATATCGAACCCAACCACATCGCGTTCTTCAAACACACGGCGTAAAAATTCTAGGGTTTCGTACCAAAGGAGACCGCCCGGCTCCGGAGTTCCGGTAGAAGGCATGATAGAAGAATCAAACGCATCCAAATCGAACGTAACAAAAACCTTCTGGCCAAGGGCTTCGATCACATTGTCCATCCAGTATTCATCATTGGCCATATCGTGAGCGAACCATGTTTTTTCCTCGTCCATTACGGTGGTTTCGGAAACATCCATACTGCGAATTCCCACTTGCACTAAATTTGTCTGCTGACTCGCTTCATACACGGCGCAGGCGTGGTTGCATTTAGAACCTTCGTATTCCTTCCGAAGATCGGCATGGGCATCAATATGTAATACGGTGAGATCTTCAAAACATTCGTTGAAAGCTCTGATGGTTCCTATCGAGATGCTGTGTTCTCCCCCAAAAACGGTCACGAATTTATTCCGAAGAATCAGCTCCTTTACGCGTTTATGCACTGCTTTCACCATAGCTTCCGGAGAACTATTCTCGGTAATCGGCTCGGTAAGGTGAATGCCTTGTTTGTAGACTTCGGTTTGTGTTTCGATATCGTACAATTCCATGTTTTCGGAAGCCTCCAAAAAGGCCTGTGGCCCTTTATCGGCACCTTTTTGCCAGGTGCTGGTTCCATCATAAGGAACAGGAATTAAAACAATGTTACTGGTTTCGAGTGCAGCGTATTTTTGTGGAATACCTGCATAGGTTTTAGTTGTCATAGCCTAAAATTTGGAGCAATTGCTCGCTTGTTTGTTGTTCAGAGAATAATGTTGTGGAGAGGGTTCCGTCCTCGTTCCGGTTAATTAATACTTGTTTTGGCGAGGGGATCAAGCAGTGCTGTAATCCACCAAATCCGCCGATTGTTTCTTGATATGCCCCTGTGTTGAAAAAGCCAATGTACAGTGGTTTTTCTTTCTTATATTTTGGTAAATAAATAGCGTTTACGTGTTGTTCGCTGTTGTAATAATCATCACTATCGCAGGTGAGTCCGCCCAGCAATACTCGCTCATATTCGTCATTCCATCGGTTGATCGACAAAAGGATAAAGCGTTTACTGATGGCCCAAGTATCCGGCAAAGTGGTGATGAAAGATGAGTTGATCATGTTCCACTTTTCGCGGTCGTTCTGTTGCTTTTGATAGAGCACTTCATAAATTGCACCTCCGCTTTCTCCTACCGTAAAACTTCCGAATTCTGTAAAGATATGCGGCACCGGTACACCGGCTTCTTGACAAGTTCGGTTGATCTGGTTTACGATCTCATCGATCATGTATGCATAATCGTATTCGAATGCCAAGGAGTTTTTGATGGGGAATCCCCCACCAATGTTCAGACTGTCGAGCGACGGACAAATTTTCTTGAGTCGGGTATACACCCGCAAGCATTTGTTCAATTCGTTCCAGTAGTAGGCATTATCGCGTATGCCGGTATTGATAAAGAAGTGTAGCATTTTTAGCTCCACTTTTTCGTTGTTCTTGATCTGTTCTTCGTAAAACGGAACAATGTTTTTATAGCCAATACCTAAGCGAGACGTATAAAATTCAAATTTCGGTTCTTCTTCCGAAGCAATACGAATTCCTATATTGAAATCTCCCGTAATTTCTTCGGAAAGCAGCTCGATCTCTTCATAATTATCAATAATTGGAATACAATTCTGATGTCCGCTATTAATCAAGCGAGCGATGTTGGTGACGTATTGAGCACGTTTGAAACCGTTGCAAAGCACAAAGGTGTCTTGCTTCACTTTTCCGGCTTTTTTTAATCGCTCCACAATATTGATATCAAAAGCAGAAGACGTTTCTATATGAATATTGTTCTTCAGTGCTTCGTGCAACACATGTTGAAAGTGCGAACTCTTAGTGCAATAGCTATAATGATAGTCGCCCTTATAATTATGTTTATTGATGGCTTGCTGAAACCAACCTTTTGCCCGTTGAATATTTTCTGAGATTTTAGGCAGGTAGGTAAACTTTAAGGGAGCCCCGTATTCTTCGATCAATTGCATAAGATCGATGCCGTGAAATTGTAAATTGTTTTCGTCGAGGGTAAATTCTTCTTGCGGAAAAAAATACGTTTGATCGATAAGATCTTTATAAGTAATGTTCAATGTGGTATCGTTTTATTTGAAAAATAAGAATTAGCAGCAACAATTCTTAGGATGTGCCAAACAATAACAATTTTTTAACCGAAGTGTGAAAGGTTCACAGTGGGGTTGCATCAAGAAGAGATGCCACAACGGTATATGATAGAAAACGGAAGCTAGCTTTAAATTTCGGTTTCCCGCCTGGCGGGTTGTTTTTGAATTTGACTTCCTAACCTTCAAAAACCCGAACGTAAAAACATCGTTCAATGTGTTCAGCTAAAAGCGGCGCAAATGTAATTTAAATTCTGAATTCCGCAACTTTTTTCAGAAAAAATAAACAAAAAAGAGGCTTGCGATTACAACATAGAAAATAACTCTACCTCTCTCTTGGTCAGGATCTTCCAACGCCCTCGCGGCAAGTCTTTTTTGGTAAGATGGGCCAAGGTTACGCAATCTACACGCACCACATCATACCCAAAATGATCGAAAATATCGCGAATGATGCTGTTCCCCATATTTTTGATACGCAATCCTACTTGAGATTTTGGAGCGTTGTCTACATAACTAATTTCTTCTACCTCAACGGTATTGCCTTTGAGTGTAAATCCTTCAGAAATTTTCTCTAGATCTTCGTGTTTCAAGTTTTTATCCAGTTCAATATGGAACAGACGTTCCATTCCTTTGCTATGGAGTTTATCCACCAAACTATCATCGTTGGTGAATAATAGTAGTCCGGTTGCGTTTCGTCCTAGTCGGCCTACAGGCTTCACTCTGGCGGAAGTAGCATTTGAGATCAGATCCATGACGGTGAGCCCTTTTTGCTCACTGGTGGTCGTTGCCACGCCTTTTGGCTTGTTGAGAAGGATATAAGTTTCCGGTTCGGGATTGATGCGACGCCCGTCAAAACGAACATCATCCTCCAGTTGAACCTTATAGCCCATTTGATTGACGATCTTGCCGTTAACGCTCACTAAGCCGGTAGCAATAAATGTATCCGCTTCGCGACGGGAACAAACACCGCTATTGGCGATGTATTTATTGAGTCGGATACCATCAGGATTTTTCTCGTGATTGGTTTTCGCGGTTTTATTTTGACGACCCGATTGCTTTTTATTTGATTGGTTCTTATGGGGGGCATTGCCACGCGCGCTACTGCGTTTCTTTGTGTTTCCACCGCCACGCCCGGATGATTTTCCTTGTTTGTTGAAATCCTTTCTGCTCATATTCCTTCCTTAAAATTGTTCGGCAAAGATACTGAGAAGTTTATGGCTTCTATTATGAGATCGGTAATTTCTTTTATACGAAGCGCTTCAGTAGTAAAGGCACGTCAATCAGTACAATACTAAACACCCCGATAACTATGACAAATTTCAAAATACCGTGAAGGATCATATAGTGCAGCTTTTCTTTCGATTTCCAAAGTACGAATACAAAAAAGGCCAAGGCCAGCATACTTCCGTAGAAATAGAGGTACATATACCCTATTTCAAACTGAGTGATCAAAAAATAGGCAGGCACTAAGGTGAGTAACGACATAAATGTGAGCATTCGCTTGGAGAGCCCCTCGCCATATACTACCGGGATCGTACGGTAGTTTTGCGCCAGATCACCTTTTAGATTTTCAAGGTCTTTCACCAATTCTCGCATAGCAATCAATAGAAACAGGAAGGTGGCATGAACGAAGATGACGATGTCAAAATTTCGATAATAAATAAATACGGCAAAGAAAGGGATGACCGCAAGGGTGGATGCTACAATATTTCCCACCACAGGGTACTTCTTTAGTTTGTGTGAATAAAACCAAATTCCGAAGATATACAGGGAAAAGAACACCACTGCCTTAAACGAGACATAGCTTGCCAAGACCACCGAGAGAAAATTGAGGATGAAATAGGTGCTCAACTTGGTACGCTGACTAATCAAACGGTCGAGCATCGTCTTACGAGGACGATTGATCAGGTCTTTTTCTCGATCGTAAAAATTGTTGATGATATAACCACCCGCAATAGCCGCTGCAGAAGCCAATACAAGCATGAGTAGATTGAGGTCTAAGACCACATGACGTATGGGGAGTTCTGGCGCGAGTATGTAGATGGAAGTAAGGTATTGCGCAATAACAATAATTAAAATGTTATAGCCGCGAACTACCGAAAGGAGGCTGAACGATTTTAGAAGAAAATGCTTTTGCTTCCTACGCAACATACATGTTGTCTATGAGAATGTCTTAGAAGTTATAAACCACTTCCAAACGATAGTCTTTCAGCGCTTCCCGCGCTTTATTAATATCCTGTGTAAATCCGAGCATATAGCCACCACCGCCAGAACCACAAAGTTTTAGATAGTAGGCATTGGTATCAATACCTCGTTTCCAGAGCTTGTGAAACTCTTTAGGGATCATGGGTTTAAAGTTATCTAGGACTACTTTTGAAAGTTGTTTAATGTTTCCGAAGAGTGATTTCACATCGCCTTGCAGAAAATCCTCCACGCAGGCATCGGTATGTTTTACGAATTGATTCTTCAACATATTCCGAAATCCTTCCTGCTTCATGTTCTCCATAAAGATCTGTACCATGGGTGCTGTTTCTCCGGTGCTTCCGCTATCTAACAAGAATACCGCTCCCTTTCCTTCTTCGGTTTGTGAAGGAATTCCGGCAGGCTCCAGATCATCTTGCGAATTGATCAAAATAGGCAAGCTCAAGTAGCTGTTCAAAGGGTCTAAGCCTGAGGACTTTCCGTGGAAAAAAGATTCCATCGCACCAAAAATAGCTTTTAGCCGAAGTAATTTATCGCGCGTGAGATTTTCTAATACCGTAATCTTATCATACGCATAGCGGTCATATACCGCAGCAACCAATGCGCCACTACTTCCTACGCCGTATCCCTGTGGAATACTGGAGTCGAAATACAATCCGTTAGCAACATCCTCCTCTAGTCGATCCATATCAAAACTAACCAGCTTGGGCTGTTCCTCTTGCAACGTCTTCAAGTACGTAGCAAAACGCGAAAGCGCCTCATTGCTCTTCTTTGTAGCGATGGTGTGATGGGCGTCGATTTTTAACGCGCCGTTGTAAAAGTTATACGGAATCGAGAGACCTTTGGAGTCTTTGATAATACCGTATTCACCAAAAAGTAAGATTTTCGAGTAAAAGAGGGGACCACGCATAGGTTCTTGTAAAGGGTTTGTTAAATGTATAAAATTCTATACAACAGTGCAAAGATACGATACAATGATGGTTTTTGAGTATGGGCTAGGGTAAAATTCTCTTAAATTATTGAGGCAACCCCTTCGAAATGAAGCCAAGAGATATAAAATAGTATCATAAAAGGAAGGCACCTATACCTACTTCATCTTCAATAAACTCTCCTTTACTACAAAACGACGTAAGTTCCGTTCGAATGAATTGCGAGACCTCCTCTCTTTCTTCTTTCGGGAAAAGCACATGCACATTCGCTCCTGCATCTAAGGTAAAACAGACCGAGCTACCGGTTTCTTTTCTAAATTCCCAAATTCGATTAATGATCTCCAACGTATTGGGTTTCATCAATATAAAATAAGGGTTGGATGTCAGCATCATAGCGTGCAGCGAAAGTGCTTCGCGCTCTACAATTTGAACAAATGCTGAAAGGTCTCCTTCCTTCAAAACAGGAATCAGTTTTGAAAGGTGATTATTTGCTTGCTGAAAGCGCTGCTCCGCAAACGGATGCTCGTGCATCAAATTATGCCCTACCGTACTGCTTACTTGCTTCTCACCTTTGTCTACCAATAAAATAGTGTCCTGATACTCATGAAAATTCGGATGCACGTTATACGGATACCGCGTTCCTAACAAATTACTACTTCCTTCAATGTTTTGATGTTCTCCCCACACCACCAAAGGGCCGTCAATGCTTCTACAAGCACTTCCGGAGCCTAGACGGGCTAAAAAAGAGGCCTTTTGTTTTTTTGCTTCGGAAATAGATTCAGGTGCGCCTAAAAGTCGGTTTTCCAATGCTATCAAACACATTGCCAAGGCACTCATTCCGCTTGCGGAAGAGGCAATCCCACTACTGTGCGGAAAGCTGTTCGTTGTGTTAATATTGAATTTATATTCTTTCAGAAAGGGCAGATAGGCTTCAATTCGTTCAAAGAACTTTTGAATTTTCGGCTTAAAACTGTCTTCCTTATGGTCATTCAGAAACACCTCAAAATCAAATCCTTCAGACGTTTTTCGTTCATATGAAAGTGTTGTCTTTGTATGACAATTGGAAAGTGTAAAGCTAATGGAAGCGTTTTTGGGAAGTTGTTCACCGTACTTTCCCCAATATTTTACCAGTGCAATGTTACTAGGGCTTTGGCAGGAAACAGTACCTTTTTCAAGCAAGGTATAGGAGGTAGTGGTTAGGTATTGATTGGAGGTCATCGGATTCATTTCTTCGACAAATATAACCATTGTTTTAAGGTTACCGAACGTAAAAAGGCCACCCGAGGGCAGCCTTTGATTTTTTCAATTCAATTTCTGAATTATTTTACGATAATTCTACTTGTCATCTTCTTTCCTTCCACGGTGAAGGTAATTAGATAGAGTCCGCTTTGCAGCGATTGCACAGGGATCGTATTTTCACCCTGTACCAATATATTTTGCATTAATGTACGTCCATGAACGTCGTTGAGTGTATACGCAACCTCTGTATGCAACAGCACCTCTACATTGACCTTTTCTGAAGTAATTGTTGGATACAGTGTAATAAATGCGGAAAGGTTCGCTTCGGTGACCGATAACGTAGCTTCCCGCTCCGGTGCATTTCCAAGCAAATAGAGGGCATTGTTTCCGTTATTGGAGTTCTTAGTGTATTCGTACACCCGAAGCGCATAAACTTTTGAAGGGTCTAATCCCGTAATGGTGACATTGCTCCCCGAACCATCGTATACAACAAAGCTACCATCTCCAAGATCGTCTCCGCTTCCAAATTCGGCATTCGCAACATAGTCTTCTCCATCGATAGGATAAGCACTAAAATGGTAGGTATCGGTACTGTTCGTAATATCTTTAGCTACAACTACTCGGGATGATCCGTTTCCGTTTGTCCAAGAAACATCCATAGTACTTGTTCCGTCTCCAGAATGAGTAAGATTACTCGCTGCCAACGTAGGGGAATCCATTAAATCGTGGGCTGGAAATGTAGCGGTTGCAGAGATGCAGTTCCAGCCTAAGCCATCTAGATCGATCCAAAACTGATTCGCAGTTCCATCTACCACGCGCTTATTTAGAATGATCGCCCAGGTATAACCGTTGTTAGAACGCACAAAAATACTGGCGGTTCCATCTACCGCTCCCGTATGCCACCAATTGTTGGCACTATTTACCGACCATCCTTTTGCGTAGAAAGGTGCGTTTGCAGAAGGAGTTGTCATGGAAGTGATCGTTCCCGAAGATAAAATATCCGGTTTGGTAGCAAAGCCGTCAACGGCCACTAGCAAGCGTACCAGATCTCTCGAGGTCGCAATCCAGCCTCC
Organism: Flavobacteriaceae bacterium UBA4166; assembly: GCA_002379985.1. Lineage (GTDB taxonomy): Bacteria > Bacteroidota > Bacteroidia > Flavobacteriales > Flavobacteriaceae > DFVG01. Next base: position 103,679 of record DFVG01000045.1, read on the forward strand.
GTGACCATCCATCGCCTCAATACTAAAGCCACCATACTCCCAAGGAACCATAGTTCCGCTTCCGTAGAGATCCAACGTGGTAAATCCGTTACCTACGTACTCCCCTTCGCGTTCTAGCTTTTCGTCTTGTAAGTTGTTGCCAATATACATATCATAAATTCCCAAGGGGTGGAAGATCTCTTGTTGCATCCAAGCTTCATAGGAAAGTCCGGATACTTCTTCAATGATTTCACTCAAGACCAAAAAACCCATATTTGAGTAGCTATAGGCCGTATTCGGTGCAAAATCTAGTGTTTTTTCTAGGAGATAGTTAATTAAGAACTCTTCTTTAACAGGGTTCTGTTCTCCTTGCGATTGCGTAACGTGCAAAGGCACGACGATGGGGTCGCATCCGGAGAAAAACCAAGGATACGGACTCGTAGGATCAGGGAAACAATTGTTACTACGATCCCAACCCGCGCTATGTTCTAACAAATGTTGAACTGTAATATCGTACACGCGAGTATCTGTAATATTACTATTAGAAAAATACCAATGATTTTCTAACAGTCCACCCGAACCAAACACTTGATCGTTCAAGTTGATGGTTCCGTCTTCGACCATTTTCATAATCCCGATGGCCGTAATAGGTTTGGAAACACTCGCGATTCGAAACATGTGATACGGTTGTGTTACTTCGGAACCGGCGATATCAGCGTTTCCGAAAGCACGCATATATTTTAGTTCACCATCTTTAGCGAGGGCCACCGTCATCGAAGGAATGTTGTGGGTAGCCATGAAACTTTGCATTTGAGTATCACACGTTGTCATTTCCGGAACCGGTATTCCGGTTTGCGCCATGGCATGAACGGTAAAAATGAGTAGCATACTCAATGTGAGGTACATTTTTTTCATAATAATCTATGTTTAGTTAATCGATACATTAATTTTCTATACATCGCTTATTCCGAAAAATGTCATCAAGCCTTTCCGTAGAAAAAATTCAGAAGTAAAAAATCGCTAAAGCGCGCAGGGAAATTAAATTACTGTTTTGATGCAAAACATGACAATGTGATGACATTTAAAATTATCATCGATGTAATGCTGAAAAGGTTCGTTACAATGAACTAAAAAAATTAGTACCTTTCCTACATCTTCACGATGGGGAAAGTGCATCACATAAAGCATCAAGAAACGACGGTCACGGCTATTAAGGCGAATGACGAACAGGTGTTAAAGAAAATTTATACCGAAAACTATAAAAAAACCGAAGTTTTCATTCTAAAGAACAGCGGCTCCATGCAGCAGGCAAAAGACACATATCAAGAAGCATTTATCGCCATGTGGCAGAACATCAAGGAGGGAAAATTCACGCCTAAAAATGAATCTGCCGTGCAAGGGTATTTGTATCAAATTGCAAAGAACAAATGGTTGGATGTACTTCGGTCTTCACGATTCAAAAAAACGGTGTTGGTGGAAGAAACCGCTGCTTGGGAAGCCCAAGAACAACCGTTTCCAGAAAGCAATGAAAAAGAAGCGCAACTTGCTAAAGTGATGGAAGGGTTCAAGCAGCTTGGACCCGATTGTCGCGAACTGCTGAAAAAATTCTATTTCGAAAAGCTTCCACTTCGCACGTTGGCAACTCAATTTGAAATTGGTGAGGCTTCCGTTCGAAATAAAAAGTACCGCTGCATTCAACAGCTTCGGAATTTGATCCAACCCCCAACCCCTTAAGCACCTACACGCTATGAATTCACCACAAATCACACAAGACGAATTTGAAACCATCGAACGCTATCTCAAAAATGAGATGACCGCTTCAGAACAAGAGCAGTTTCAGCAACAACTCATAGAAGACCCTTCTCTTCAACAAAAGGTCAATGAAGTGCGCATGCTCATTGATGGAATGGAAGCGGCCACGTTGAAAGAACAACTGAACGAATATCACAAAGAAGTAGGTTCAACCCATTCTAAAGTGGTTCAGGAACCTAATTTAATCACAAAACCAAAGAGCAACAGAACCCTTTGGTATAGCATGGCTGCAGTGCTCATAGCCTTGTTTGGAATCTTTTGGTTCTTCAACAGAACCTCTCCCAATGAAAAGCTTTTCGCCAAGCACTACACACCTGATCCCGGACTTCCAACGACCATGAGCACAACGAGTAATTATTCCTTTTTTGAGGGCATGGTGGATTACAAGCAGGGAAATTTTAAAGAAGCATTACAAAAATGGGAACCTTTACTGGCAAGCACTCCAGAGAACGACACCTTGCACTATTTTTTAGGCATGGCTCATTTAGCCAATGAAGAAACCAAACAAGCCCTTCCCTACTTAGAAAAGGTTTCAACGATGAAGCAAAGTAGTTTTATTTCAGAAGCGAATTGGTATTTGGGGTTGTCTTACCTTCGATTGAATCAACCCAAAGCCGCCGAAAAGGTATTAAAACGAAGTGACCTGAAAGAAAGTCAATTGGTCTTGAAAGAACTCAACCCTTAATCCTCAATGCGCTTGAAGTTTGGCAGATATAGCGTGTGTTTGTGGATGCTTATGTCATGTGTTATTGGCTACACCCAAAACGACACCTCTTCAGGAGTTTCAAAAATTCAGGAACTTATTACCCAAGGACAGCTGCAAGAGGCTACGACCCAATTTGAACTACAGACTACCAAATTTCAACAACAAAAACAGTACGACAGTCTCATACCTTATATCGCGATTGCGGGAAGTCAAACGCTCAATGAACAAAATGCGCAAAAGGCCTTACAAAATGCCATTGACTTTGTCGCAGTACTAGAGCAACAGAAAGACCCTTTCATTACTGCCAAAGCTTACAAAGAACTCGCATGGATCTACAGTGATGCGGGACAACCTCAGGGGGCCTACAATATCTTAAAGCAAGCTAAAGATCTTCTTCAAAATAGACCCGCGGACACAACTCATATCGTACCGAGTTTAACCTATAATATGGGGTATTACGCTAGTAGTATGGGAGACTATCCACTATCAAAAAAGCATTATAAAGAAACCTTGAGATTGTTAAAAGCGTCTCCTAAAAAAGACCCGGTTTTTTTTCAACAAGTATTTAATGCTCTTGGTGGCGTCATGTGGTTTTCGGGAAAAATGGACAGTGCCCAGTACTATTTCGAACAATCGTTGGTCGCGCTTGAGGAAAGTCCGAATGACGACCTCCTGAATCAATATTATCGCCCGGGATTAATAAACATGAATTTGGCGGTGATTGCTCAAGCCATAGGCAATCACTATGAAGCCATTTCTTATTCAGAAGATGCCATTGACAAGTTTGAAACCTTTATGGCAAAAACCAAAGACGAGCAACAATCAAATCAAGCAAGAGGCAATTTGATGGCGGCGATTGATAATATGGGTTCTTTCTATAATGCGGTGGGTCAATTTAAACGGGCACGCGACCTTATTGCATACGCCTATCAAGAAAAACAAAAATATCTTGAACCTACCGATCCTAACCTCATCATTTCGCTCGTGATCCTTGGCCAAGCCGAAGTAAGCCTACTGAATTATGATCAAGCTGCGCGACACCTAGACGCGTCCCTAAAATTAATTAATGACAATCCCGGAATCCAATTGTATTGGAAAGCCGGAGCACTTACGTCAAGAGCTCGAATTTTTGAAGTAGAGGGTGCTATTGAGAATGCCAAAAAATATTACCAACGTGCGATAGAAACCTATGAAACCACTTTGAAAGGTGATATTACAGTAGATTACTTAAACGACCTAAACGCTTGCTCTCAGTTTTATGCTCGTAATAACGAGCCGAAAATAGCAGTTGCCTTAGCCGAAAAAACGTACCTCGCCACCCGCAGCGGTGATTTCAAAAACACCTTACAAGCATTTCATCATACCTTAAACTTAGCAACGGTACATTTAACGCTATCAAACTATGATGCTGCCTTACAGTATAGTAACGAGGCGCTTGCTATGAAACTTACCGCCAACAACACGAATCGAAAAGCTGATTCGATCGCGCTTCAGTTTCGAAAACCTACGGCGATTGTCACAAAAGTAACTGCCCAATACCATCTTAACCCATCGAAAACCCCGCTCTTTTTACAACAACTTCTCGATCAATTAGAAGAAGCTTTCGAAATTTTGCAACAGCGAAAAACCTTGCTTAAAACGTATGAAGACCTGCAATTACTCATTGAAGAGAACAATGAGCTATTCGATTTTGCCAAAAAAATAAATATTGAATTGTATGAGAAAACCAAAGATCCAACCTATCTACATTCCATCGTTTCGCTACAGGAATCCAGCTTATACAATAGAATTCGCTCCCGACTGAACCTGCGAAATGATATTGCCTTTTCAGACGTTCCTGAAGCTATCTTACAGCGTGAAGCTTCCTTGAAAAAGCAACTCTCTGCCACCTTTGAGCATCGCGAGAGTATGGAGGCATTTTTTGAAACCAATCGCGAGTGGAACGATTTTTTAGAGCTCCTTCAAAAAGAGCATCCAAAATATTATGCGATGCGTTATGGGCCATTAGAGGTTGATCTTCAAAACATTCAGAAGCAACTCCCGGAAGCAACCACCCTGTTGCGCTATTTTTTTGTTGGCGACACTTTGCATGTATTGGTCATTTCCAAAAATGATGTCATTTTATCGGCTTTGCCTTCCCAAGAAATTGACTCTAAAATTCATCAATTAAACACTGAGATATTCGATGTTTCCGCTTTGGCACCCCATGTTCATGAGCTTTATCAACAACTTTGGGAACCCATTGAAAAGCATATAAAAACTTCTGAAGTTATCATCATTCCCGATGGGATTCTCTACAACCTGAACTTTGAAACCCTCACGCCGAATCGTATTGATTCTTTTCAGAGCATGGCTTCTGAAAGTTTGCTTGCTCATTATTCCATCTCCTATCATTTCAGTCCGTTGCTCATTAACGCTTTCGCGGAATCAGGAATCTATGAGAACGCCTATGTTGCCTTTGCGCCACAGTTTACTAACGCTATGAAAGAAGCGTATCAAAATACGTTACGAGATTCTTCTAAAGCCGATGCGTCCTACTTCAAACTACTTCCACAACCGTTTAGTTATGACTTGATAAAAAACTACACCAAAAAATGGAAAGGGAGTGCGTATTTGAATGAAAAGGCCATCAAAAAGAACTTCACACAAAAAGCCAAACAGCATTATATACTGCATATTGGCACGCATGCCGAGTCAGATAATCTAAACCCTGAATTGTCTCGCCTAATTTTTGCTAAATCATTAGGAACGGAAGAAATGGAGGAAAATTCCTTATTCACTTATGAGATCTATAACCATGATATGTCCTCCGGACTTGCCGTGCTTACTGCATGCGAAACGGGCAAGCCTTCCTACCAACCCGGAGAAGGCATGATTTCATTGGCCCATGCATTTACCTATGCCGGCAGTGAAAGCATCTTAACAAGTCTCTGGAAGATTGATGAGCAATCCAGCGCTATGATTATTGATCATTTTTATGAGTATCTGAATGAAGGAATGCCAAAACACAAGGCCCTTCAACAAGCAAAACTAAAGTACCTCTCGGAAGCTCAGGGAAGAACCTTAGCACCACAATATTGGGCCGGACTCGTACTTATCGGTGATATGGCTCCGCTAGAAATGAAGACCAATATCGCTTGGTATTGGTATGTGGCCTTAGCCGGAGCCCTACTTTTCATGCTACTTCTAATCTTTAGAAGACGGTAATTCAAATTTGTTTGATGACATTTCTCAATACCTACGATGTAGGTATGAGGTGGCCTCCCAAACACCTTCTTGATATATATCCTTCACTAGCTTTCCTACTTATGCTTTAAATCAGTATATATGAAAAAAGCATTGATTGCCCTCTTGTTGGTCTCCACCGTGGGAGTTGCACAAGTAGGAATTAACACCATAAATTCTTAATTCTTCGTTCTTAATTCTGCCTGGCGCATAGGCATTTGGTCGATAAGCTCATAAAACTTTTGTAAAGGAACAGGCGTTTTCGAAGTGAATTTTACACCGCCGTCTAATCCAATCAATCGCACTTTAAACTTCGCTACTTGTTCCGAAGGCGTTGCCGAAATGGAAGCTTTGGTGAACGCATTCCTGCATATTTCAGAGGTGCAATGTAAGACCACTAATTTTCGGTCTTTTTTACCACGTTCATCGTTATCCAACATTTTGATTTGCCGGGTTGCATTGTCATCATCAAAAGTTTCCGAAGTGATACAAATAATTCGGTTTTTCCATTGTAAAGATGGGAATTGTTGGGCACTCATAGGGAATGTGATTAGAAAAAGAAGAAAGACTAGTTTTTTCATAGCAACAAGCTACAAAAGTGGTATCAAGAAGTGCGTTAAGAGCCTGCTAAAATACGATCTGCCACCGCTGAAGCAACCATAAAACCACCGGTCCAAGCATTTTGAAAATTGAACCCTCCCGTAATAGCATCAATATTCAACACCTCTCCGGCAAAATATAAATTAGGATGAATTTTGCTTTCAAAGGTTTTGAAATTCACCTCTTTTAAATCGACCCCGCCGGCCGTGACAAATTCTTCTTTAAACGTACTTTTTCCGTTGACCTGAAATTCAGCTTCGGTAAGCATGGCTGCCAATTGTAGGAGCTGATCTTTGGTAAGATGCGCCCAAATCTCTGTTTCTGAAATTTTTGACGCTATCACTAGATTTTTCCATAGTCGTTTTGGGAGTCCGAATTGCGGATGCTTTGCGGTCATCTGTTTGGGATAGGTGTTTTTTAGGCTGAAAAGTTCTTCCAACACTTCATCTTTGGTAAAAGTAGGCAACCAGTTCACCAAAATAGCAAAGCGATATTGCAACGGCGCTAACAATCGTGCGCCCCAAGCCGATAACTTTAAAATTGCGGGACCGCTCATTCCCCAGTGGGTGATTAATAAGGGACCTTCACTTTCAAGTACTACCTTTTTTGTTTCGGAAAGTACTTTCACATGAGCATCGGTCGCAACCCCAGGCAGGTCTATGATGCGATCATCTTCAATATTAAAGGTGAATAGCGACGGGACCGGCTTTACAATAGTATGGCCTAAATCCTCGAGTAAGTTCCAAAATTTCGGACTACTACCTGTGGCAACTACAACATAGTCACAAGTATATTCCTTTTCTTTTGTAAGGACCCTCCAACCTACTTCCGTGGGAATCATCTTCTGAACCCCCGTCTTTTTCTCAAGCTGCACTCCCAACCGCTTGGCTTCGTCAGTAAAACAATCGATGATGGTCTGAGAGCTATCGGTGATAGGAAACATCCTACCATCCTCCTCCACTTTCAGAGTTACCCCTCGTTCTTCAAACCACGCTACCGTATCTCCGGTCATAAAGTGGTGAAACGGACCTAGTAGTTCTTTCTTGCCGCGAGGATAATTTTCGGTGAGGGGTTTCGGAAGAAATTCGGCATGCGTCACATTACAACGGCCGCCACCGGAAACCTTCACTTTGGTAAGTACTTCGTTAGCGCGTTCAAGGATCAAAATGCGTAATGCCGAATTCTTCTCGGCTAGATTGATCGCCGTAAAGTATCCGGCGGCGCCTCCGCCTACAACGATCACATCTGCTTTCATGCACCCAACTTTTCTTCCCCGAATTGCTCACACAATTGAAGCGTTTCTTTTACTTCTTGAAAAGTGGTGCGAGGATTTATAAGACACATACGCAATACAATTTGTCCATTTAACACAGTAGTGACCAAAAGTGCTTTTCGGGAAGCGACTACTTTTTCAGAAATGTATTGATTGAGTTGGTCTAACTCCTTTTCTGATAAGGCTTCTTTGATGGGATTGTATCGAAAATTGATCACCGCCAAGGTCGCCGATGAGATCACCTCCCAACGCGCACTTTTGCGCAAATATTTTTCGGTGGCTTCCGCCAATTGGATATTGTAAGTTACCGCTTTTCTGAACGCTTGGAGTCCGAAGGTCTTAATAGACATATAGAACTTTAAGGCACGAAATCTTCGGGTGAGCTGTACGCCGTGATCATAAAAATTAATCTCAGAGGTATTGCCTTCTACGTCACGAAGGTATTCGGGTGTTTCAGTAAAGGTATTTTTTAACCAATTGCTATTCCGAACCAACAAACATCCCATTTCATACGGCTGATAGAACCATTTGTGGGGATCTACCGTCAATGAATCTGCTTTTTGAATCCCCTTAAGCAACTTTTTGCCGTCTTTGGCTAAGATCGCGGCACCTCCATATGCGCCATCTATGTGAAACCAAAGGCCTTCCGCCTTACAAATCTTTGAAATTTCCGAAAGGGGATCAACGGTACCGGTGTTCGTGGTTCCGGCAGTGCCTATCATCAAAAAAGGATGCAATCCTTTGAGCTTGTCTTTGGCAATGGCGTTCTGTAATTTGTTCAGACCAATTTTAAACTCTAGATCGGTTGGGATGATCCTGATCTGTTCTTTCCGAAAACCTAAAATACGAATGGCTTTGATGTTTGATGAATGTGCTTGATCGGACAAATAGATCACTGCTTTGGAAAAATCATCACCACATTTGATTCGTCTTGCCGTTACGATCGCAGTGAGGTTTGCCATGCTCCCACCACTCGTAAAGATTCCGCCTCCTTTTTTGGACGGAAACCCAAAGATCTTCAACAACCAATTGATGGTCACGATCTCCAACTCGGCTGCAGCCGGTGACGCGGCCCATCCTCCTGAAAAAATATTGAAACCGGTGGCCAAGGTATCTGCCATTGCACTTACGTAATTACTTGGACCCGGCACAAAAGAAAATGACTTTGGGTGCGAAACGATGGTGCTTTGTGTCATCACTTTTTCAAGAACAAAGTCTAATACCTGTTGCGCATCCGACCCCTTTTCTGGAGCTTCCTCTAGGAACATGGAATCCATTTCTTCTCGCGATGCCAAGGCCACAGGAAGTTTTTCATGCTGTGTCGCGGTATGCTCCACAATGGCATCTACAACACGATAACCATAAGAGCGCATGGCGTCTGACTCCATTTCTAAGGTCGCTTTTTTATTAGGCTTCATAAAGGCGTGGTTTTAGGGTGCAAAAGTAACGGTTTCCCACCGTTTTTCTTTAGGAATACATAAACATTCTGCCAATGATAAATTGACTATTTTTATAGCGTGATACTGTACCTTCTGATTCTTATTTTTAGTTTGGGTTCGTACTTACCTGCCCTAAAAAACCCGCATTGGTTTTTTAGAACCCCTGATTTTATCCGACTTCAAACCATTGCGATCCAATTGTTGCTTTTAATATTGTTTTTTGTTTTTGAAACAGAATATTCATGGTTTAGTTTGCTGCTGTTGGGATTATTGGTAGGCACCTTGGTCTATCAAATTGTGAAGGTGTTTCCATACAGTTCCTATTATCCCAGAAAAAAACCCGATTTCCCCAGCAATGGTAGTTTTTCCATCCTCGCTGCGAATGTGCTTCAAACCAATAGCGAATACGATCAATTCCTACAACTCGCTAAGAAATATGACGCCGACCTTATCTTGACCATGGAAAGTCATGAGGGTTGGGAAGAAGGATTATCCTCATTAAAGGATCATTATCCGGAAGTTATTGCATTGCCTCATGATAATTTCTACGGTATGCATCTGTATTCTAAAATTCCATTGCCCGATGCCGAAGTACATTACTTGGTGGAAGACGATGTTCCTTCTATTTTCTTCAACTACCCGATCACCGAAGATCAAAACGTTTTTGTAGCTTGTCTACATCCCGCACCGCCAAGCCCCACAGAAAATGAAACTTCCAAAGAACGAGATGCAGAACTGATGATCGTTGGTAAGAAGATTCGAGAGATCGAGGATCCTGTCGTTGTGTGCGGTGATATGAACGACGTGGTGTGGAGTCGCGTAACGCGCCTCTTTAAAAAAATGACGGACATGATCGATCCTCGTATTGGGCGCGGTTTTTTTCCTACCTATCATGCCGGCTACCGCTTTATGCGCTTCCCCTTAGATCATTTGTTTCACAGCAAGAGCTTATTTGTAGATATTATGGAGCGCACAGAAAATTTTGGCAGTGATCACTTCGGAATGTATTACGAGATCCACGTAAAAAAACATCAAACAAAAGAAGTGGCTCCCCCCTTGAATGGTGATGAAAAAGAAGAGATCAATGGGATTACCGAAGCTGTAGAATAGATTCCTATAAATTTCTATCTTTAGCTTTCTAACCAACCGAATTTCTATGAAAGATATCACCAAATGGAGCATCACGGTGGCGCTCGCCGGATTTCTCTTTGGGTTTGACACGGTAGTTATAAGCGGTGCGAACCAACCCATTCAAAAACTTTGGGATACATCTCCCCTCTTTCACGGAACCTTCATTATGAGCATGGCCTTGTGGGGAACGGTGCTGGGATCACTTTTAGGCGGCATTCCTACGAAGTATTTAGGAAGAAAAACAACGCTTTTTTGGATCGGGATCTTATTCTTTGTTTCGGCGGTAGGTTCTGCCCTCGCCCCGGGACCCTATTTGTTTTCCTTCTTCCGATTCATCGGAGGCGTTGGTGTTGGGGTGTCTTCGGTAGCAGCACCCATTTACATTTCAGAAATCACGACCGGTGAAAACAGAGGTCGGTTAGGCGCCTTGTATCAATTCAATATTGTCTTCGGAATTTTTGTCGCATTTATTTCAAATTGGTTGTTAGAAGGTGTTGGAGGCGAACACGATTGGCGTTGGATGTTGGGGGTTGAAGGGATCCCGGCCTTAGCGTATACGTTGATGGTCTGGAAAGTTCCTAATAGTCCGCGTTGGCTCTTACTTCAAAAAAACGATAGAAATGGTGCGCTTGCTGTGCTTCGGAAAATATATCAAGCAACAGAAGCCGAAACGCATTTACAGGAGATTCAACGCGATGCCGATAAGCCTAAAAGCAACGATAAGCTATTCCAAAGAAAATACCGCAAGGTTATCTGGATGGGCTTTTTACTCGCTTTTTTCAACCAACTTTCCGGAATTAATTTCGTTTTGTACTACGCTCCGCAGATCCTAGAGCAGGCAGGGCTAGGCGGAGAAGAATCGTTATTCAATTCGATTGCCATCGGTGCCGTGAATTTGATCTTTACGCTGGTTGGTATCCGACTCATAGATCGACTGGGCAGAAGGCAATTGTTGATCATAGGGTCTATAGGCTATATTGTGAGTTTGTTCATGGTAGGATATAGTTTTCAAGCAGGGCTCAGTTCGATGGTGCTCCTCACCTTTATTTGCACCTTTGTTGCGGCGCATGCTATCGGACAAGGAGCGATCATTTGGGTGTTCCTATCTGAAATATATCCCAATCGTGTTCGTGCTTACGGACAATCTTGGGGGACCAGTACCCACTGGGTGTTCGCTGCGTTAATCACCCTGCTCACCCCTTTCTTTATTGACGATTCTGAAGGGGTTTTTAGAGACCAATTAGAGGTGATTTACTATTTCTTTGCCGGCATGATGGTCTTACAATTGCTATGGGCGCTTTTCAAAATGCCGGAAACTAAAGGGGTTTCCCTAGAAGAACTCGAACGTAAGCTTATTCCAGAAGATGAATAGACCGAAGATAAAGATCTGTTGCTTTGGGGAGATTCTTTGGGATATGTTTCCGAATAAAAAACTCTTAGGCGGAGCACCACTGAATGTGGCACTTCGGTTACATAAATTAGGAGCCAATGTAACCATGATCAGTGCTGTAGGTACTGATGCTTTAGGAGGAGAAGCCTTGAAAATAATTCAAGGTTACGGCTTGAATACAGCATCAATTCAGAAACATCAAAGCCTCCCCACCGGTGCTGTTAATGTTGCACTAACGGAAGGCGTAGCTTCCTACATGTTTGAAGAACCCTCAGCGTGGGATGCCATTCAATTAGATGTAAAACAGCTCGACAATTTATCAAAGCAAGACGCCTTTGTATTCGGCTCGCTTGCATTACGAGGTGAGGCCAACCGCAAGGTTCTGGAAGCATTCTTAGAAAAAGCACCCTATAAGGTTTTCGATGTAAATCTTCGGCCACCGTATGTTTCCAAAGAGTTGGTTCTTTCGTTATTACCAAAAGCCAACCTCATCAAAATGAACGAAGAAGAGTTAGTGGAAATTAGTACTTGGCTGGGGCTTTCTACGATTGAAGGGGAAGCTCAAATCAAGGCCTTATCGCAACGTATTGATGTTTCTACAATCTGCGTGACTCGAGGCGCACACGGTGCGGTGTTGTATGATGCCGGGCGTTCCTATCATCACAGTGGTTTTCGCGTCACCGTTGCTGATACGGTTGGAGCAGGTGATTCGTTTTTAGCGGGATTGTTATATGAGTTGCTACAAGGAAATTCTACAAAAAAATCCTTGCGTTATGCCAGTGCTCTAGGGGCATTGGTCGCTTCAAAAGAAGGCGCCAATGGTGAAGTCACTTCCGAAGAACTCCAAAATATCTTAGCTACCTAATCCCTTCGCAACTCATTGTACCTTTCTGAAGGTATTATTTACAGGTGTATAGTATGCTTTAAAATTCTGAAAACATGGTTCAGAATATCATCAAAATGCTTTTCAAAAAGTAGTGGATGTAATGAAATATAGGATCACACCATACGGGTTTCACAACTAAATGATAATGTTAATATGACATAAATAACACTTCTATTATTATTTAGAATAAATTAAAATAACTATTTTTGTCGCTGAATTTTTATCTCACAAAACGCATTACGCATGAAACATATGGTGTATACCTTAGCGGCATTATTTATAGCATTCTCTGTGAATGCACAACAAACAAAAAAACAGCAGGACCTCGAAGCCATCAAAAAGATGTGTGGTTGTTTTGAAGTGACCTTCAATTTTGCTGAAACATTCAACTACAGCGAGGATAGTTTGTACAAACCTTCTAAAACAAAGGTAGAGAAAGCTTTAGAGTGGGCTCAACTGATAGAAGATAAGGATGACAAAGTTTCCATTCAGCATTTATTACTTGTTGGCAACCCTGCGTCTCCTCATATTGTAAAGCACTGGCGTCAAGATTGGTTGTATGAGAATACAGACCTATACGCGTATAATGCAAATAATGTTTGGAACTATCAAGAGTTACCGAATGATGAAGTAGACGGTCAATGGACACAAAAAGTGTATCAAGTAGATGATAGTCCGCGTTACGAAGGCTCCGCCACTTGGGTCCACGTAGACGGAAAAAGTTATTGGGAAAACACTACCAATGCGCCACTTCCCCGCCGTGAGTACACCACACGCAGTGATTACAATCTAACGGTTCGTGGCAATCGTCAAGAGATCACCGAGACCGGATGGGTACACGACCAAGACAACGAGAAAGTAATCCGTTCCGAAGGAAAAGAAGACGTTATTCTTGCCAAAGAAAAAGGATATAACACCTACGTTCGCGTGCCCGATAGCAGGTGTGCTGCAGCTGCCGAATGGTGGAGCGAGAACGACGAAAAATGGGCGTTGGTTCGCTCAAAATGGGATGAGGTTTACGGAAGAAACCAAGACCTAGTTCTCGAAGAAAAAGTAGACAACAAAGTACTCTACAAATATCTGTTTGGAGAAGGGTACGAAGAAGAAGCCCAAATCGATTCCATCATAGAATCCTTTGTAAAAAAATAAGTATATGAGCATTCAAAAATTTCTTTTTAGTTGCTTTTTATTGATCTCAATTCTTGGGTTTGGCCAATCTGAAAACGTTTTTTTAGATCGTTCTTTTTGGAAGCAACAACCTAGTTTGAAAACGGTTCAGGAAAAGGTTGCGGAAGGCAATGATCCCGCTGCGATGACGCCATACGCTTTTGATCCCGTAATTTACGCTACCTTAGAGAAAACCGATCCGGAAATTGTAAAGTACTTACTATCCTTTGAAGGCAACCCTATTGATAAAAACACACACGACAGTAGAAATTATCTGCACTGGGCCGGGTATGCCGGGCAAATAGAACTCGTGGAGTATTTATTGAAAGAAGGCGCCTCTGTAACGAAGTTAGACAGTCACGGATACACACCTCTAACTTTTGCTGCCAATGCCGGACAAATAAATCCGGCTCTCTACGAAGCCTTCGAGAACCACGGCGTTTCAATTACCGAAGAGACCAATGAGCATGGAGCTAATGTATTATTGTTGGTTGCTCCTTCCCTTTCTAATGAAACAGAATTGAACTACTTTCTCAAAAAAGGATTTGATCTAAACAGTACCGATGAAGACGGAAATGGCATCTTTAATTACGCCAGTCGAAAAGGGAATGTTGATTTTTTAAAAATATTGGTTAAAAAAGGTGTTTCTTACAAAGAAGCGAACAATAAAGGCGGTAATGCTTTTCTTTTTGCTGCACAAGGAACCCGCGGCCATCAAAACAATATGGCGTTGTACACCTATTTAAAGGATTTAGGGATTGAACCCAATGTTGTAACAACCGAAGGATATACACCACTGCATCGTTTGGCGTATTCTTCGGAAGATATTGAAATCATCAATTTTTTCTTGAACGCCGGGGCTGACGTCAATCAACAAGACGAAGACGGGAATACCCCTTTTCTGAATGCTGCGTCACGAAACTCCCTCAATATAGTGGAAGTATTCGCAAAGAATGTATCTAATTTCAGTACTACGAATAAGCAAGGGCAAAATGCGTTGATGCTTGCTACGCGTAGCAATACTCCTGAAGTTGTCTCTTTCCTCTTAAAACAAAAAGGTGCGAAAAGCGCCATTCAGGCAACTGATAAAGAAGGAAATACCCTCGCTTACTACTGGGTGGCTTCTTATGATGATGACAACCCGAAAGAGTTTCAGCAGAAACAAGAGATTTTGGGGCAACACGGACTCATATTCAACCAAAAGCAAGCCGGTAACAACACCTTACTACACCTTGCCGCAGGTACGAATCAGACAGCGCTCGTAAAGAAAATAGCGACCTTTGATATTCCTGTAAATGCGAAGAATGATGACGGACTTACCGCTCTTCACGTTGCCGCTATGAAGGCACAAGACGATACCCTACTAAAGACGCTATTGGCGATGGGTGCAGATGCTTCCATTACTACAGATTTTGAAGAAACCGCTTTGGATTTGGCAGAAGAGAACGAATTGTTACAATCCAAGAACGTATCATTGAATTTTTTAAAATAACATGAAACAGTTACGCATCCTATCGATCATCATATCTACAGCCTTTGGGTTTTTGGCGGCTTCCTCTCCTTCGGAAACGAAACCTGTAAAATGCCTCATTCAAATGACGAATTATACCGGAGAAGGCGCGTATATTGTAGTTTCTCTTTTGGACGCTTCAGGAGCCTATCAAGAAACGCTATACGTTCATGGAGAAGATCCGGAGTGGTACAGTGAAATTCCGGAATGGTGGAAATTCTACGGAAAGTATCGCCCGAATATTGATGCTATTTCCGGAGCTACCATTAGCGGTGGAGAACGTTCTGTTTGCGTACTGCAAATTCCGGCAGATAAGATTGATGCAGGGTACAGTCTACGGTTTGAAACTTCCGTAGAAGATCAAGAATATTATAGTGACGACCTTCAATTCCCCTTAACCGCAACCAATCTTAAGGGTAAGAAAGAAGGCAACGGTTTTATTCGCTATGTGCGTATGTTGCCACAATAAGGGCACAATATGACGATTTCGATTTGGCGCTACAGTCATTTTATTTTGGCTGTGGTTTCTTCTTTATTTTTGTTGTTGGCCTCGGTCACCGGGGTGATCCTTGCCATTGAGCCTATTCAACATCAAAGCAAAGGACATGCTATCTCCAATTTAGACGAGGTCTCAGCAGCGACTGCCATCGAATCGTTACAAACTTCCTATGACGAGGTATTTGCCTTAGAAGTTGAACCTTCCGGTTTTGTGAAAGCGTCGGTGTTGACCGCCGATCTAGAGACGGCCGACCTTTACGTAGATCCAAGAACCGGAAATTCTTTGGGAGTGGTTCCGGAACGACCAAATGTATACCGCTTCACAACCAACTTACACCGTTCCTTATTTCTAAAGACCACAGGACGTGTTTTTGTGGGAGTGGTTTCGCTCTTGCTATGTCTTATTGCAATTACCGGTTTGTTACTACTCATCAAGCGACAAGGAGGAATTCGCGGCTTATTTTCAAAAGTTCATAAGGACTATTTTGAAATGCGGTATCACGTAGTGTTGAGTCGGTGGTTCTTCATTCCCATCATTATCGTAGCGATCACCGGCGTCTATTTGTCGGTTGAAAAGTTTGGATGGCTCCCGAAAGAAACGTTAGATCACTCCTCTAAAGTCATGGTTTCTGACATTCCGCTGTTGCAAACAATCACATTAGATGAGGTTCGCAGTATTGAGTTTCCCTTTTCTGAAGATCCCAAAGAATATTTTCAGCTTTCGCTTCAGGACCGGGAAATTCGGGTCAATCAACAAACCGGAAACCTCATTAGTGAAGCTTCGTATCCGTTTGTGACCATCGCTTCAAGACTCAGTTTTCAGTGGCACACAGGAGAAGGAAGCGTGTGGTGGTCTATCGTATTATTATTAGCAGGGGCGTCTATTGTGTTCTTTATGTATTCCGGATTTGTAATGTCTTGGAAACGTTTGAAAAGTAAAAAATCTTCGGTTACGATGCGTCCTGCTTCGGAAGCAGAGATCCTTGTTTTTGTAGGTTCGGAAACAGGCACGACCTACGATATCGCCACACGATTCTTTATTGCAGCAGAACGTTCCGGATTGAAGTTATTTATGACCGAATTAAATGCTTATTCCGAAGTCTATAAAGAAACCAATGCATTTGAGAACATAAAACAACTTGTGATCCTCACCGCCACCTATGGGGAAGGCGAAGCTCCTACCAATGCCAGAAAGTTTGAAACACAACTCAAATCTACCGTGCTTGATAAAAAAATACCGTTTTCGGTCGTAGGATTTGGCTCCTTAGAATATCCTGATTATTGTCAGTTTGCTAGTACCGTAGATACGCTATTGACACAGCATCCTAATTTTGAGCCCTTGCTTCCGCTCTATAAAATCAACAATGCAGACACTTCCGATTTTGATTATTGGGTACAGCAATGGGAACAACCCTTGGGGCTTTCGCTTTCCGTGAAACATCCAGTTCCGAAGAAAAAAAAGAAAAAGGAACGATCCTTTACGGTCGTACAACGTACGCCACTGAATGTAGACGACACTTTCTTACTCCGGTTGCGTCCCAAGCGGTCGCTTCGGTTCACTTCAGGGGATTTACTGTCTTTTGTTCCGAACGGTTCCGAAACCGTTCGACAGTATTCTATTGCCAAGATAGACGGTGATATTCTATTGAGCATCAAAAAGCATGAATTTGGTCGTGCGTCTTCCCAATTGTTCGAACTGTGCGAAGGAGATGTTTTTGAAGCCAGTGTGGAAAGCAATAAACATTTTCATTTTCCGAAGCATTGTAAAGAAGCCTTTTTCATTGCGAATGGCACCGGTATTGCTCCCTTCCTTGGAATGATGGCGACTCAAAAACAAGCGACCATCCATCTGTATTGGGGCGGTCGCACCAAAGAATCTTTAGAGCTCTATCAACCCATCATTAATGCGATAACAGCGAAAAACCAAAAGGTTACCCTCCACAGCTGTTGTTCGCGTGAAGGGAAAAAAGAATACGTTCAAGAGCTTTTGAAAAAAGACACGACATTAGTTCAACAGGCACTTTCAAATGATGGCGTGATTATGATCTGTGGCTCGTTAGCCATGCAACACGACGTGATTGATGTGTTAGCTTCACAGCTGAAAGATCACCCAGAACTGAGTCTAGATGTGATTGAACATCAACAGCAGTTGAAAATGGATTGTTATTAAGGGATTACCGGCACCTCTAAACTCCAATCAATTAAGATTTTATCAGAATGATAGAATAAAAGGTTGTTAAAAAATCATTTTTTTGATGACAAAGTAGGAGGACGTTCGATGTAGAAGAAAAACATCCAGATGACAACAAAAAAACTACTTCTAGGGTTCTTCTTACTCATTTCATCATTACATTTTGTGCAAGCCCAAACCAATACATGGACTGGTGCCGTGAACAACAATTGGGGCACAGCAGGCAACTGGAGTCTCGCCGAAGTACCCTCTGCAACACATGACGCTGTAATCCCTACAGGATTTACCGTAAACCTAAATGTCTCGGCGACCATCAATTCGTTGCAAGTTCAAGGAACATCAACGTTCAATTGGAGTCAGCAATTATCCATCGCGTCGGCTTCTAATTTTGGACCGAATACTACCATACAATGGTCTCTAAATAATTTAACTGGAGGAGGTACACTCACCAATCAAGGTGTCATCAATTTGCCTACCACAAGTACGAAAAGCATCATCGGTCTTACCACGCTGAACAACGAAGGAGTTATCAACGTTCAAGATGCCGGTAATCTAAATATTACCGATGGTATTCTTAATAATCAAGCAACAGGGGTTATAGATATCCAGGCAGATGGTAGTGATATCTCATATACGGGAAGTGCCTCAAGAATTCTGAACAACTTCGGAACGATTCGAAAAACAGGAACTCTAGGAATTGCTTACATCGAAGCAGAACTTGTAAATACCGGAACTATAAATGTAGATAGTGGAGATCTGCGATTCCGTAGCTTGAACAAAATCTTGGACGGGGGAACATATAATGTAGGGGTCGGGTGCTGCACTTTCTTGGTATGGTCCGGTAACATTGGTAAACACATTAACCGGAACGCTAGACGGCCCCATTGTTTGGGCAAATGTAACTACCGTTGCATCATCTACAACAGCGACCTTAAATTTTTCTGGACCAGAAGGGGTTTCGTGGATTCTGTCTAGTTTAATTGGAGGGGGAACCTTGGTCAATGAAGGCATTTTGAACTTAGATACCACGAGTACCAAATCAATTTTAGAATTGAGTACATTGAACAACAACGGACTCATAGTCATACGAACTTCTGGAGATTTAAATATTACAGATGGAATTTTAAACAATTCGGCTTCTGGTGTCATCGATCTACAGGCTGATGGTGGAGACATCAGCTATACTGGGACTTCAAGTCGGATATTGAACAATGCCGGACTCATACGAAGAACAACGACTACTGGTACGGCGAATATTGACACTGAACTCAACAACACAGGTACTATTTCTGTAGAGAGTGGGGAATTGCGTTTTCAATTCCTAAATAAAAATTTATCGGGAGGAACCTATCATGTTTCCTCTGGCGCATCTCTTTTTTGGAATGGCCCCATTACCTGTTTAGGAACGCTTGATGGCGTATTAGATGGAGAACTTCGGTGGAACAACTTGGTAACCGTATCTGGATCGACCTCAGCGACTTATGCTTTTACGGGCGCTACAGGGGTGAATTGGACTGGTGGAAATTTAGAAGGAGGAGGAACCTTAATCAATCAAAGTCAGATTAGCCTCACCACAACCTCCACAAAATCCATTTTAGGCCTTACGACCCTCAACAACGAAGCTACCATCGCCTTGGCAAGCACCGGAAATCTTAATATTTCTGACGGTGTTTTAAATAATCAAGCAAGCGGTGTCATTGATCTTCAATTTGACACCGCCAACCTCAGTTGGTCGGGAACCGGCGTGCGTACCCTGAATAACTTCGGAACCATTCGGAAAACAACAAGTGCTGGTATTGCTTATATCGAAACTGAATTAAATAATACAGGAACCATCGCTGTTGAAAGTGGAGAATTGCAATTCCGATCGCTTAATAAAAATCTTACTGGTGGTGTCTACAATACGTTACCGGGAACACGATTGCGCTGGAGTGGTCCTGTTACGCTAGATAATACGCTTACGGGAACCAATGATGGAGAAATCCAATGGAGTAGTCTTGTGACGGTCACCTCCGGCACTACTGCTGCCCTGGAATTCTCGGGAAGTGGAGTGTTCAATTGGTCGCTTAATAACCTGACGGGAGGAGGAACCTTGATAAATAGATCGAATATGGTCTTAAGTACAACCAGTACAAAAAGCATTTTGGGGGTAACCACATTCAGCAATGAAGGGTATATGGCCTTTCTCAACGGAGGAAACCTCAATGTATCCGACGGCATTCTGAGCAATGAAACAACCGGCACCATAGATATTCAAAGCGACCGAGCAGATATTAGCTGGAGTGGCGTTGGCTCTCATATATTCAATAATGCAGGCTTGCTTACAAAAAGTGTTGAAAGCGGATTGGTTCTCATTTATACCGAAACGACAAATACAGGGACTATAGATGCAGCTATCGGTGAAATTGAATTCAGTGGCACCAATTCCTTAAACAATACGCCTTCCGGAATCATAAAAGGAATCGGAACTCTTGATCTTCCGGCAGCAATCGACTTTACCAACGACGGAACCTTTGCGCCGGGTGCCTCTCCGGGAACGCTTGATGTACTAGGTGATTTTGAATCTTCAGAATCTTCTGTGCTTGATGTTGAGCTTGAGGGCTACATCGCAGGAACCGAATACGACGTACTTGCCATCAACGGTAATGCCATCATGGAGGGCAATGTAAATGTAACCATAGGATTTGATGCAACAGTAGGAGACACCTTTACGATTGCAACCACTACAGGAACCATTACAACCTGCAACTTGGCACAACCTAATAACAGTGTCTTTAATGGGTTTGAATATGAATTCAGTGTAGATTGTACCACCATCCCAGATGAGGTCAATCTTACCATTACCGACAAAACTGATATCGAACCACCTACGGTTGTCACGCAAGACATAACCATATTTTTGGAGAGTGACGGAGCAGTAACTATTGCTGCGACAGATGTCGATAACGGTTCTGCAGACAATTTTTCTCCGCAAGCGAATTTAACGTATGCGATTGATATATCCGACTTTAGCTGTGCAGATATAGGCGATAACCCAGTGCTACTCACCGTGACAGATGAAGCCGGAAATAGTGCTTCGGAAACAGCGATCGTGACCGTCCTTGGAACACCTACCACCTTTTCAGCCGGAACTTGGAGTGCAGGAACTCCTAATGCCGGAAGTAATGCGATCATCGCAGGGAATTATAATACCGGTTCAGAGGGGTCTATTGATACTTGTACTTGCGAAGTGGATGCTTCCGGAACAGTAACTGTTGCTGCTGAAGACTATCTATTTTCAGCAAATAATATTACTGTGAATGGCTCTTTGCTCATTGCACATCAAGGAAGTGTGGTTCAGGAATACGATTTTGCACAAGTAGTGAAGAACGGAACCATCGAAACTGAAGTGATCACTCCAGATCTTGCTTCCCGAGACTTTATGGTGATGGGGAGCCCCATGTCTTCGGAAACGAGAAATGGAGTGTTTACCAATGCTTTCCTAGTACTAAATCATAATACTTCTAACTTTTCACCCAATCTAGAGGTCGCAATGGATTTTCCAATGGCGGAAAATTTTGCAGACGATAACGGTGATTTTTGGAATGCCTACAGTGGAAACATCACTGTGGGTGAAGGATACATTGTACGACCACAAGCGGGATATGGCGAGCCGGGCGGAATTTTTACGATGACCTATGAACAAGGAACGCTCAACAATGGGGTAGTGAATCGACCGATCATTTACAACACCCCCGGACCTACCGCGGCGGATAACCGCAATGCGAGTCCGAATGTCCTTGCCAACCCCTATGCTTCTGCCATAGATGCTGATGCATTGCTTACTGCAAATCCGTTGTTTGGAGAGGTTTATTTTTGGGAGCACCTCACCCCTCCCAGTCCGTCGCTCCCAGGCGCCGGAAGCATGAACTTTAGCATGGAAGATATTTCGATGTACAATTTGATGGGCGGAACTGCGGCAGCGGCTGATCCTTCAGGAATTGATACTGAGCCCAATGGCGTGATCTCCACGGCACAAGGCTTCGGAATTAAAGCGACAGCAGCCGGAACTGCTGTTTTCAACAACAGCATGCGCTTAACCAGTGGAAACACGACACTTCGTGCTCCAATAAACAAAGACCGTATGTGGCTGAAAATTCAAAGCACGGCGTATGCGTTGCAAAGCAACTGTTTAATTGGTTTTACTTCCGAAGCAACCGAAGGAATCGATATAGGCTACGACAGTAATCGACTGGCCACCGTTCTTTCTATTTATTCCGGGATTGAAGGGTTAGATACTGAATTGGGTATTCAATCCTTACCTGTCTTTGATGAGGAATTGGTTGTCCCTATTGGCTTTTCGACCTTAGTAGATGAAAACACAACGTATAAGATCTCGTTGGCTCAACTTGATAGTCCGTTGCTTTCTGATACTACCATTTATCTATACGACAGCTACTTGGATACGCTCACCCTTCTCACCGAAACAGCCTACGGCTTTAGCAGTGAAAAAGGAAACTTCCCGGATCGCTTTCAGTTGATCTTCCAACCAGAGAATGTGTTGAATGTTCAAGGTACAGCTTCAGAATTGTTTGTATTGTACCCGAACCCCGCCAGCGATCATGTTATGATTGGAGGACTATCGGAAGCCGCAACGATTATGCTGATCGATATGAGCGGGAGGCGCGTTCACACTAGTCAAACCGATGGGCAAGGTACTTCCCAAAGAATTATGTTACCACAACTGCCGGATGGAGTGTACACGGTAGTCATTCAAACTGAAAAAGGAAAGCAAACCAAAAAACTGATCATCCAATAATGTAATCGCAAAATGCTCGCCACAGAACTGATAGCGGAACCGACGCTTTCCATTGTTTGGGAAAGTGAACAGAAGGAAGATTATTTTACTAACTTCCTCCGAACACAGTTTTTAGGCCTTGGCGAAACGTTTCGATTACAAGATTCCATATAGCGTTTCCTCTGGAAAGATCGTGATACCAAACCACCTCAATACAGAAGCCATTGAGGTGGTTTTCTATTTTAGGATAATGACCACGACGAAACGAAAGATCACCTCAATTTTAGTATCTTAAGTAAAATTTTTCGTGATGATATCCTCTATTCAAATTGTGGTTAATGGAAAACGCCATACCATTACCACTTCTCCCAACACTCCATTGTTATACGTACTGCGAAACACCTTGGAATTAAACGGACCTAAATTTGGATGTGGTTTGGAACAGTGTGGTGCCTGTATGGTGCATATCAATGGTGAATGCGGACCTTCCTGTAGGATTTCTATCGGAGAATTAGAAGGAAAGGAAATCAAAACTATAGAACATCTCGCTAAAGAAAACGGACAATTACATCCCGTGCAACAAGCTTTTATCGAAGAACAAGCCGCACAGTGTGGGTATTGCACCAATGGCCTTGTGATGAATTCCGTAGCGTTGCTGGAAAAAAATTCAAACCCAACCGAAGAAGAGATCAAAAATCACCTAAAACGCAATATTTGTAGGTGTGGCGTACATTCACGCGTGGTAAAAGCCGTACAACGAGCCGCAAAAGCAACTCCATGAAATCAACACGAAGAAATTTTATAAAAAAGACCGCTCTGGTAAGTGTTGGATTCTCCTTCCTAAGCACCACCTTGATCGCCTGCGCAAAGACGGAAGGAAAAAATGGTGCTGCAATGCCCGCGAAGGTTTTGGCAAACAAAGACCAAATTGATGCGTGGCTGCAGGTGTTAGAAGATGGCCGCATTCGCGTATTGACAGGACGAATGGAATTGGGCCAAGGGGTGCGTATTGCTATGATGCAAGTAGCTGCAGAAGAATTAAATACAACACTGGATCAAATAGAGGTGCGTCTGGCTGAAACAGGCGTCACTCCCGATGAAGGCTACACGGCAGGAAGTCGGTCCATGGAGCAAGGTGCCATGTCGGTACGATATGCGGCGGCGACCGCAAGAGAAGTATTACTAGTTGAGGCTGCCAAGAAATTGGGGGTTGATAAAGAAACGTTACGCATTGAAAACGGACGTATTGTTACTTCAGAAAAAGAGATGACCTTTTCTGAAGTTCTGGAAGGAAAACAACTCAATACTACCCTCGACGAATCGGTCGCCCTTTGGGGAAAGACAAAACGAAAATGGGTTGGACAACCCATCCCAAGACAGGATATTTCAGACATGGTTCAAGGAAAACCGCTCTATGTTCAAGACTTGCGTTTCCCAGACATGGTGCATGCTCGCATCGTACGGCCTCCCTCCTACACTGCCAAGTTAACGAACTTCAATAAAAAATCACTAGAAAATATCTCAGGACATTTAAAGACGGTAGTGATAGGAAGTTTTATCGGGGTCATCGCTTCGGAAGAATTTCAGGCCATCACCTTAATGGAAAAAGCATCCACCCTAGCCAAATGGAGTGCAACGAGCGAGCTCCCTAATTCGGCTTCCCTACAAGAGCATCTAAAAACGCTGAAAACCGATACGGCTGTGGAAGAAGACAGCGGAAATTGGCAAGATGCCATCGAGGCTTCAGAAATCATCCATGAAGCCGAATATTTCAAGCCGTATATCATGCATGCTGCCAATGGGCCGTCCTGTGCGGTGGCGCGCTTTACAGATGAAACATTAGAAGTTTGGTCGCATACCCAAGGAGTATATCCGTTACAGAAAACCTTAGCCAGTTTATTGGAATTGCCGATAACCAATATTCGAGTAAAAGGGGTTCCGGGTTCTGGATGCTATGGTCACAACGGGGCAGATGACGTTGCTGCGGAAGCCGCGCTCTTAGCGAAAAACTACCCTAATCAATACATACGTTTACAGTGGATGCGTGAAGATGAACATGCTTGGGAACCGTATGGAACCGCTATGCTTATGAAGTTGAAGGCAGGAATCGACAATAACGGAAGGATTACCGGTTGGAAATACGATTTTTGGTCGGATGGACATAGTACACGTCCGCGTGGCAACCCCGACAATTTATTGCCGGCACGATATCTCAACGCAGGCTATGCTGCTCCTGGTAGCGGCTTTAAAGGTGGTGCTGTGCGCAATTCAAAACCATACTATGAGTTACCCAATCTCCATTCTACATCACACATTTTTAAAGGTCCGTTACGCGTTTCAGCCTTACGCGGTCTCGGTGCCTATGCGAATATTTTTGCCATCGAATGTTTTATGGATGAACTCGCCGTAAAAGCGGAAAAAGACCCAATACAGTTCCGATTAAATCATCTTAATGATCCCAGATCGATCGCCTGTCTTCAAAAATTACGGGAATTCACGAAAGGGCTTACTAAAAGTACTACGGAAGGAATTGGGTATGCGTATTCTCGTTATAAAAATAGTGCTGCGCACTGTGCCGTGGCAGCGCACGTTAACGTAGATCGAACTAGTGGAAAGGTCAATGTCATCAAAATGTGGGCGGTGATCGATGCAGGAGAATGTATTAATCTCGACGGACTCATAAACCAAACCGAAGGCGGAATGATCCAATCGGCAAGCTGGGCCTTACTGGAGGAGGTCAAATTTGACGAAAATCATATTACGAGCACCGATTGGGATCACTATCCCATCTTTCGATTTCCGGACACTCCCAAAACAGAAGTCGTGGTGATTGATCGCCCTGAGGAATCTCCCTTAGGAGCAGGTGAAGCCGCACAAGGACCCGCCACAGCGGCGGTTGTCAATGCACTTTTTGACGCGACGGGCATTCGGGTTCGGGAACTCCCTGTAGACAAAACATTATTTATCAAGTAATATAAAAGCCTCCGAAGGGAGGCTTTTATCTGATCGAAAGCAAATAAATGGCGAGCACATAGGTTTCACCTTACTCTTTTATGAAGCTCTTTACCGTTTGTCCTTCAGAAGTGATCACCTTCAGTATATAAACTGCACTCGGTAGCCTACTCACATCAATGCTATTATCCGTCAATGATGTTTTTAGGTTTCTCATTTGTCTTCCGGAAAGATCATAAACCTCTATGTCGGTAAGTCGCACATTGGTTGTAATGAATAACTTACTATCTACAGGGTTTGGATAAATCCCTATTTCTAGTGTAGGGAAAGCTGTACTCCCAAACGTACTATCCACAGTTAACTGAAACGTACAGTCATTGAAATTTCCTGTTTCGTCTTCGGAAGACAATGTTACCGTATAGGTACCGGGCTCTAATAATGTACCTACTGATGGATCCTGCATGGTTGTTAACACTGGATCACAATTATCTGAAGTAGTGGCCATACCATTATCAAAATAGTCCGGCACTTCGTATTGATTGGTAATTTCATCGGCCAGGACGGTTTGGTCACTCGGACAACTTATTATTGGCACAGTTATATCATTAATAACTATGTTCTGCAATTGATTACTAATGTTACCACTCGCATCTTCATAGGTCCACGTGACGGTGGTGCTTTCCGTAATCGGAAATGTTACCCCCGTGGTTCCGGTAATGGCTCCATCGCAATTGTCGGTGGCGGTTGGAGCGGTAAGACTTCCCACTTCACACTCAGCCGTCACATCGTCAAGAGTTGCAAGATCTGCAACCGGAGCCGTCACATCGTTGATAACCACCTCTTGTGTTTGTGTGCTGGTGTTTCCAGTAGCATCCTCGTAAGTCCACGTGATGGTGGTGCTTTCCGTAATCGGGAATGTCACTCCCGTGATTCCGGTAATGGCTCCATCGCAGTTGTCGGTGGCGGTTGGAGCAGTGAGACTTCCGACTTCACACTCGGCAGTCACATCATCCAAAGTTGCAAAATCTGCAACCGGAGCTGTCACATCGTTGATAACCACGTCTTGTGTTTGAGTACTGGTGTTTCCAGTAGCATCCTCGTAAGTCCAAGTGACGATGGTGCTTTCCGTAATCGGGAATGTCACTCCCGTGGTTCCGGTAATGGCTCCATCACAATTGTCGGTGGCGGTTGGAGCGGTGAGACTTCCGACTTCACACTCGGCAGTCACATCATCCAAAGTTGCAATATCTGCAATCGGAGCCGTCACATCGTTGATAACAACCTCTTGTGTTTGAGTACTGGTGTTTCCAGTAGCATCCTCGTAAGTCCACGTGACGATGGTGCTTTCCGTAATCGGGAATGTCACTCCCGTGGCTCCGGTAATGGCGCCGTCACAATTGTCGGTGGCGGTTGGAGCGGTAAGACTTCCCACTTCACACTCAGCTGTCACATCGTCTAGAGTTGCAAGATCTGCAACCGGAGCCGTCACATCGTTGATAACAACCTGTTGTGTTTGAGTACTGGTGTTTCCAGTAGCATCCTCGTAAGTCCAAGTGACGGTAGTACTTGCCGTAATCGGGAATGTCACTGCCGTCGTTCCGGTGATGCCTCCATCACAGTTATCGGTGGCGGTAGGAGCTGTAAGACTTCCCACTTCACATTCGGCAGTCACATCATCCAAAGTTGCGAGATCTGCCACGGGTGCGGTGGCATCGTCGTTGATCATTATATCTTGCGTCTGTGTACTGGTGTTGCCGTTAGCATCTTCATAGGTCCACGTGATGGTGACACTTGCTGTAATGGGAAAGCTTGCTGTAGTAGTTCCTGTAACAGTACCCGAACAGTCTGAGGCGGTTGGCGGAGTGATGCTTTCCAAGGTACATTCAGCAATAACAGCTTCCAAGTCGGTTACATCGGCAACAGGAGCATCCGTCTCCGGACCGGCATCCAATATGGTCCACCCAAGATCATCGATTATACTTTGACGGGTATCTTCAGCCGTACAATACGTACTATTCCCAGCATCAAACTCTAGATTTGGCTGTAGGCTTAAGTTGTTCCAGCCTACTAAAAGGCTGTCATAATTGGAAGGAGATAGGCCGGCGTTATTGTTGAACATCATCCTTAGATTGGTGGCTTGAGAAATGTCCCAACTTCCCAAATCCTGATTGAACGCCACGGCTCCAGAAAACATCGCAAATAGCGTAGTTGCAGCAGAGACATCCCACGTTCCTATATTTTGATTGAAAGTAGAAGCATCTTGAAACATTCCGCCAAAAGTAGTAACCGAAGAGACATCCCAGTTACTGATGTCTTGGTTGAATGCTGTAGCATCAAAAAACATGGAGCGCATATCAGTTACCGAAGAGACATCCCAATTGCCAATAGGCGAATTAAAGGCACTTGCGTTCGAAAACATATATTCCATATGGGTTACTAAGGATACGTCCCAATTGTTAAGGTCTGCATCGAAAACACTGGCATCGGCAAACATATACCGCATATCGGTGACCTGTGAGAGGTTTGGCACATCGCTAAAGTTAGCTGTGAGATTAGAACAGCCCCTAAAAGCTAATGCCATGGTTTCCCATTCTTGGGAACCCCATTGCTCTATGGTTCTCATCTTATTGGCATTGGTAGCGCTTGCAAAGGCAGCGTAAAAAGATGGGAAACTACCCGTAATAGACACCGTATAGGTGCCAGCCGTGGCATAGGTATGGGTCGCATCGCTGGCAAAGCCACTTTCTACAGTGCCATCGCCCCAATTTACAATATAATTGTAGCTACTTATATTGGGGTTGGTGGGTATGGTAATAGCCTCATTGGCGGTAGTGGTTTGCCAAGTAGTCACAAACTTGTCTTCATTACAGGTTGGGGATAGACCACCATCTGAAATAGCCCAACTGAAATCATCGATTAATTTTTGGCGGGCTTGTGCACCTTGGCAATAGGAAATGGATTCGTTGCGGGTAAAATCTACATCCTGTTGTACATTTTGTTGACTCCAGCCGATAAGTATCTTATCATAGTTTTCCACAGATAGGTTCGAATTACGAAACATACTTTCCATAGTAGTCACTTGAGAGACATCCCAATTACCTAAGTCTTGATCGAAGGCTTCAGCAAATTGAAACATTCCAAACATATCCGTTGCTGAAGATACATCCCAATCGCTAATATCTTGATTGAAATTGGTAGCGATTCCGAACATACCATTAAACCTAGTTACGGAAGAAACGTTCCAGTCTCCTATCTCCTGATTAAATGCAGTAGCTTGTAAAAACATAGCAATCATATTGTCAACCGAAGAAACATCCCAATCACCAATGGGCCAGTTAAAGCTTTCGGCTTTCAAGAACATCTTTTGCATATTCGTGACTTGAGAAAGATCTGGCACATCGGTAAAGTTGCCCTGTAAGTTTATACAACCTTCAAAAGCACTATCCATACTCAACCACTGTTGGTTTCCCCATTGCTCAATAGTCCTTATAGCCAATGTGTTAGTATTATTTCCAAGTTCGTCATTAAAGTATATGGCCGGGAAATCGCCTGAGATAGACACGGTATAGGTGCCTGCGGTAGCATAGGTGTGGGTAGCATTACCTGTAACATTGGTATCAACCGTTCCGTCACCCCAATCTACGGTATAATTGTAGGTAAAGGCGGGATTGGTGGGTACGGCAAGGCTTACGTTGTCTGTTTCGGTAAGCCAGGTAAAGATAAAGTCGTTGCAGATAGCACTTTCGCCACCATCTATAATATTCCAGTTAAAATTGTCTATGATGCTCTGGCGGGCATCGGTATTGCAGTATTGGCTATTTCCGGCATTAAAGACTACATTAGGTTGTAAGTTTAGGTTACTCCAGCCTTGCAGCAGACTGTCGTAGTTTGCTACGGAAAGACCGGCTAGCTCAAACATATCGTTTGCAGACACCAACTGCGATACATCCCAACCGCCTAAATCTTGGTCGAAGGCAAAGGCCTGAAAAAACATTCCGAACAAATCAGTTACTGAAGACACATCCCAACCCGAAATGTCCTGGTTGAACACGATAGCATTCCTGAACATATTGCTCATACTGGTGACTGAAGACACATCCCAACTACCAATATCCTGATTGAAAGCGCTTGCATCCCAGAACATCGTGTTCATTGTGCTAACCGAGGACACATCCCAATCACCAATATCTTGATTAAAATTGCGTGCCAAAAAAAACATTTCCAGCATAGTACTTACCGAAGATACATTCCAATCACCAATAGGCTGGTTAAAGTCACTCGCAGACTTAAACATTCTGGTCATATTGGTAACGGCAGAAACATCCCAATTACCAATATCTTGATTAAAATCTTCTGCCTGTAAAAACATACTATCCATATTTGTTACGGATGAGACATCCCAACTACCGATATCTCCATTGAACGCTCTCGCATTTGCGAACATTTCAGACATATTCGTAACTAGCGCAGTTTCCCAACCGTTTAAATCTTGATTAAAGCTATCAGCATCGTAAAACATATAATTGCTATCTGTTAAAGACAAGGTCTCCCATCCCCCAATAGCTTGATTAAATGCATCCGCAAAAGCGAACATTCCCGACATATCGATTACCGAAGACACGTCCCAATTGCCAATGTCTTGGTTAAAATCATATGCGCTTCTAAACATAGATCCCATCGAGGTAACCGACGAGACGTCCCAACTACTGATATCTCCATTGAAGTCTCTGGCATTGTTAAACATTCCCGCCATATTGGTCACTGAGGACACATCCCAATCGTCAAGACCCTCATTAAATTTCCTTGCCCCAGCAAACATCTCTCTCATATCTGTAACCTGAGAGAGGTCTGGCACATCTGTAATAACACCACTCAAGTTAGTACAACCTTGGAAAGCACTGTTCATGCTCAACCACTCTATGTCGCCCCATTGTGCTATTGATATAATCTTATCCTTATTACTACCTGAATTATTAAAATATATAGCAGGAAAATCACCCGTAATGGATACATTATATATCCCCGGACTGCTATAAATATGGAATGCACCTGCCGTAATGCCACTCTCCACGGTACCGTCGCCCCAATCTACCGTATAGTTATAGGTATAGTTAGGATTCACGGGGATTGCAATGTTGTTACTGCCCTGAGTATTCCAAATCGTAATAAAGGCATCTTGCGCCCGACTTTTGGTAGCGCCCATTAATAAAATGGTTAGTAAGAGGTACTTTGTAATTGTTTTCATCATCTTATAAGTCGTTTTATTGATTTTGCTAATTCTCGCTTCTTTTTAATTTTCATTAATCTTTCTAATGTTAGTCTCTATTGCGTTAAGTTGATCACCATAGTATGACCATACAAGCCACAGCAAAAAAACCCACACTAAAAGAATGAAAACAGTACGCACAATTTTTTTGTTTCTATTAGTCACAGCACCAAAATAGAAAGCATAAGCCCCAACCGTACATAAACGACCGTTACAAAAGCGTTACAAGTTGTTATTAAATAAATAAAGAATTGAAAATCAAATAGTTATTATAGAGAAGTGGTTGCGGTTGTTTTCGGAAGAACCATATAAAAACACTCATCGTACGCTGAAAAGTATTCCTTCAGAATTTATAATTAAGCCATTGTAACTTTGATTCACCTATATTTTTAATCGGTGTATCCAGCTACCTGAAGGATAGATATTCAAGACATTTTCGGAACCCATAGAAAAGATTTTTTAGCCAATCTGCTCAATGATATCTTTGAGGTCTTCTTGGCTCTGCAAGTCCAGCTTCTTGCGGATCCGGTGTTTGGTAACGCGCATACTGTTTGGCGACACTCCTAGTACCAAGGCCATTTCGTTGTTAGAAAGCTCCAGTTTTTCTAAACACAGGCACCGTATTTCAGCCTCGCTCAAATCTGGATACGTCTTAGAAAGTGATGATAGAAATTTTGGGTAGGCTTTATAAAACAGTTCTTGGTAGGCCACCCAATCAGCATTGGTGAGAATGCTTTTTGTCTTTAAGTCATCGATGAATTCCTTATTTTTCTTAGTGTTAGAGTTTTGCTGTAATTCTACAATGATCTTATTATCCTCACGGATCTTACTTGTCAATCTGTGTAACTCTTTTTTGGTGTTGGTCAATTCAAGTGTTTGTACTTGTTTCTTTTTGAGGAGATACTTGTTTCTTATAATAAAAGCTAGAATCGTTATCAAAAGGAGTCCACTGATAATAGTAATCAAGAAATTGCGTTGTGATAGTTTGAGTTTACTTTCAGTCTCTAGTCGTTCTACTTCTAATTTGCGTTCTCTAAACTGTGCATTTTGATTTGCCCGAACCAATTGTAATGCGTTATACTTATCGTTATAGGCTTTCGTTGCTAGTAAGGCCGAATCGAGATAGACCGTGCTACTATCTGTATAGCCATTCGCAGCATGCCATTTGCTCATCACAGGATATAGGTTTCGCAATCTGTCGTGTTGCCCAGATCTGGAAATATAGGCTCTCGCTTCTTCAATTTTCTGGCGCGACGCCTCGATTTTTGATTGTTTTAAATAAACGTCGGCCAATGGAATTGTCGACCCGGCAGCAAGACCGTAGTCGTTAATTTGAATTGCATTTTCAATATCGGTTTCAAACAACGGAATAGCCTCCTCATAGTTGCCCCGCAGGTATTGATTGTACCCTAAATTCCCTGAAGCAATCCCAACCCAAACCGGATTTCGAAATTGGGAGGTATCGTTTACCACAGAGCGAAGTAAGCGGTCAGATCGATCTAAATCACCTAGTTTTTGATAGCATAGCCCCAAGGTATTTTGAGATTCGATTACAGATACGGCATTGTACCCTGTTTTTGTGATATTGCTTGCCTTTTCAAAATAGGTGGAAGCCTTTTCGTAATCACCAAAATGATAGTAGCATTTCCCTATAAAACTGAGATGCCACGCCATATTCGGAAAACTTTCAGGCGCCATATTGTCCAGAAGTGTTGATAGCCGCAAAGACCATTCAAAAGATTTCGCATATTCCTTGGTGTACCAGTAATGTGTTGCAATAGCTTTGCTGGCACGTGCTTCAATCTGGGAAATCTGTTCTTCTTTTGCCCGTTCTGCTATAGGAATAAGGTCCTTCACCAAACTTGGTTGCTTGCGGCCGTACAGATTGAGATAAGCATAAGCTTTTAACAGATCTGCCTCCAAAACAAGCGCATTGTCATTATTGGCCTCTGCCCAGGCTCTCATTTCTTGGGTGTATTGTGAAACAAACAGCGAATCCTTACGACCTTCGATGATGACATGATCATTTAATTGATCAACAGCTTCAACAATGTCTTTATATTCTTTATGAAGTAAATTCTTGTATTGCGCAGAAACGCAATGTATCATAAATAGGTTCAAGAAGAGAAAAAGTGATAGCTGTTTATTTGGGAATGGAATCACGAGAATAAAGGTATTAAAAATATGTTTTAGCATCCTTTCCTGTCATCGTGAGAATTTTTCCGAAGAGATTATTCACCTGAAATCATTTCCTGTGTTTCTAGACCTTATCAGAAATGAATTAATACGTAGCTCTAGTTACTTCGTTCAAGGAAACAAAAAACCCTTCTCGAAATAAGAAGGGTTTGAAGTGCGGCTGAAGGGAGTCGAACCCCCACGCCTTGCGGCACTAGATCCTAA
>DFVG01000041.1 GCA_002379985.1 Flavobacteriaceae bacterium UBA4166
ACCAATGGGAGTCAGTTTTTCATTACCCTA
Organism: Flavobacteriaceae bacterium UBA4166; assembly: GCA_002379985.1. Lineage (GTDB taxonomy): Bacteria > Bacteroidota > Bacteroidia > Flavobacteriales > Flavobacteriaceae > DFVG01. The sequence continues at coordinate 31 of DFVG01000041.1, forward strand.
AAAGAAACGCCATGGCTAGATAACAAACACACCGTGTTTGGAGAGATCGTTATGGGACAAGAGATCGTGGATGCGATCGGAAAGGTGGAAACGACAAAACCCGGTGATAAGCCTGTAAACCCTGTAGTGATGGAAGAAGTGAACATTATCAATAAAGGGAACATTAAAGTGGCATCATTCAGCAAAGCCATGGAAGACATCGAGCGTAAACAAAAAGAGAAAGAAGAGGCTCTGGCGAAAATAGCTTCTGAAACTGCTGCACGTTTGAATCCGTTGATGAATGATGCGGAAGAAATGGAAAGCGGACTCAAGATCTACTGGAACCAACGCGGGAAAGGGCAAAAACCGAACGAAGGGGTAAAAGTAATGATGAACTACGCCGGCTACTTTAGCGATGGGCGCTTGTTCGATACTAGCATGATGGAAGTTGCAGAACGTTATGATGCCGTAGATCCACAACGTGTGGCTAGAAATCAATACGGCCCAATGCCTTTTGATTATAGCAAAGAAGCCCGACTCATCCCAGGTTTCAGAGAAGGGATGCTTCAAATGAGTGTAGGTGATAAAGCCACCTTGTTCATTCCATCGCACTTAGCGTATGGAGAAAAAGGATATCCACCGGTGATCCCACCAAATGCAGATTTGATCTTCGAACTAGAACTGATCGAGATCATGGAATAAGGATCAAAATCATTGAATTAAAAAAGCCCCGAAGTTGGGGCTTTTTTAGTTTTTACAATACTTATTGCTTCGGAATATTAGCGAGAATCGCTTTGGTAAACTTCCAAAACTTCTGCGTAGAGGAAATACTCGCGCGCTCATCGGGAGAATGTGCTCCTTTGATCGTGGGTCCGTAGGAGATCATATCAAGATTTGGGTAATGCTGTCCCAAGATCCCGCACTCTAAACCGGCATGACAGGCAGCAACATTTGCCTTCTCGCCGTGAAGCTCTTCATATAAGCTGTCGAGTACTTTTAAAATGGGGCTGTCCATATTGGGTGCCCAACCGGGATACGCTCCGGAAAATCGAACGGTACACCCGGCTAATTCGAATGCAGATTTTAACGCATTTGACAAGTCGGTTTTCGAAGACTCCACCGAAGAACGCGTAAGACATTCTACCGAAATATCTCCTCCTCCTACTTGAATCTTGGCAATGTTATTTGAAGTTTCCACCAGACCTTCCATTTCCGGGCTCATTCGATAGACTCCGTTATGGGTGGCATAGATCATTTGAACAAAGCGTGCTTGCGCATCCGCATTCATCCCTTTGGAGATATCGTGATCTCCAACGCTCCATTCGATTTGAAGATTAGGTTCTAATTTCTTGAATTCTGACTTTATCGCTTCGGAAGTATGGTCCAGTTGTTCAGAAACTTTTTCTACTGCAGCTTTATTAACGGCCAGTTTGGCAACACTCTCTCTGGGAATGGCATTCCGAAGACTTCCGCCTTCAAGCGAAACAAGCATCACCGAATCCCCTAGATCATATAGCAATCGGTTCATTAAAGTATTGGCATTTCCCAACCCTTTGATAATATCCATCCCGCTGTGACCGCCCTGCAATCCCTTTATGGTAAGCGTATAAGGAACAGCATCTTCCGAAGGAGAAACCTCTGTGTACGATTGTTTTGCCGTAATATCCACTCCGCCGGCACAGCCTACGCCAATCTCATCATCTTCTTCCGTATCTAAATTCAGTAAAATATCTCCTTCAAGCAAGTCACTTTCCAAGCCCATAGCCCCGGTCATTCCTGTTTCTTCATCAATGGTGAACAACGCTTCTAACGCAGGATGTGGAATATTGTCGCTTGCCAAAATAGCCATGATAGTCGCAACCCCCAGTCCGTTATCCGCTCCAAGTGTGGTTCCCTTAGCACGCACCCAATCTTCATCAACATACATTTCAATTCCTTGAGTATCAAAATCGAATTCGGTATCATTATTCTTTTGATGCACCATATCGAGATGACTTTGAAGAACAACCTTTTGTCGGTCTTCCATACCGGTGGTGGCCGGTTTTTTTATAATGACATTTCCCACCACATCTTCCATCGTTTCCAAGCCTAAGGATGCTCCAAAATCTTTCATAAATTGTATCACTCTATCTTCCTTTTTAGAAGGTCGAGGAACAGCGTTCAAGTCGGCAAAATGATTCCAAACGGAGGTAGGTTCTAATTGTCTTATTGCTTCATTCATATCTATATCTTTTTTACAAAAATACAGTATTCACTTTCCTGTAACCAATAAAAGCAGTGAGGATTTTCGTATGTTTGGTTCATGCAAAAAAGAACGCGTGTTATATTGGCCTTACTGCTTCCGGTGCAATACATCGTGCTGAAAATTCTGCTTCAATTTCCGGAGTTTGTAGAACACAACTACAGCCAAGGGATCTATCCCTTACTTTCTAAAATCCCGAGATATTTATTTGGCTGGATCCCTTTTTCCGTAGGAGATATTTTCTATTTACTCATTGCCATTCTCGCCATTCGTTGGATTGTACTAAATGTAAAACGCCTTAAGTATGAACCCCTTCGATTTTTCGTAGATATTCTCGCTACCGTATCTATTGTTTATTTTATGTTTCATGTATTGTGGGGGTTGAATTATTACCGCGTTCCGCTTCATGAAACGCTATCCTTGGAGCGAGATTACACCACAGAACAATTGGTTGCTACCACTAAGCGGTTGATAAAAAAATCGAATGAAATGCACCGAACACTGGGTTATGAAGATAGTGTGAAGATTGACCTACCCTATTCCCAAAAAGAGATCTTTAAAAAATCCTTGAACGGATATGAAAACCTTTCTGAAGAATTTCCGGAGCTCGCCTATCACCCAAAAAGTATCAAAAAAAGTGGGTGGAGCCTAGGCCTAACCTATATGGGCTATAGCGGATACTACAACCCGTTTTCGGGAGAAGCCCAAGTAAATAACCTAATTAAAACCTATAAGTTTTCGGTGGTAAGTTGTCATGAAATGGCCCATCAATTGGGCTATGCTGCTGAGAATGAAGCCAATTTTATCGCAACCCTCGCAACGATTAAAAATGACGACCCTTATTTTCAATACACCGGATATATTTTCGCATTGCGTTATTGCGTGAATGAAATTGCGCGACGTGATATGGACACCTACAACGAATTGATAGCAACCATCAATCCCGGTATTTTAGCTAGCTATAAGGAGATGCGAGATTTTTGGGATCGCTATCAAAACCCCTTTGAAACCTTTTCCAAGGGTTTTTGGGACCAGTTTTTAAAAGCTAACAATCAATCGAAAGGAATTATGAGCTACAGCTACATGGTAGCACTGGTAATCAACTACTTCGAAGACCGCTCTTTTTAAAGAAATCATAACAATTTGTTAAAGACGTCCTAATTGAAGGACATCCCGCTTTCGATTTCTATCTTTAGAACGCATTAATTTCAACCACAAAAAAATGAGAAAAACGCTACTCCTCATGGCTTTTTTCGTGGGAATTTTTTCTGCTTCTGCGCAAGATTATTTTCCGAAGAATGATGGCCTAAAAGAAAAGAACACCAATTACACCTTATTTACGAACGCAACGATACACGTATCACCTACGCAAGTGATCCGCAAAGGGAGTTTACTTATTAAAGATGGCAAGGTTGCCGAAGTAGGACGCTCTGTTTCCGCTCCTGAAAACGCGGTTGCGATCGATCTCGACGGAAAGCATATCTATCCATCCTTTATTGATATTTATACCGACTTCAGTGTAGAAAAACCGAAACGAGCCGAAGGAAACGGACGCTCGCCCGTGTACGAAAGTTCTCGTGAAGGCTTTTACTGGAATGATCATATCATGCCGGAAAAAGATGCTATTAACTCTTATAAGTATGACGAAAAAGCCGCTGATGAATTCCGAAAAGCCGGATTTGGAGTGGTTGGATCACATATTATGGATGGAATCGCTCGTGGTTCTGGAATTCTAATTGCTTTAAATGATGAAGATGGGGATGCAGCTCGAATCTTAGATGATCGCGCAGCACAATTCTTTTCCTTTGAAAAAAGTCGCGCAAGCAGACAATCCTATCCAACTTCGCTTATGGGTGCCATGGCACTACTTCGCCAATTCTATTGGGATGCAGAATGGTATGCGAAAGGAAATATTGATACCAAAGACCGATCGCTTGAAGCCTTAAACGCCAATAAAGGCATGGTTTCCATTTTTGAAGCCGGAAGCAAAGATAACGACCTGCGTGCTGACAAGATTAGCGATCAATTTGACCTCAACTACGTGATCGTTGGCGGTGGTGATGAATACGAATGGATCGATAAAATAAAAGCAAGCAACGCAAAGTATATCATCCCTATTAATTTTCCGGATGCCTATGATGTAAGCAATCCCTACGCTGCCAAATATATTTCTCTTGGCGATATGCGCGAATGGAATCAGGCTCCAATGAACCCGAAAACACTAGCCGAAAATGATATTACCTTCGCTTTAACTACCTATGAACTGGACAAGCCTTCCTCATTTAAGGACAAACTAATGAAGGCCATTGCATACGGACTCAACAAAGAGACGGCCTTAGCCGCCTTGACTACCGTTCCGGCATCATTACTGGGCAAAAGTGAAGAATTGGGAAGCCTGGAGAAGGGTCGCTATGCGAACTTTTTAATCACAAGCGGAGATATTTTTGACAAAAGCACCACGCTTTACGAAAACTGGGTACAGGGTACTAAAAATGTCATTAATACTTTAGACCAAAAAGACATTCGCGGGAACTATAAGATCACTGCAGGAGGAAAAACATACGATGTTGCGATTAGCGGAGAAGCCTCCAAACCTAAATCGGATGTAAAGATCGGGGAAGTGAGTTATCCTTCAAAACTAGACTACAGCGATAACTGGGTAAGTCTATCGTTTACAGACGAAAAAACGAAAGAAGTATTCAGAACAACCGGAATTGTACCAAAAGACGACCAAAACTTTTCAGGACGATTATTATTGCCGGACGGAAGTGAAACTGATTTTACTGCCACCAAGCAAAAAGGAAGCGTTGATGAGAAGAAAGACGATGAAGATGACGACAAAGGCCCTTCCGAAATCGTGCCCCTCACCTATCCCAATATTGGATATGGCTACAGTTCGACCCCAAGACAACAAAATGTATTGTTTAGAAACGCCACCGTCTGGACAAGTGAAGACGCGGGCGTTTTAGAAGAAACAGATGTGCTTGTTAAAAACGGAAAGATCGCTGCTATTGGTAAAAACCTAGGCGCTGGCGGCGCGACGGTGATCGATGCCACCGGAAAACACTTGACCGCAGGAATCATTGATGAACATTCACACATTGCCGCGTTAGCGATCAATGAAGCTGGTCACAACTCTTCTGCGGAAGTGACCATTGAAGATGTGGTCGACCCTGAAGACATTAATATTTACCGCAATCTTGCTGGAGGGGTAACCTCGATTCAAATTCTGCATGGTTCGGCCAACCCAATTGGCGGACGTTCTGCGATCATTAAATTGAAATGGAGTGAAGATGCAGATGCGATGATCTATGACAATACGCCTAAATTCATCAAATTCGCCTTGGGTGAAAATGTAAAACAATCAAACTGGCAAAGTTATAGCCGATTCCCACAAACCCGAATGGGAGTGGAACAGGTCTATATGAATTACTTCACACGTGCCAAAGAATACGATGCTAAAAAGAAAAGCGGACAACCGATTCGCTATGATGAAGAACTTGAGGTGCTCGCTGAAATTTTAAACGGTGAGCGCTATATCAGTTGTCACTCCTACGTGCAAAGTGAGATCAATATGTTGATGAAAGTAGCAGAAAAGTTCGATTTTAGAGTGAACACGTTTACCCACATCTTAGAAGGGTATAAAGTCGCCGATAAAATGGCAGAACATGGCGTAGGCGGCTCTACTTTTAGTGATTGGTGGGCATATAAATTTGAAGTAAATGACGCGATCCCTTATAACGCTGCCATTATGAACAGCCAAGGCGTAACAGTGGCTATCAATAGTGATGATGCCGAAATGAGCCGACGTCTCAATCAGGAGGCTGCGAAAACGGTAAAATATGGAGGCGTTAGCGAAGAGGAAGCTTGGAAGATGGTAACCATCAATCCCGCAAAACTACTTCACATTGACAATCGTGTGGGAAGTATTAAAGAGGGAAAAGATGCCGACTTAGTACTATGGACCGATCATCCGTTGTCGGTGTACGCGAAACCTGAAAAAACCATGATCGAGGGACGTACTTACTTCGACCTTGAAAAAGACAAAGAGATGCGTTCCAAAATTGATTCTGAAAGAAATAAATTAATGAAAATGATGCTTGCCGAAAAGAATGGTGGTGGAAAAACCAGACCGCCTAAAGGAAAGGACAAACGTTATTTTGAATGTGAAACCATAAACTAATACAACCATGAAAAAAGTAACGCAACTTATTACCTTATTTTTATTCGCGGTTGGATTTATAGGAACCGCACAACAGACACCCGCTCCTAAACAGAGCGAAACCATTACCATCAAAGGTGCTACAGCACATATTGGAAATGGTGAAGTAATTGAAAACAGTGTGATCGTTTTTGAAAATGGAACCATCACCGCAATTGGAGGAAGCAACACCGGGACGCAAGGACGAGTAATCGACGCCACCGGAAAACATGTGTATCCCGGCTTTATTGCACCAACCAAATCTTTAGGATTGGTAGAAGTAGATGCCGTGCGCCCTAGTGACGATCAAGATGAACTCGGAGAAATGATCCCTAACGTTCGTAGCTTGATCGCTTATAATGCTGAAAGCAAAGTCGTAGAAAGCATGCGCCCCAACGGCGTGCTTATTGGGCAAACAACGCCTAATGGTGGACGCATTAGTGGAACATCTTCCATTGTTCAATTTGATGCTTGGAATTGGGAAGACGCTGCCGTTAAAACTGATGACGGTATTCACTTACACTGGCCAAACAGCTTCCGAAGAGGCCGTTGGTGGGTAGGGGAACCTCGCGGATGGCAACCGAATAAAGACTATCAGAAGGATGTTACCGAAGTGCGACAATTCTTTTTAAATGCGAAGGCCTACGGAAATGGTGCCGCCGCCGATGAGAATAATGAATCGTTTAAAGCAACCCAAGGGGCTTTCGATGGAAGCAAAAAAGTGTATGTCTATGCACATGGAGAAAAAGAAATGATTGATGCCGTGACAGCACTCAGAGAAAGCGGCGTGCAAGAAGTGGTTATCGTGGGCGGATATGAAGCTTACAAGATCATTCCTTTCTTAAAGCAGAACTCCATTCCGGTGCTAGTTCGCGAACCACATTCGCTTCCTTACCGTGAGGACGATGACTACGATCATTCATATAAACTTCCGAAGCTCTTAGCGGAAGGCGGCGTACTGGTTGCTATTCAGAATGAAGACATGGCAAACTTTCAAACCCGAAATATGGCGTTCTACGCAGGTCATGTGGCTGGACAAGGGCTTGAGAAAGAGGAAGCCTTGAAACTGATCACTTCCAATAGTGCCAAGATTTTAGGGATCGATGATCGCTACGGAACCCTCGAGACCGGGAAAAGCGCTACACTGTTCGTGAGCGAAGGTGATGCGTTAGATATGCGTACTAATTTGCTAAGTCATGCATTTATCGACGGACGCGAGATTTCGTTAGAAACGCACCAAACGAAACTCTGGAAACGGTATATGAATAAATACGAAAGAGAGCAATAAGTAAAAAGCGGGCAGTGCCCGCTTTTTTTATGGGTTTAAAAGATCGACAGATATCGATGTGTTTTCGATCGTGGATAATAGTTGTAGTGAATCGGCTTGAAACCAATCGTCCAAATCCTCTAAGGCAACCGTTAACGTATTCGGTTTGTAATTGCGATAATCTACAAAACGAATGCCATTGACCTTTCGAGGGTTGTAGGCTTCTCGAAAGCGAATCCCGCCGCCGTCCGTTGCATAAGAATAGGCCAAATAATCCACGGTATAGTTTTCCGAATGAACCCAATACATAAATTCATCTTCAAAATCGGTTCCTCCTCCCTCCTTCTTAAATGTTACCTTAATCTCGTAATACGGTTGGTGGGAAATAGTATCGTTGCCTAGTAGTTCTTTTTGAACGGCAGCATCATTTAACCCAAAAGGAAGTTGCGTAAAATAGTGTACCGAGTTTACGCTGTTTCCATAGAGGGTTTTTAATGAATCTGAGAGCGTGATATCAGCTTTGTTGATCGTTCGAGTAAATCCGTCGTTTTTCAGAATATCCACAACAAAGCCAAGACTATCGCTAAAATGCCGCTCAAATTGATACTTTCCCTTTTGCCGTGTGCTTACGTAGTGCTTGTTTCTGAAGTCAAAAGAAATTCTCACCGCACCGCAATTTCCTGAACATTGCTTCCGAATGGCCTTGTCAATAATTTCCTGTGCCGTTTCTATCTTCCGATCTTGACAACTCATACAGAGAATTCCAAAAAGGAACAGCGAAAACTTCCAATTCATACATTTATCTTTGTAACAAAAGTAACCATTGGGTCACACATTAAAACATAACCTTACATCCTTCGGAATGAAAAAATATAGTATTCTTTTAGTTTGTCTTTTGCTAAGCACCACCGGAATGGCTCAATCTGATTCGTACATAGCCACCCTTGACATCTTTAAAGCACATTTTAATGAACAAAAAGGAGAGACTATCTACCAAATGATGAATACTGAAATGCAACAGGCATTGAGTGAGGAACAAATGATTAGCATCGTGAAGATGTTAAATTACAACTTAGGCTCACTTGAAGCTTTTAAATACATCGAAAGTAAAGGAACTACCGAAGTTTATGAGGGTTCGTTTCAAGAAGGAAAGCAATACATCGCAATCGCTTTGGACGAAGAGGGGAAGCTAAGCGGACTCCGTTTTTTGCCGGTTCCGGAAACCGAAAAAACAGCAAAGCTGACCCGCAATCAAACGCCGCTTTCGCTCCCTTTCAAAGATTCGTGGTTTACCTTTTGGGGTGGCGACACCAAAGAACAAAACTATCACGTGGTTTCTCAAGCTCAAAAACATGCTTTCGACTTCCTTATCATTGGAAAATACAATCGCACTTACGAACGCAGTGGCACTCGAAACGAAGATTATTATGCCTTCGGAAAACCGATCTACGCTGTTTGCGATGCAACCGTTGTTCGTGTTGAGACGGGAATTCCCGATAACAAACCCGGAGAGATGAATGCTGCACAGCCCTTGGGGAACAGTGTTGTTTTAAAGACCGAAAAAGAAGAATATATTGTCTATGCGCATTTTGAGGAAGGAACCATTCAAGTGAAAGAAGGACAGCAAGTGACACGCGGACAACGACTTGGGAATTGCGGCAACTCAGGAAACTCTTCAGAACCACACCTCCATTTACATATCCAAGATGGATTGAACATGATGACCTCCGTAGGCGTCAAATGCTATTTTGAAACGTTAGAAGTGAACGGTAAGTCGGTTTCTGACTATTCGCCGGTGCGACTCGATGTGGTGGCTCCCGTAAAAGAATCGAAGGAGTAATCTAATTTTTCTTCGACAATCCTTCTTAAAATCAGTATTTTTGCATGCTTATGGCACAACAAGGAAACGTTTCTATAAAAAACCGAAAAGCAAAGTTTCAGTACGAGCTTATGGACACTTATGTGGCCGGAATTGTGCTGCAAGGGACGGAAATTAAAGCCATTCGTGAAGGAAAAGCCTCCATCGCTGAAAGTTTTTGTGAGTTCAACAGCAAAGGCGAATTGTTTGTGATCAACATGACCGTTCAGGAGTATTCTCATGCATCGCATTACAATCACAACCCGAAGAGCGAACGCAAGTTGTTGTTGAATAAGAGTGAATTGAAGAAACTTTATAAAGAGGTAAAGAATAGCGGACTAACGATCATTCCACTACTTTTGTTCACGAATGATCGCGGACTCGCAAAGTTGAAGATCGCCTTAGCGAAAGGAAAAAAACAATTTGACAAAAGAGAAAGCATTAAAGATCGCGACAGCAAACGCCGATTGAGTCGGATTAAAAAATCCTTCAACAATTAAATGCTAAAGTTTTGTAAATCTGTCTGTGATTCTCCTTGTTTTCTATTTCTTTGAGTACCATGAATGAATACCTTAGAGGCTGTTTCACCATCCTATTCTTGTTATCTACCCTCGGAGTTTCTGCACAAATTGTAGGAAAAGTAACCGATCAACAGGGAAATTCGCTTCCGTATGTTAATATTTATTTGGAAGGAAGCTACCAAGGGACCACTTCAAATGACGAAGGTAACTACGAACTCAGCCTTCCTACTCAAGATCAATACACCATATCGTTTCAATATCTGGGGTATAAGAAATTATCGAAATCCATCCAACCCAAGCAATTTCCCTACGTACTCAATGTGCAACTGGAAGAAGAATCCATCAGTCTTGACGAGGTAATTCTTAGCAATACCGAAGACCCCGCCTATCGTATCATTCGGGAAACCATCGCGCAGCGCCGCGAAAATCTGGCAAAGATTGCCGCGTTTACAGCCGACTTCTACTCGCGAGGGCTATGGCATGTAGAGAATATCCCGGAACGCGTGATGGGGCAAGAAGTAGGCGATTTTAACGGAGCGCTGGACTCTACCCGTAGCGGTATTATCTATCTTTCAGAAACCATTTCAGAGATTGCCTACCAACACCCTAACGAATTCAAAGAAACTATCATTGCCAGTAAAGTAAGCGGTGACGATAACGGCTTCAGCTTCAACAGTGCTCAAGAAGCCAATTTTTCATTTTATGAAAACTCGATCGATCTGTACAGTGCAATGGTCTCTCCTATCGCCAACAATGCGTTGAGCTATTATGACTATCAATTAGACGGTGTGTTTTATGAGGGAAATAAGATGATCAATAAGATCAAGGTCATTCCGAAGCGACCAAAAGATCGCGTTTTCAATGGCTATGTCTATATCGTAGAAGACGACTGGCAATTATACGGGTTAGAATTGGCGACCAACGGTCAGGCCATACAAGTACCAATGGTAGAGGATTTGGTGTTTAAACAGAACTTTAAGTATGATGAAGAACACAACTTTTGGGTGAAAATCTCACAATCCATTGATTTTGGTTTTGGATTTTTGGGAGTGGAAGGAGACGGTCGTTTTATCGCCGTATACAGCAATTATAATTTTGAACCGGAATTCAGTAAAAGATCCTTTACTAACGAAGTACTTTCTTTTAAAGCCGAAGCCAACAAAAAAGACAGTTTGTTTTGGAAAGGTGCACGACCTGTTCCGCTCACCGATGAAGAACTAAACGATTACATCAAAAAAGACAGCATTCAAACGCTTCGAAACTCAAAACCATATCTCGATTCTCTAGATCGTATTGATAACCGTCCGGGAATATTAAGTTTGCTGACAGGATACACCTATAAAAATAGTTTTGAAAAGTGGAGCGCCAGTTACGACGGCCCCTTAACGGCAATCCGTTTTAATACGGTACAAGGCTGGAATAGTAAAGCGGGACTTTCCTATTATAAATGGTATGACGATAATCAAACCAATTGGTTTCGAGCCGGTGTGGATGCTACCTATGGCATTGCAGAAGACCGATTGCGTTTTGTGGCGGGTGCCACCCGGATGTTTAATTTAAAAGATCGACTGCGCTTCTCTATCTCAGGAGGAAGTGAACTGAAACAGTTTAATGCCAACGAACCTATATCCCCAATCATTAATAGTATTTCTACCTTGTTTTTTGAACGGAATTTCATGAAGCTCTACGAGCGAAATTTTGCACAAGTCAATTACAGTCAAGAGGTTTTTAATGGCCTACATCTCTATGCACAAGTAGCTTACGAAAACAGGCAAGCAGCCTTCAACAACACCGATTATACGGTCTTTCCGCAAGATGGTGTTCAATATACCTCCAACAATCCACAGCTTCCGCTCAATGAAGAGATTCCGGGAGTTATCGAACACAACATCCTAAAAACACAAGTGTCGGCGCGCATTAATTTCGGTCAAAAATACTTCAGCAATCCTGAAATGAAATTCAATATTGGGAATGAAAAATATCCTGAATTGATCATTACCTTCGAAAACGGTATAAGCACCGACCAATCTAATTATGATTTTAGTCAGTTACGCGCTTCACTGTATCAAAGTATCGGACTCGGAAATAAGGGACAGTTTTATTACCGACTGAAAGGCGGAACTTTTTTTAATGGTGAAGGGATTTCGTTCATTGATTACCAACATTTCAACGGAAATCAAACCCGAGTAGGGACCTCGGTAAACTATACCAATACTTTTAACCTGCTTCCCTACTACGACTTGAGCACCAACACCCATTATTTTGAAGGACATGTGGAACACGATTTTCGCGGTTGGATCCTCGGAAAAATTCCCGGCATCAATCAATTAAATTTCAACCTCATCGCCGGAGCGCACATCCTTGCTATCGACAATAATAAACCTTATACCGAAGTATCCATCGGTATTGATAATTTGGGGATCGGGAAATTCCGACTCCTACGTTTGGATTATGTTCGGTCGTATTACAATGGTGTGGGTGATGGTGCGTTTATATTCGGACTCAAATTCTTGGATCTTTTCGATTGATACGCAACCCTTTGATTTTGAGTACATCTTTTATATAAAACACTATGAAATCGATTTTTCTATTTTGCACGCTTCTTCTGAGCCTTTCCACCTGCAATCAGGATGACAAAGTTACCTCCCAGCAAAACAATCCTTCGTTCACGTTGGTCTCGCGAAGTAATCCCTTTGGAGGTTCTAGTACGGAATATCCTTCGGAAGCAATTGTTTGGACCATCGATTTTAGTACGCAAAAAATTGACGTGGCGATAAACGGCGACCCTACTCCGGTATACCTGGAAGAAGGAAGCTACAACTATGAGTTAAAAGAGCATCCCTGTAGTTATGATGACAACCAATTTATCTCGGTAGGAGGTAATGATCTGGGGGTATTGATTCTAGATGAGTTCGATGAAGGCACACTAATCATCACAGGAGAATGTTACGATGGAGACCGATTAACGTTTCGGCGTTTGAATTAAGTTAATTCTTGTCTTCCAACATAGGCACAAACCGATACTCTCCAAATTCCTCTTTTTCAAAATCAGTAGGTCCGGTACGCGTAAATACGGTCATGATCTGTACCCCTTCCCCTACGGGAATGACAAGCTTTCCTCCTATTTTTAATTGTGCCAACAGGTCTTTAGGAACATAAGGAGCTCCTGCGGTTACGATGATTCCGTCAAAAGGAGCCACCTCCGGTAATCCTTTATAGCCATCCCCAAAGACCAATTTTTTAGGTCGGTAGCCCAATTGCGGCAGAAATCGCTGTGCTTTCTTAAAAAGCTCATTCTGACGCTCTATGGAATACACTTGTACGCCCATCGCCAAAAGAATGGCACATTGATACCCGCTTCCCGTCCCAATTTCCAAAACCGTGTCGCCTGAAGAAACGGTAAGCAGTTCTGTTTGTCGTGCTACCGTATAGGGCTGTGATATTGTTTGATCGGCTCCAATGGGAAAGGCTTTATCCACGTAGGCATGGTCTACAAAACCGGAGTCCATAAAAAGATGACGCGGCACTTCATTAACCGCTTCTAAAACTGCTTCAGATGCAATTCCTTTCGCTTTTAAGGTCGCAACCAGTCGCTTTCGCATGCCTTTATGGGTGTAGGTATCCTTCATCCCTACAAATATGAAAAACGAGGGAGCAATAAACAAGAATCCTCCAAAAAAAGATGCGGAAATGTAGCGGGTGTCTCCTGTCCATTTACACTAAAAACCGTTACCTTTGTGAAAAAACAGAATCATGCTAAAAGCAGGCGTTTTGGGGGCTGGACACCTCGGAAAAATTCACTTGAAGCTCTTGCAGCAATCGACCAAATACGAATTGGTGGGCTTCTTCGATGCCGATAAAAAAGCGGCGCAAAAGATCGAAAAAGAATTTGGTTACAAAAGCTTTCCTTCCATGGATGCGTTGATCGAAGCTTGCGACATGATCGATGTTGTCACTCCAACGGTGTATCATTTTGAATGTGCTGAAAAGGTGATCAAAGCCGGAAAGCATCTGTTTATTGAAAAGCCTATCACACAAACGGTGGAAGAAGCCAACAAACTACTTACGCTCGCCAAAGAATACGGTGTAAAAGGGCAGGTTGGCCATGTAGAGCGATTCAACCCGGCCTTCCGTGCCGTGCATCACATGATCGAAAATCCTATGTTCATTGAAGCGCATCGTCTGGCGGAATTCAATCCGCGAGGAACCGATGTTTCTGTAGTGTTGGATTTGATGATTCACGACATTGATGCGATCTTAAGTGTGGTGGCTTCCGAAGTAAAACAAATTAGCGCCAGTGGTGTCTCCGTAATTTCTGAAACACCCGATATTGCGAATGCGCGAATTGAATTTGAAAATGGCTGCGTAGCAAACCTCACCGCGAGTAGAATTTCCATGAAGAAAATGCGGAAAGCACGTTTTTTTCAAAGAGATGCTTATATCTCGGTTGATTTTCTGGATAAAAAAGTGGAGGTCGTAAAAATGAAAGATGCGCCTAAAAAAGCAGACGATTTTGCAATGATCCTTACGAATGCGGAAGGGGTCAAAAAGCAAATTTATTTCGACAACCCTACCATCCATCAGAACAATGCTATTCTTGATGAATTGAACGCGTTCGCGGAAGCCATCGAAAACAACACAACCCCGGTAGTGACCTTGGCACAAGGCACGCAAGCCCTTACCGTGGCCATGCAAATTATTAAACATTTTAAATCTTTATAAAAAATGACGAAACAGGTAGCTGTGATTGGTGCCGGAACCATGGGCAACGGAATTGCCCATACTTTCGCCCAATTTGATTATAACGTTCGACTTATTGATATCTCTCAAGAAGCGCTGGACCGTGGGATAGCCACCATCGGGAAGAACTTAGACCGTATGGTTGCAAAGGAGAAAATTTCCGAAGCAGAAAAAAAGCAAACCCTCGATAACATCACAGCTCATACCTCGCTCGAAGCCGGGGTGAAAGGTGCAGATCTCGTTGTGGAAGCGGCTACCGAGAATCTCGATCTAAAACTGAAGATCTTTAAAGAATTAGATTCGTTATGTTCTGAAGAAACCATTCTAGCGAGCAATACCTCATCCATCTCCATCACGCAAATCGCCGCGGTTACCGCTCGTCCTGAAAAGGTGATTGGCATGCACTTTATGAACCCGGTGCCTATCATGAAATTGGTAGAGGTCATTAAAGGATACAGCACCAGCGATGAAACGTACAAAACAGTGGCGTCGCTTTCGGAAAAATTAAATAAAGTCCCGGTTGAAGTAAACGACTATCCCGGGTTTGTCGCCAATCGTATTTTGATGCCAATGATCAATGAGGCAATTGAAACATTGTACAATGGCGTGGCCGGTGTGCAAGAGATCGATACCGTTATGAAGTTAGGGATGGCACACCCTATGGGTCCGCTGCAGTTAGCCGACTTTATTGGCTTAGATGTCTGTCTCTCCATTTTGAATGTGATGTACGACGGATTCAAAAACCCGAAGTATGCTCCGTGTCCGTTACTCGTAAATATGGTAATGGCCGATAAATTAGGAGTGAAGAGCGGTGAAGGTTTTTATGATTATTCTGAAAGTCGCAAGGCGGAACAGGTAGCGGCCATGTTCAAATAAGAGTTGTAATGCCAACAATACTTCCTTTTCGCGCGGTACGACCCACAAGAGATAAAGTGAGCCTTTTAGCGGCGCGCTCGTACGATAGCTATACCGAAGCGGAACGGGAATCTCGTTTGAGAGACAATCCGTTTTCATTTTTACATATCGTGAATCCCGGATACAAATACCAAAAGGAGATCTCGGGAGTGGAACGCTATCAATTGGTACGAAACCGCTATTTAGAATTCAAGGAAGACGGTATCTTTATTCACGAAGAGCAGCCTTGCTATTACGTGTATAAAATTGTAAATCGTGACGGACTCGAATTTAACGGGATTGTCGCTGCCACGAGTGTTGAAGATTATGAGAACGATCGCGTAAAACGTCACGAAGACACTATCGAGTTTAGGGAGACCCTCTTCAAGCAATACTTGAAGACCGTTGGTTTTAATGCGGAAGCCGTGCTTCTTACCTACCCCGACCATGATTCTTTGGAAGCAATTATTGCAAAGGTCATGGAAACCCGCGCGGAATATGAATTTACTACCACCTATCGCGACACCCATTATTTGTGGTGTTTGCAAGAACCGCAAACCGTTGCTAAAATTCAGAATATTTTTGCACAAATGGATGCGGTTTATATCGCAGATGGGCATCACCGCAGTTCCTCTTCTTATTTGTTGGCGAAAGAGCTACAAGAAGAAAATTCAGACCATACAGGAAACGAACCGTATAATTATTTTATGAGTTACCTCATTCCTGAAAGTGACCTGAAGATCTATGAGTTCAATAGACTGGTATCTGACCTTAACGGGATGACCAAAGAAGAATTTCTGATCGCGTTAGACACACATTTCCGAATTGAAAAACGTGGGACTGAATACTACAAACCGTCTAAAAAACATCATTTTAGCATGTATTTGGACGGAGCGTTCTATTCATTGTATCTTCGGAAGAGTCAGCATCATTTTAAAAATGCACTAGATGCGTTAGATGCGCACATTCTATATCAACTCATCTTAAAACCTTTGCTGGGCATAAGCGATGCACGCAATGACCAACGCCTTTCGTACGCTCATGGAAAAAAAGATCTGGCTTACGTAAAAACACAAGTAGACTCGGGACAAGCAGCCGTGGGATTTGGATTGCTTCCGGTAAGCATTCATGAAATGAAACAGATTGCTGACGAGGGAGGAACTATGCCTCCAAAAACTACCTATATTGAACCGAAATTGCGCAGTGGCGTGACGATTTATGAATTTTGATATGAGCATTTCAGAAAATATAAAAACCTTTAAAAAACAACTTCCTGAATCGGTGACCTTGGTTGCCGTATCCAAAACAAAACCTGTTGCTGATATTCAAGAGGCCTATGATACGGGCCATCGGGATTTTGGTGAGAATAAGGTTCAGGAAATGGAAACCAAATGGGAAAAACTTCCGAAAGACATTCGCTGGCACATGATCGGGCACGTACAACGCAATAAAGTGAAGTATATGGCTCCCTTCGTACATTTAATTCATGCCATTGATAGTCCGCGCTTGTTGAAAGAAATCAACAAACAAGCAAAAAAAGCCGAGCGCGTGATCCACGGGTTATTACAAATAAAGATTGCTGAGGAAGATTCTAAATTTGGATTGTCGATCGAAGACGCAGAGGCTTTGTTAGCTTCGGAAGCTTATCAAAACTATGAGCACGTAAAGATCATCGGACTCATGGGAATGGCAACATTTACGGAAGATATGGAACAGGTGCGTCGGGAATTTCAGCAACTAAAAACGGTTTACGATCGTTTAAAAGACAGTAACAATTTTAACACCTTATCTATGGGGATGAGTGGTGATTACGAGATCGCACTACAGAAAGATACCACCATGGTTCGAGTAGGAAGTGCCATTTTTGGGGAGCGAAATTATTCGTAACTTACATTTTAGAGTTCAGTTTGCATGTATGCTATATTAGATATTGAAACTACCGGCGGAAAGTACAACGAAGAAGGAATTACAGAAATTGCTATCTACCGTTTCGACGGACATGAAACCGTCGATCAATTTGCCAGCTTGGTAAATCCGGAGCGTAAGATCCAGCCTTTTGTGGTAAATCTCACCGGCATCAACAACGAAATGCTTCGGAATGCTCCCAAATTCTATGAAGTAGCCAAACGTATTGTTGAAATTACTGAAGATTGTACGATCGTGGCACATAATGCACAATTTGACAATCGTATCCTTTCCACAGAGTTTGAACGTCTCGGCTTTAGTTTCGATCGCGATACGCTATGCACGGTAGAGCTTTCTAAAAAATTAATTCCGGACCTTCCTTCCTATAGCTTGGGTAAATTAGTGCGTTCCTTAGGAATTCCGCTAAGTGATCGCCACCGTGCCCAAGGAGATGCCAAAGCGACACTTCAATTGTTCAAGATGTTACTGAACAAGGATAACGACAAAGAGATCATTAAAAAGACCGTTCGGAAAGATCCAAAGCGTCAATTGGAACCTAAGCTGTTAGACATGATTGAAGCCGCCCCTACCAAAACCGGTGTTTATTATATGCATCGTGAAGACGGAGAGATCATATACATCGGCAAAAGTAAGAACATAAGAAAACGGTTGGTGCAGCACTTTACTAGCGACAATCGCAAATCGAAACGCATTCAGTTAGAAGTTGCTGCGGTGACCTATGAAGAAACGGGTAACGATTTGATCGCACAATTGAAAGAGAGCCAGGAAATCAAACATAATAAACCTACCTACAACAGAGCACTTCGAAACACCTTGTTCAAATATCAGCTGCGCTCACAACTTGATGCAGACGGA
The DNA here is from genome assembly GCA_002379985.1 of Flavobacteriaceae bacterium UBA4166. Taxonomy (GTDB): domain Bacteria; phylum Bacteroidota; class Bacteroidia; order Flavobacteriales; family Flavobacteriaceae; genus DFVG01. The sequence continues at coordinate 18,514 of DFVG01000041.1, forward strand.
TATAGAACTCTTCACATTGAAAAAGCGGACAAACGCAAACCTGCCATCACCACATTTACCAGTTATCAGCAAGCGAAGAATGTGGTGCATCGTGTTACGGAGGAATTCGGGCTATGTCAACAGAAAACCGGACTTCACAAAACTTCCGGTAATTGTTTTAAGTACACCATAAAAGAATGCGCCGGAGCGTGTATCGGTGAAGAAACGCCGGAAGCGTACAACGAACGTGTGGCTGAATTTATTGATAAACACAGCTACAGTGATAAAGACATGCTTATTATTGATCGCGGCCGGAGTGTGGAAGAGCGCTCAGTAATTCTTATAGAAAATGGTGCTTACAAAGGGTATGGCTACTATAATTTGAATTATCAGATCAACCAACCCGACGTGCTCCGCTCCATCATCACTCCCATGAAGAACGATAGAGATGCACAACACATCATTCAAAGCTATTTGCGCAAGTATAAAGTTCATAAAATTGTAACTTTAGATCCAAAGACCATCGGTCACAACCGTTGAGCAGCATGGGGAATACACTAGAAAAACCAAAAAGCGCCTGGCGCAAACGATTGCACGATATCATTTATGAAGCAGATACCCCTATGGGGAAACTCTTTGACGTGGTGTTGTTAGTGCTTATTTTCATTAGTGTGATCTTTGTAATGGTTGAGAGTGTGCGCGGGTTGCCTGAACGGGTGTATGATTTGTTGTATTATGGAGAATGGGTAATTACCATCTTTTTTACGTTGGAATACATTGCCCGTATTATTACCGTTAAAAAACCGACCTCGTACATTTTTAGTTTCTACGGAATCATCGATCTACTTTCTACACTGCCGCTCTACCTGTCTTTTATTTTGGTAGGAAGTAATTACTTGCTAACCGTTCGAGCGCTTCGCTTACTACGTGTCTTCCGGATTTTAAAAATTACACGCTATTTAGGAGAAGCCAATAAACTGAAAAAAGCGCTAAATGATAGTCGGCCAAAGATTCTAGTCTTTCTATTCGCCGTACTCATTGTTTGTGTGATTGCCGGAACCTTGATGTATTTGATCGAAGGGGAAGCCAGTGGCTTTAAAAGTATTCCCGTAAGCGTGTATTGGTGCATTGTTACGCTCACAACCGTAGGCTTTGGAGATATCGCGCCCGTGACGCCATTCGGACAATTTTTAGCTGCAATCATTATGATCATGGGGTACGGAATTATTGCTGTTCCTACCGGAATTGTAAGTGCTGAATACACCAAGAGCAGTGAATATGTTCATGTAAATAGCAAAGCATGCCGCAATTGTAACGCACTACGCCACAGAGATGACGCCAAATATTGTCATAAATGCGGCGAAGACCTGTATCCTGAAAAACCAGAGGATGCCTCGTAAACCCATACTTGTTGTTATTGTAGGTCCAACGGCCATTGGTAAAACCCGAATGGCAATTCGCCTTGCCAACGCCTTTCAAACAGAGATCATTTCGGCAGATTCCAGACAATTCTTTAAAGAGATGCGTATTGGCACAGCGGTGCCTTCTGCGGAAGAATTAAAGGCTGCCAAACATCATTTCATTCAGCATAAAAGCATACACCAACCCTATACTGTGGGCGATTTTGAAAGAGATGCCTTAGAACAATTAAATCACATCTTCAAAGCTCATGAAATTGCTGTTATGGTGGGCGGCTCGGGCTTGTACGTAGATGCTGTGGTGAAAGGATTAGATAAGTTTCCTGAGGTTCCAGCTGAAGTGAGAGAAGTATTGGTAGCCCAATGGAAACGAGACGGCATTGCGGCACTTCAACACGAGTTAGAAGCCACCGATCCAGAATATCATGAGACAGTTGACAAGCAGAATCCGCATCGTCTTATTCGCGCATTAGAAATTATTCGGGCTACGGGACAACCGTTTTCTTCTTTTTTAGACCAAGAAAAACCGGAGCGTCCTTTTGAGACCAGCTATATCGGATTGACTGCGCCTCGTGAGATCGTTTATGAGCGTATCAACAAGCGCGTGGATTTGATGATGGCAGAAGGACTTCTTGAAGAGGCAAAAGCATTATTTCCGCATCAGTCTTTAAATGCGCTGCAAACGGTAGGCTATAAAGAGTTATTTCGTTATTTCGAAGGAAATTGGGACCTTGACACAGCAGTTTCAGAAATTAAAAAAAATACACGCCGATTTGCAAAACGGCAAGGCACCTGGTTTCGAAAGAACGATGCAATAAAATGGTTTGATCATACTATTGATCCGCACGAAGTAATCGCCTACATACAACAAAAAAACGCCTTATAAATAAGGCGTTTTTTCTACACTTAATTTGTTTATTGGTCTACTTCGTCTTTTACGACCAAGCGGAATCCTTCTCCATGAATATTGATGATCTCTACACCATCATCTTTTCCTAGATATTTTCGAAGTTTCGCTATATAAACATCCATACTTCGAGAGGTAAAATAATTGTCGTCTCTCCAAATTTTTGTTAGTGCCAATTCTCTTGGCATCAAATCGTTTTTATGTAGCGCCAAAAGACGTAACAGGTCGTTTTCTTTTGGTGAAAGTTTTACAGGATCTTCTTTTTTATAAGTAAGGAAACGAAGTTTTGAATTGAGGTGGAAGTTTCCGATCTCAAACTCAAATTGCTTGCTGTCAGCAATCGAATCGGTGGCCTTACGCTGAATGATCGCCTTGATCTTCATCAGTAATACTTCACTATCAAAAGGTTTGTTCAAGTAATCGTCGGCACCCACTTTATACCCTTTCAGAACATCTTCTTTCATTGCTTTTGCGGTTAGAAAGATAATTGGAATGTCCTCGTTTTTTTCTCGTATTTCTTTCGCTAATGTGAATCCGTCTTTATACGGCATCATGACATCCAAAATACAGAGGTCGAAATCGTCTTTTTTGAATTTCTCGAAGCCTTCCATTCCGTTTTTCGCATGAGTTACTTCGTAATCGTTCATCGACAAGTAGTCTTTTAATACCGTTCCAAAGTTTGGATCGTCCTCAACCAATAAGATTTTTTTATTTTCAGTTTCCATATATTAAGATATTAAGTGTATTTTAATGATAAATGTGCTGCCTTTGTTTTTTTCACTTTCCACGTAAATTTCGGCATCGTGGTCTTTCAAAATTCGTTGTACGTATGCGAGCCCAAGTCCGTGACCCTTTACATTATGGATATCCCCAGTATGTTCGCGGTAGAATTTTTCAAAGATTTTTTTCTGCGTGCTCTTGTTCATTCCCACACCCTGGTCCCGAATCTTTAAAATAATACTATTCTTTACGTTTTCGGTGTAGATGTCAATTTTAGGGGGCTCTTCGGAATACTTAATCGCATTGTCTAAGATGTTAACAATTACATTTTCAAAATGTGATGGATTAGCAAGAATAGAAGATTTAAGTGCGCCGAAATGTGTTTTTATATATCCTTGCCGATCTTCCATGATCAAGCTCACGTGAGAGATCGCGTCTTCCACGATGTCATGTAATTTGATGCGCTCTTTGGGAAGGTCTAATTCATTCTTCTCCAGTTTAGAGATGCGTAATACATTTTCTACTTGAGCGTGCATCCGACGGTTTTCATCGCGAATCATTTTTAAATAGCGATTCAGAAATTCTTTGTTATCGGTAATCTTTGGATTTTTCATGGCATCCAAAGCCAAATTGATCGTAGCAATAGGAGTTTTGAACTCGTGCGTCATATTATTAATGAAGTCACTCTTGATCTGCGAAATTTGACGTTGCTTAAAGATCTGAGAAAGGGCACTGGCATAGGCAATAATGATCACAGAGGTAAAGGCTAATGATAAGACTGCCATACCCAAAATAGAACTCAATACTTGTTTTTGCTTATCAAAGAAGTTGACATACAGATTGTAATTGTTGTCGTCATCACCAAATAAAGGAACCAGGTAAGTACTTTCCGGATCCAACTCAAAATCCTGACTCCGAACTCGTGTGGCCAAACTTTTGCTGTAGACAGCAAATTCAAAATTGGCATCCATACCTCGTTCGTTCATGCTTTTATCCAGGAGCGATGCGATTTCTTCTTTGGTAACGCGTTTATGGATAGGGAGTTTTGCCGAAATATTTTTTACAGCACTTTCAAATTGTTTTTTCTCGTATTCCGGCAGGCGTTTGAAGGATTCGACCGTAGATTTTGTTGCCACTCCACCGTCGACACCCGCACTAAAACGTTGTGTTTTTTTGGAGTTGATGATTTTTTTGAACTGAATACTATCCAATTCCGTATCTAAAAAACTTGAAGAAAGTTTAAAGTCTTCTTCGGAAATACGATCCGTATAGATAATCGTTTCATTGCTATTATTATTCCGAATGGTATAAATAAGTTCAGTAATACTCACATTATCCGGAGCTTCAATACTATCTAATAATGAATTATAAACATTGTAGTAATCTTCAACCTCCCGGTTTCTAACTTTTTCAGCGACATGAATTAGTATTTGTCGTGCATTGAAGGAAAACTGATCTTCTTTTTGTTGGTAGGAATTCCGAATCCAATAGCCCTGAATAAAGATAATTCCAAGCAGGGCCAGACTCATGAGCGCGATCAGTAAAGCGAATAGCTTTTTATTCATAGCCCAAAAGTAAGATTTTAACATTTAGGCAATGGGGTGTTTAACCAAATGTTAACAAAATCAATAAAACTAGGGCTTCAGGGCATTTTTATTAGCATTCTATGAACGGCTTCCACTTGCTTTTTAGTTTCCTCTAGGTGTAAATTCTCAATGACATAATCTGCCTTGCTAACTCGTTCCGCATCTGAGAGTTGATGCTTCATTCGTGCTCGTACAGCGGCTTCATCACTGCCATCTCTTTCAACAACCCGAGCAATTCGAACGGATTCTGGCGCGGTCACTACAATAATTGCATCGCAATTTTTATCGGCGCCACTTTCAAATAGTATGGCTGCCTCCTTCATACAATATGGTCCTTGTTGTTTTGCGACCCAAGCATTAAAATCTTTGGCCACAGCAGGATGGATAATTGCATTCAATTGTTGAAGCTTTTCAGCATCGTTAAATACTTCCTGTGCGACCCAAGAGCGATCTAAGGTTTCATTCTTATACGCATTCGCTCCTAGCAACCCAACGATAGCTTTCCGTAGAGAAGCAGATGAATTTACCAATTGTTTTGCGGCCTCATCGGCAACATATATTGGGATTTCCAACGCTTCGAACATCTTGGCGACCGTAGTTTTTCCACTACCAATACCGCCTGTCAATCCAATAATCTTTATGCTATCGTTCTTCATTGTTTAAAGATCAAATAGTCAATTTTCTTATCTTCAAATTCTACCTCCCGCAGCCACTTGGGTTTTTTGAGCAGTTCAGGCAACATAAAATTCTCTTCTTTATTTCTATTGGCATAATCACAAACCACAGAAAAATCGTTAGCGCTCACTTGTTGAAAACGTTGAATAGGAATGTTCATGCGAAGCAGCACACTTTCCGGCACTAGCTTGACTGACATATTTGAAGGCACATTGATCAATTGAATGGGAACAGTTAATTCTTTCTGCACATATTCAGTAACATTAAGTTTTACGGTGACACTAGTAGGCTCCCAGGAAACGTGATTTCGTTTGGGAACATCTAGGCCCACATTTGCACTCAAATTGGCTGCCACATCCTTCGCTTTCAAAAGCTGCGTAGTGATGGTTCCAATAGAATCTATCATTCTTTTTGGAGCTCTCACCGTCACCGAATCTGGTTGGGTGTAAGCACTATCAATCGCTTGAAAACCTTCGCGAAATTCGATTTCTGTAGTAGGAACTACATGCACTTTCTTAGCGATCATCTGATCTAACTGAATTTGAATCGAAGCAGGTTGCAGGTTCCGAACCACAATGTCACGGCCTAATTCTCG